>JAZKFD010000033.1:0-14406 GCA_040386635.1 Pseudomonadota bacterium
ATATGGAGCGGCTGAACGACTGCATCCGAAGGTCACGAACTGGTGCTGACGACCCGGAGAAGTCTCTTGCGATCTTGATCTCGTTGCCGAGAAGCGGCCGTCCGGATCGTCAATTAGGCACCTGGAGCCTCCACAACGGATGGCATGGATCGCAGACGCTAGTCCACTGAATCAGAAGAATTGGTGGTGTCGACGGTTCGGGTTGTCGTACTTCCACTTGATCGGCTTGGGGCTCTTGTTGTGCTCGCGGATGTACCGCATGAGCTTCTTGTCCAGGTCCTTGACGGAGGTGAAGATGCCACCACGGCTGATGACGTCGCGCTGGATGCGGGAGAACCAGTTCTCGACTTGGTTGAGACAGGACGAATAGGTCGGCGTGAAGTGGATCTGGACGTTGCCGTGCTCGGCCAGGAAGGCTTGAACCAGCTCAGTCTTGTGGCTGCTGACGTTGTCGCAGATGACGTGGATCTCTCGGCCTTCGGGCTGGCTGGCGACCACGTCGCCCAGGAAGCCGACGAACTGCTCGCTCGTGTGGCGCGGCGCGGTCATGCCCAGCACCTCGCCAGTGGCGGTGTTGAGCGCGGCGAACTGGCTCAAGGTGCCGTTGCGCTTGTATTCGAAGCCATGGCTCCCGGCCCGGCCCGGAGCCAACGGCAGCATCCGGTCTTTGCGGTCGAGGGCCTGGATGGCCGTCTTCTCGTCGACGCAGAACACTGCAGCGTGTGCAGGCGGGTTGAAGTACAGCCCGATCACATCTGCGGCCTTCGCTTCGAAGTCGGGGTCGTTGGAGACGAGGTGCCGCTCCAGACGATGCGGCTGCAGGCCGTGCTTGCGCCAGATGCGCTGCACGGCGGAGAACGAGACGTCGCCCAGCTCGGCCGCCAGCTTGCGGCTGCTCCAGTGCGTGGAGCCGTCCTTGGGCTTGTGCTTCAGCGTCTTGTTGAGCACCCGGGCTTCCAGCTTGGCTACCGGCTGCACCGGCGCCCGGCCAGGGTGCAGCGACACCAGGCCGGCCAGACCTTGAAGCTCAAAGGCACGCGTCCAGCGGGTGACGAACGCGTCATTGCAGGCCAGCTTGGTGCGGATGTCCACCCTGCGCTCGCCGTCGGCCCACAGCAGCACGCAGCGGGCACGTCGCGCCAGCGCCGCGCTGCCGTTGCGCTTGCGGATCACCGCCTCGAGATCGCCGCGCTCGTCGGCCGTCAAAGTCATCCTGTGCATGTCCTCCAAGATGGAGCATACACAGCCGATTTCAATGACTCAGTGGACTAGCGATGTTGCCAGCACCGCGTTCGCGCTGAAAACGAGTTGCTCACTCCCGCACAATTACCTACTACATGAGATCGTCTTATTAATGGAGAAGTCCTGGGCACTTAGCGACACTATCGCGCGCCCGTCGGTACGTAGATTTATATTCACATAAGTGGTGCCAATGAAGTCACCAATGAAAAGATTAAACGACTCATCGCCTCCAGAGAAATAGTTCGGGTCTGGGCGGCCGATATAGACTGCGTCCCCAGCTGACGTATTAGAATTGGAATATGTTTGATTGAGCGTCGCAGATATTGAACCGGTGGATCCTCCTTCCGTCTTCAATGTGACTGTTGCACCTGACTTTCGCAGGGTGCACTGACCAAAGGCCAGTGCAAAATCACCAACAACGTCTGGACCGCATGCCCGGTACGGAACGAGAGAACTGAAGACCCCAATTCCCGCCGCAGGCTCACATGCCGCACGGTTAAAACTATTTTTGAGTTCTGCAACCGTTGTAATTGCCGCACCAGGGGACGGCTCAAGAACATCGGAAGTGAAGGAGTAAATCAGCGGCCCCGACGCGAGCGAAACTGATCCCGCGAGACCCAATCCCGCTTCTGTAGGCGAGCAGGCGAATTCTCGTAGAACCGTACTAGCACTGGGCAGTTCAACTGGCACGCACCCCGGGAACGAGAACTGGTACCCTCCCTGCAAGTTCGCACCGTTGACGCTGAAGATCGCTTGACTACCGACAAGAGGCGGCGCTGGGCTAACGACAATGGAAGTTATGCTTGGAGGGGCTACAGCGACGACATAAGACTCGCAACCGGCTTTCAGGCGTACGCATTCGGAAAACGCGGTGCCTGTCGAATCCAGCCAGCCGTCAATGGGATTCCGTATATGCGGGAAGAACCTCGACATCACCCCGAGCACGTCAAGTTCCAGGTAATAGAAAGGATTCACCAGCAGCCCACTGAAGACCAGCGCTGAGTGTTGAGGCAGCGACAGATCCAGGCGTTCCAGCGACGGTGAGGCCAGATTGGCAAGCACCGAATTGCCGGCCTTCTCGACCAGATTCGGGCCGAGTCCTGCATTGACGATTTCGTACCAGCCGTAGCCGGGCTTCATCGCATGGGACCCTTTGGCCACATAGGCGATCGGTCGGTCCCCTTGCCGCGACGCGCTTGCCCAGGTGACGCTCGTGCGCCCGCCCGTCCAGCGCGCCAGCGCAGTCCCACCGGCACTGCAAGTCACCAGGTTGTCACATCCCTGGAAGATCGTGTCCTGGTCTGGAAGGTGGCCGGCGTAAGTAACGGTCTCGGGCGACCACTGTTGCCCCACCTTTTCGAATGTGATCGTCAACGACTCGCGGTCCAGTTCGTGATTGGCTGGACTGAGGTTGCCCTTCTTGTCGAACCCATAGAGTACGAAGTAGGTGACATGGACCTTGGTATCCGAAACTCGCTGCGCGAACCAGTACATCGGGAACGAGGACTGGTCGCCAGCGAGGGCGGAGGCAATCTCCGGCCTCATAAACACCTTGTTCCTGAAGTTCGCATTAGCACGCATGAGGTCGTTCGCCTTCTCATCGGCACGATAAGAAGGACTGCCCACCAGCCGCACGACCTGAAAGTCCGAAATCCACCGATCGAAGAGCGTGTCGATCGACACAGGACCGTACTCCTCGCCATCGGCAAACGAAAGCAGGGGCTTGTGTCTCTCGATGTATGGAAGTAAGTCCGCCGGAACCGAGTCCAGTACGGTGATCTTCTGCTCGTAGGCCACGTAGGTCGTGAAGTCCGGCCCATTGCCGTATGTCCATGAGGCAAGGAAGGACACGAAATAGACCCCCGGGGTAGTCAGCTGAAATGTCTTCGCTGTCCCCATCGACTGATAAGGATCGCAGACGGTTTCGGTTTTACAGTTCAGCACCTCGGCGCCCAGGTACTTATCGGCCCAAGGCGCTGCGCTGAGGTCGACCGTTGCTGACCCGTCAGCACCGTATGTAACGGTGACGTTCTTGTCGAGTGCAAAGGCCAGGGGCGAGAGCAGGGCCAGCAGCCATGCGATCAGTGTCTTCATGGTGGGAGGCTCCCGCTACTTCTGGATGGCGTAGTACTTGCCGTCGACGATGTCGAACACGACTAGGCCTTGCCGGTTCTCGAATGGAATCGCCGCGCACCGCTTGGTGGCCAGGTCACACTCCGCCACAGCCACGATCCCGACGCTGCTGACCGCAGCGAAGTCGCCTCGGGCGAACCCGCCGAAACGGGTGAAGCCCTCGCCTACCAGGCCTGACAGATTGGAGGCCGCATTGAGCTTGCGCACCTCTATGGTCTTGGTGCTGGTCGAAGCAGCGTCCGACGTCAGTCCGTAGATCACGCCGCCACCGCTAGCGGCGAGCTGGACGCCAGTGGCATCGGCAATCGGTGAGTTCTGGGGCGTGACTGGCGTCGTCGCATTCGAGGCCGAGCCTCCGTCCGACCCGCCACATCCGTTCAAGAGGGCCAAAGTTGTCGCGACGCAGGCAAACTGCACCAGGGTTCTTCCCATAGTCTTGCTCCCATTATTGTTGGAGTGTGCGACCCAGCCTCGCAGAATTGCAACAGGCGCCACGTATCATAGATGAGTGGATCGCGTTTAGCACCGTTTGTCAGGGCGCTGTTCTGCAATATCTCGTGTCTGACCGGCGAGAAGGACAGACAAGCCATCAATCCGGTTCGCAACTGCACCGGCTGGCAGACTAGCAGTCTGTTGAAGAACCGGTTTTTCGAGTGCTCGGGCGATGTACAGAATCTATCGCCATGCCTCGCCACTATTGTCAGGCCCTGGGGAACCGCACTGCGACCGCCCCGAAGCGATGTGCATTGATTGCCCAGACTCATTGCATTGGATCCATTCATGGGAGCGGGGGACCAACGAAAATACGAACGGCCTGATCCGGCAGTACCTGCCAAAAGGCACCGACCTCAAGGATTTGGATCAGACCAAATGCAACTGGATCGCCAAGGAACTGAATACCAGACCAAGAAATCGCCTCGGCTACAAGACACCGGCAGAGGTACTATGCCTGTCCGGTGGGGGTGTTGCACTTCAGTGTTGAACTCAAACATCGATGCGCTCAGCTATTCCTGAGAGCTAAACTACGTTCCCGGCTGCTTGCATTGCACATCCCCATAATATAATGAGCAGTTATATAACTTCCCACCCGTTCGGACCTGATAGTTTGTGGTAAGTGCCTCCTTTTGGAGATTGGTTATTTGAATTTGGCTTTCTGAGACGCCAAAGTGCTTTGCAGTTTTCTGTGCCACAATTTCTGGTGTGACGCTCATGTTCATTGCGCCAGATATCATCGGTGCACACCCCGATATCAGCCACAAAGACGTCAAAGATAGTATTATGGAAATTTTCGAGCTTGACTCATTCATCGCTTGCATTATTGGCTCCATATCGGTTTAGTAAGTTGGAATTCAGTTGATTGCTGGATTACTTTTGCCTGTTGCTTCTCCTGGTTGATGAAGACTTATCAGGTTTGGACTTCAACGAGCATGCACAACGGTGTCTCTACTTGTCACAGCGAATGATCTCGTCCCGATCGGGCTAAGGAACTCCCGCCACCGCAGGCCGCAAGGAACAGGACCAACCTCAACGTAAGAGTTGTTCGCACAGGATTCGACTCCATATACATCTCGCCTCGACATTGCAGGGTTAGGACTACTAGGTTCAGCGCCATTACGCCGAGGTTAACCAACTGGGAGACTGTGCATCGTAGTTACGGCCATCGTGGTTTAGGATGAACCCCTACTTCACGCCCCTAAACTTGTCCGCGCCAATCCAAATCTGCCCCCCCCCCCCCGCACACGGCTTATTTTGCCGCTGTGCGACTGCGACATCGAAGTTCATTGACCGAATGCCGACCTCAGTCACGGATGGGTCGTTGCAAGTCGCCATAGATATGCATTTCTCTAATGAAGCTTGTGACCGCAGTTGCCGCAAAAGAGGTCGGCTTCTGTAATGAGCGCATTGCATGCGGGACATTCGGCTGATGGCGTTGTTAGTGCCGGCTGTGCCAGTATGGGCTGTGGCTGCTCTTGCCGACGGCGCGCAGCAGCTTCCTGGGCGTGCAGTCGGGCACGCTCGGCTGCATCCTTCGCCTTCTCCCCCATTTCGGCAGCCAGGGTGCGCGCCTGCGCCAAACTTGCAAGAACGGCGGACTGCATTGCGCCGGCATCCAGACCGTCCCCCACGCGCAGGTAGACCAGGTTGACGCCGAGCAAGCCCACCTGAAACACTAGCGTCGCGCCCAGTGCCCAGAGGAAACCCGTGCCGATGGCCCCGGCCAATGCGTAACCTGAAGCGGAACCCGAGAGCATCGTCCCAGCGATCGAGTTGAATCCACCGAGGTTGAACCCGCCGACGATGCCTGCGGCAATGGCCGTCGCTGGCCAGAAGCCGAAGAATAGAACGAAGGCTACGAGCCCCATCACGATGCCGCCAATCACGAATACGACTGCCAGCAGCAGAACGCTCTCTACAAGACGGTATCGCAGAATCGCTGCTGCGCGGGTAATTGCCGCCGACAGGGGCGCGCCATCCCACATGGCGGCCAACGCCATCTGGAATCCAATGAAGACCGCCGCGGTCGTCAGCCCTGCCGACAGAACCGAGAGCGGAAAAACGACTGCGAACAGCAGAACCCCCAAAACGGGAACCTTGGACAGGTAGAAGAGGAGAGCGATGAGCAGATTCACGGCCAGAACCGCCAATCCGAGCACGATGATCAGGCCGATAGTTTTCGGTACGCACAGCAGGGCGTAGGTGAATGCATCGGTGACGCTTCGCAGCTGTACGCCGCGTGCCTGGTCCATCAACAGAACGCCAGCCGCATGGATACCCGAGAAGAACAGCACCGTCGCTAGCAGGCCACCCAGAAGCATGCGTGCGAACCCAGGATTGCCCGCAGCTCCGACAAGCCCGCCAAGCAACACGGCAAGGAGGAAGCAGGCGAACATGGCGGTCGCAGCTCGAAAATTGCGTAACCCGGCTACGCACTGGAATAAGCTGGACAGTGCTGTGGCATCAACGGTTCCGATGCCTGCGGGCGGAACTGTTACGTCAGGGGTGGTGGTAAACATCTAGGTGCCTCGCGAGGTCGGGAGGGGTATCAGTTGGACTTGCCGCACCAAGGTGCCTGACATGCCCGTCCGATGGCGTTCAGGATAGGCAGGGTGCTGCTGATGTCCGGGCGAGCCATAGCTTGCAGGTCTAACGGTCGCAAGAATGCACGTCGCCAGGGTGATCATGGCGACTGGTCTCGCCGCTGCATCTCCGCGGCTTCCTTGGCGCGGCGCACGCAGACGGGGTCGCTCTTCCTCGTTGACTTGAGGCACTCGGACAGGATGCAAAATTGCTCGGTCACTACGTTTGAGCCGCCGCAGGCTTCCGCCACGCCTTGACCCTTCTGTATCGGTGCTGGAGCCTGGGGCGGGCTCGACGGCCGCATTGCGCCGCCGGGTGCTGCGGGAGCAACCGTTGGCGCGACGTCCAGTCGGCGCGTTTGCGCGACGTCGGGCTTGGCAATTTGCGGATCTCGCGCAGTTCGCTGTACCTGTTCCAAGCGTTGCGCCTTGGCGGCGCGCTCCGCCTGGCGCGCCTTCTCGGCCTCGGCCCACACCCTGGCTTCGCGTTCAATTCGTTCCCTGTCGATGGTTGCATCGGTCGAGGGGGCGCCAGCACCAATGGCAGCACTGCCCGAGATTGCCTGCGGCTCGCTGGGCGTAGGTGTTGTAGCGACCGCCGTTCCTTTTGAGGGTCCGGAAGTACCAGTGGGGACAATCACGCCGCTTGCTGCCGGCGCTACGGCACCAGAAGAGGCTTCAGCGATCGGCTGGGATGACAGCGCGAGCTGTGAGGCCGGCGTCCGATCCAACTGTGATGTCGGAGAACCCTCCGCCATGGACACGGGAGCGCGCTTGAAGTACCACCAGCTGGCACCCGCGACGATCGCCAGTACCAGCCCGGCTCCGACAAGCAGCAGTCCGGGCTGTGAGCCACGACGGGTTGCGGCGGTGGGTACGGCACTGGAACCAACCATTCCAGATGACCTGTCGCCCTGTGGCGGCGGTGTGCGATCGGTGTCTGACCGGGTGTGCGGAGCGCGAGCCGAAGCAGCCAGCGCGTCGGCATCGATGCGCGGCGAGCTCTCGCTTGCTGCCAAAGGCTGTGAGGCCAGCTGGTGTGGAACTACTGGCGAGGTTTGGGAGGCGGGCGGTGGCGGTGGCGGTGGCGGTGGCGGTGGCGGTGGCGGTGGCGGTGGAACCAGCAACGCGACGACCTTGGGCTCGTCTGTGGCGTTCCGGTCCAACAGCCCATGGCCGCACTTGGTGCAGAAGGCTGCAGCGGCTCTATTGGCATACCCGCAAGCAGGGCATGGCAGGTCGGGCGCGGCAGTCTTCGGCTCCGGTACGAGCATCGTTCCGCATTGCTTGCAGAACTTTGCCGTCGCCGCGTTTGCGGAGGCGCAGTGGTGGCAGGTGATCATTGAAATTACGGGGCTGCCAGTGGAGATCCAAGCAAGGTCGCGCTAGCTAACCCGCGGAGACTACAGACCCAAGGCACTCAATGTGTCTGCATCCAGTTGGCCAGACGGCTTCAGGTTTCGCGACCGCTGGAATTGCAACACCGCCTGACGGGTCTTGGCACCAGGGACACCATCAGGTGACCCCGCGTTGAGGCCCAATGCATTCAGCCGAGCCTGCGCCTGCGCGGTCACGGCGGCAGAAGGTGGCGCCGGCGCGACCTGGGACGGCGGCTCGGCCGGTCGGGCAATTGGGGTAGTTGACACAGTGGTGGGCGCGGGTGTTGCAGCCGGGGACACAGGTGCGCCCGGTGTCGTGACTACCTTCCCTGTGGCGGACGACTCCGAACTCTCGATCAGTTTCGGCTGCGCGAGCAGACTCTCACGCGTGTAGGTATTGGTCACTTCCTTTACCGAGATCCGTGTCTCGAACCGTGTGGTTCTCAGCGGTCGACCGGCAGGGTCGAGGCTCACAGGAACGTCGTACAAGGCCATCTTCCAGATGCCCGTGGCCAGCCGCGTCGTCGGGCGAAACGCCACCCAGAACGTTGATGTCGTACCGGGCACGATCTCGATGTTGCGGTCGAAAATCGTGTTCGCGGCGAAGACGTTCATGGCTAGTTGCGTCGTCTGGCACGGGCGTTTGCTCAAAAGGGCCGCCCGCAGATCGCTCATCGTCAAGACGTTGAACTGCTCCCCGCCAGGATTGAACAAACGTATCACTACGCCGTTCAGGCGCAGGACGTTATCAGTGCCATTGGTGATCGAGACCTGCTGCCAGACTTGATCGATCGTTCCCAGAGAGATCCTCTCGGGTTGCGGCTTACCGCTCTTGTCAACGAGCAGACGTCCGTATTGATCGCATTGGGCAACCGTCGCAAAGAACGACGGTGGAAGTTCATCAACGAACTTCAGCTCAACGGTGACGTTGTCTCGTTGTTGCCGGTTCTCCTTTGCATCGAAGGGCTCCCACACGATTTTCTTCTGCTGGTACGTCGTCGAGCCGCAGGCCGAAAGCAAAGCCATCGCGAAGGCGCCGAGGAAGAGGATCACGCGGGTCTTGCGGGTCTTGTTCACAACACTATCCCTCATCGGTGATTTGAAATCGCTGCATTTCTTGCGTGCCTCTGCTGTTGCGCTGCCCACCTCACCTGGCGCCCGATTCATGGCACTGCACTGAGCGCAGTGCCAAGCGCCTTGAGTTGCGGCAACCCATGGCTTCTACACGTATTGGTCGAACCTGCAAACGGCCTCAGACCACGGCTCTCTGCCCTGTGGCTTCCGAGGAAACATGTACCAGACCGCATCGCTCGCAGAGGATCGATGAACCCACCACGATCCGGCAGTGTCAGTTGTGTCACCTCTGCATCGTCGGCGCAGTGCCCGGTCCGCACTACAGTGGGCCAGGCGCCACGAACCGCTGGAAGGGCCAGGATGGAACTCACAGTTCACCGGATGTCGAACCAACTATTCATCGACGGCACCCCGATCCGGGGCACCCGGCGCTGGGAGTCCTCGATCATCTCCGCGCTTATCGAGGGGGGGCACAGCACGGCAGCCACGGCTTGCGGCGCGACTGAGATGAACGCGCTGCTGGCCACGCAGGGCCAGCAGGTGCCGCTGACCCGCAAGCAGTGGAGCCTGATCTTGCAAAGCCTGATCGGCATGTTTTCGGTCGCGGGGCGCGGTGATGCGCTCGCTATCCGGCTCCGTCACGGGCCTAGGGCCGCCACCGTAGGCCCTTGGTGGTGGGAGCCTCAGCCCGGGGACAAGATCACGCTTACCGGCAGTGCAGTCACTGTTCAGCCGTTGCCCTTGCCGGGTCTGTCATTCGAGTCCTCCACCGATCGGACAGCGGCGCTGTGCCAGGGACTATTGGTGTGCCAGAGCTTTGTCAGCGAGGGGCAACTGGAAGCCGCGCTAGACGCGCTTTCCGACGGGGAGGCCTGGCATTCAAGTACGCCCGAGCTGCAGGTCTTGCTCAAGCTGCGCGTGGCGGAAGTGCAGATGCTGCGGCGCGACTTCGAGCATGCTCGGGTAGCCCTGGATGAAGCGCAGTTCCTGATCGACACAGTGGAAGTGGCTGCCGCTTACCTCGGATCGTCACTGTCGCTTCTGAGGCATCGCATTGCTTACGCCCAGGATCCTATCGGTGCGTATCCGTCGATCCTTGGGATCCTATCGTCACAACTTCGACGACACCAGTTCGGCCAAGTGCGCGAAGTCGACACGCGTTCCCGTGGTTTGTCGCTCAACCTGGCGGCGCTGTGCGAGCGTCGATGGATCGAGGAGAACGCACGGCGCCAGCCGCGGGCGCTTGTCCTGCAGCATGCCGCCGCCGCTCTGCGATTCTGGTCCGCCGCCTTGTTCTGCTTCGCCTCGTCGAATCAGCACGAGCATGTGCAGAACATGTGCTCCAACATCGGCTACTTCCACCAGCGCTTGTGCGACGTCGGCGTCAATGACGACCCCGCCGAAGCACTGGCATGGTACTCATTGGCGCAGGCTTGGCACAACCGTTTCGACCTGCCCGACAACACGGTGTGGGAGTATGTATTCATCGGCGACTTCTGGCTCGGGCGCAAGGACGTGCGAGAGATGGTGAGGGAGGCACAGAACCGCGGTAGTTGGTCCGGTCGCAATCCGAGTTCGCTCGATTTCTACGAATTCGCCGCAAGTCGTGCGCGCGAGATCGGAGAGCCCCGCCAGATTGCTCACACGGCCCTGAATCTCTGGCGATTTGTTCGGGAAGGTGGTAGTTTTGCCCTCATCCGTGGAGCGCGCACGAAGTTGGAGCAGATTCTGTCGGCGCATCCTTCGTTGCGGGTGCTGCTGATCGCGGAGGGGTATGGGTTACCCGAGGCTCATCGGTCTGGCTCTACTGATACAAATGCGTCGGGTGGAAAACAGACCGACGAGGCGGGTGAGTCCCGCTTCAAGACCGACCACAAGAATGAGCAGGGGCGTGCCGCGCAAGGATGACTACAACGAAACGGGTCAGGGTCACGCGTGCCGCGGTCGAGCGAGAGTTGTGGCTTTTCTTGCTGTTGCCGATTTGCCTGGCCGGGGGGACGGTTGCAGCGCAAACCGTGGACTCAAGTTCCGAGACTCGAACTGTCGACATCGTCGGCCGGAGAGACGCAGGCACAGAACACCAAGCCAATGGGATCGCGTGGCTGGCGAAGTCGCGGTCACTGACTCTGATCGACGCGCCCTCCCTGACGTTCTGGGAGCCCGGTCGTCTGGAAGACCTGACCGGGTTGCTTCCCGGCACAGTGGTTGAACCGCTGAATGCGGGAATCTCTACAGCCTTTAAGGTCCGTGGCTTTTCGGTGTCTCGGCTTCACTATGGCGGTCTGCCAGACATCCAGCGGATGTTCAACCGGGACCTGTTCACCATTGAACGTATTGAGTTCGTGCGCGGCCCGAGCGCCGCTTTGCTGGGCATCACATCTCCGGGCGGTGCGTTCAATTACATCGGCAAGCGCCCGTTGGATGTCGACCGAACAACCATGGGGCTATCTGTGGGCGGCCATGACCACCTGCGAGCGACGGTCGATCACTCTGGCGGCTTGGAGAAGCATGGCCAGGGATTGCGCTTCAGGTTGGTGGGCGCAGTGGAGGACGGCAAGCAACCTTGGGCCGACCTGCCGCTTCGCCGGCAGACCGGCATGCTCGTCGTGGAGCGGCGATACGCGCTCGGCGAGTTCGGTGTCGATCTGCAAGTTGCCAGGAACCAGACGCCCTTCAGTTTCGGCACTGTCATCACGAACCGCGGATCTTCGGGATCGCCGGCACTGCCGGCCCACGTGGCCTGGGACCGGCTATTCGTGCTCGACGGCGGCGCACCGGCCGACCGCCGATACCGTGACTTGCGCGTTCGGTGGAAGCACACGCTGACGACCGGTCTGGATGTGCATGTCGATGTCGGAAACGCCCGCGTGAGGCGGGACGAGACGCTGATCGGTTACTGGACCGTCACCTCGCCCGACACGGTGTCGAGCTACTACACCGAATACCAGGATCGGTATCGGCAGACCTCGGGTCGTATGCAGTTGAGGCTTCGGACGACTGTGTTGGGACTACCGCACGACCTGAGTGCCGGGCTCGATGTGTATCGGCAGCGTTTTCACTTCCAGGGCGTCCAGAACATCGGCAAGTTCATGACGGATATCGAGGCGCCAGATTTCAGCGCCGTGGTGCCGCAAGCACTTGATCTGTCCTCCCGTTACAACGACGAGCGCATCGTCGAACGGGGCGCTTGGGTCGCTGACCGTATCGAACTGGGCCGGGCGGTGGAACTGTCGGGCGCGGTTCGTCAACAACGATATGCAATCGAGTCCGACCGATCCGGCGTGGGGCGAACGATAGTCGCTGAGTCGTCGGGGCGGTCGTGGTTTGCCGGCGCCAGTTGGCAGTTCTCCGACGGGTGGCGAAGCTGGGCCTCCGTAGCGACCGGGATCGAGCCGAACCGCGGTCGCACAACCAGTGGCGACTTCCTGCCGCCGCAACGTTCGCGCCAGGTCGAAATGGGCGCCGAGAGGGCAACCGACCAGGTGAAGGCCGCGCTCTCGCTCTGGCGCATCGATCTAAACAACCTGGCAATGACTGACCCGTTGGACCGTACCGCTGTGATCTCGTCAGGCCGGCGTCAGGTCGACGGCCTGGAACTGAGCGGCACTTGGCGGCCCACGCAGTGGGCAGTGTCGGCCAATGGCTCATACCAGCGGTCCAGGCACGTGGTCAAGACCAGCGCCAGCCTAGGGGACCGATTCGTCGGCGTGCCGGACGTGAGTGGAGGCCTTCAGCTCACCGGCCCGTTCAATCTGGGCCGGCAGTTGGTCGGGACAGCAGGCCTCTCAGTGGTTGCTGTCGGGTCTCGCATGGGCGACGCAGCCAACACTGTACGCGTGCCAGGGTACGTGCGCCTGGACACGAGCGTCTCAGCAATGTGGGCGTCGCTGCGCTGGTCAATTGGCGTGCGCAACCTGGGCAACATACGATATGTCCAGGCGGTGACAGCAGTGGACGATGTGTTTCAGGGGTCAAGGCGGCAGTGGTGGGCTACGGTTCGGGCTGAGCTGTGATGGCTTGTGGCCACTTGGGCGTGTTGCCTTCTTACTCGATGCCGGCGGCGTGACAGTTTTCGATCCGCAGGGTTTTACGGACGGTCCAAGCAGCCACCGCATTTCTGCTGGACAACCATCAAGCCGACGTTCGCGTACGCCTGCTGCTGGCCGGGACGAGGTGCTGCCGGGCGGCAGCTCTGCGGACAGCCAGCTTGACAGGCAGGTCTACGGTGACGATTCCATGATGGCGTAGAACCGCCACCGACCGATTGCGGTCCTGTATGTCGCGCGATTCGGTGCCCGACAGCGGCCCACCAGCGCGACAACCACGCCGCCGGGCGAGGACACGATCAATGTTGGCGCACTGCTCGCACGAGGGTCAAGCTGCAAGCCCGCTGCACTCAACGCAGTTTCTGGTGTAGTTTTTGGCGCCGCGACCCGCGGTGATCACCTGGACGATAAGGAACTGACATGTGCGACAAGGACCATTTCGCTGAAAGCGTGGCGGAGTATGAGGCGAGGGGGCTGATTACCCGACGGCAGTTTGGCGTGCTGGTCGCAGCCGGCTCATCCATGATGCTTCCCGCGTTGGCCAACGCGCAGGCGACCAGCGAACGGGAGGTTGAGATCAAGACGCCGGATGGCACCTGCGACGCGTATTTCGTGCACCCCGCCTCTGGTGCCGCGCCGGCCGTGCTGGTGTGGCCCGACATCTTCGGGCTCCGGCCTGCCATGCGAACAATGGGCAAGCGGCTCGCCGCGTCCGGGTATTCAGTGCTTGTCGTCAACCATTTCTATCGCAACGGCAAGCCAAGCGCCACGGGCGCGACGCCGATCCCGGAAATGATGCCGTTCCGCAAGGGCATGAGCGCAGCGACTGACATGACGGATGCGAAGGCGTTCGTCGCCTGGCTCGATGCGCAGCCACAGGTGAACAAGAACCGAAAAGTCGGCGTGCACGGCTACTGCATGGGCGGCCCCATGTCGTTCCACACGGCTTCAGCAGTGCCTGATCGCATCGGCGCCGTCGCGTCGTTCCACGGTGGCGGGCTAGTGAACGACGCGGTAGGCCCGAACAGCCCGCATCTGCTGGCGGCGGCCACAAAGGCGTCGTTCCTGATTGCCATCGCCGAGAACGACGACCAGCGGCGGCCAAACGACAAGACCGTGTTGAAGGAGACATTCGACAAAGCCAAGCTGGCCGCGGAGATCGAGGTCTACCAAGGGGCGCACGGCTGGTGTCCGCCGGATACGCTCGTCTACAACGAGCCGGCGGCAGAGAAGGCGTGGGGCCGCATGCTCGCCTTGTACGGCAAAGCGCTGGCCTGACCGTCTCCGTCGGGATCCTCACGCACCAGGGGTTGCAGGCCTGGGCCGAGTGCGCGCTCAAGTAAGCGGGCCAACATCAGCGGCTGAGTCGCCTTGGACCGGTCATCCACCAGAGCCCGCTCATGGCCGGGTCCGTAAGTTCGCGCCGCTTCCAGGAAGCAGCCCCTCGCCGTCCTT
>JAZKFD010000034.1:0-14990 GCA_040386635.1 Pseudomonadota bacterium
TCTACGGCATGAGCAGTTTTGGCCTGGCCCGCAATCTGGGCATCGAGAATGCGGCGGCCAAGAACTACATCCAGCGCTACTTCGAACGGTATCCGGGCGTGAAGAACTACATGGATGAAACGCGCCTTTCAGCCAAGAGCAAGGGCTATGTCGAGACGGTTTTCGGGCGGCGACTGTATCTGCCTGAGATCAACTCGCCTAACGGCCCGCGCAGGGGCGGGGCAGAACGCCAGGCCATCAATGCACCGATGCAGGGCACGGCCGCCGACCTCATCAAGCTGTCGATGCTCAAGGTCCAGGAGGTACTGGACCAGCAGCAGCGCGCCACCCGCATGATCATGCAGGTGCACGACGAGCTGGTGTTCGAGGTGCCTGAACCGGAAGTGGAGTGGGTCCGGTCCGAGATTCCGCGTCTCATGGCGGGCGTGGCGGATCTGCGGGTGCCCTTGCTGGCCGAGATTGGTGTTGGCGACAACTGGGAAAAGGCGCACTGATGCGCTTCCAGTTTGATGCGTCGCCGTCCAGCTCAGCAATTGAAAATTTCTTATAGTGGCTGGTTCGACTGAATCAATCCACTGAATTACCCAAACTTGCCAACCGACCCCGAAACTCCAGCCGTTACCCTCGAGAACTGCGCCAGCGAGCCGATCCATATTCCCGGGCACGTTCAATCGCATGGCGCCCTTTTGGCGTTCGCCCGATCGGGTGAGCTCACGTTCGTGAGCGAGGGGGCTGGCGCGTTTCTGGGGGTCGCTGTTCCGGCGCTTGGCGAGTCGTTGACTCCCGCATATTTCGACGGACAGACGGACATTGGCGCGGCGATTGGCGAGGTTGCCGCAATGCCTGTGAGCGACGGATTTCTGCCGCAGCACCATGAGGTCGAACTGGCCGGGCGCCCGTTCGACCTGATCCTGCATCGCTCGGGCGAGAACGTCGTGGCGGAATTCGAGCCGCAGTCGCAGACGGCGGCAGCGGCTGCGAGTTTCGCGATCAAGGCCCACCGGGGCATGGAAAAGTTGCGCCGCCAGTCGTCCATTGAGTCGCTGCTGGAGGTGGCCGTGACAGAGGTGCGCCAGCTCACCGGCTTCGACCGGGTCATGGGCTACCGCTTCGGCCACGATGGCAGCGGCGATGTCGTGGCTGAAGCGCGCAGCGAGCATCTCACGCCGTTCCTGAACCAGCGCTATCCGGCCAGCGACATTCCTGCGCAGGCGCGGCGGCTCTACGTAGTGAGCACCTTGCGGCTCATTGCCGACGTCCGGTCGCAGCCGGTACCGGTAAAAGCACTCACCTCCGAACCGCTTGACATGAGCCACTGCGTGCTGCGCAGTGTGTCCCCGGTCCACATCGAATACCTGACCAACATGGGCGTGGGCGCTTCGATGTCGATTTCTATCATCGTCGATGGCCACCTGTGGGGCATGCTCGCCTGCCACCACATGACGCCCAGGCTGGTGCCCTATGCCACACGCATGGCCTGCGATGTGCTCGCGCAGATTCTCGCGTCCAGCGTGCAGACCATCACTTCTGCCGAAAAAGCCAGGCGCGTTGCCCGTGCATCGCAGTTGCGCACGGATCTCAGTGCACGCGTGCTGCAAGGCAGCGACTCGTCCAACGCCCTGCTCGCGATGGGCGATGAATTGCTTGCGGTGTTCGATGCGTCAGCAGCGATCTTTCATGAGAGCGGCAGGACGGCGGTGCATGGAACGCTTCCAGTGCCCGCCGCCCGGGCGCTCGTCGATTGGCTGGCTGCCCAGCCGCGCGAGCCCGGCAACCACCTGATCGCGCGCGACAGGCTCGACGGCCTGGACGCTTCGCTTGCCCTGGCCCTGGGTTCGTTCTGCGGCTTTCTGGCAGGACGTTTTGACGAGTTTTCCGACAGCTGGCTGGTTTTGCTGCGCGAAGAGCAGATCGAAACCGTCGCCTGGGGTCACAGACCTGAAAAGAATGTCGAAGTGGGACCCCTGGGCGCACGGCTGACGCCGCAGGGCTCGTTCGACGTCTGGTGGGAAACCGCCAAGGGCGTCACAGTGCCGTGGAACGCTGCTGATCTCCAGCTGGCGCGTGGTCTGTTCGCCGACCTGACCCGTACCGCAGCGCTGCGCAACGCCGAACTGAGCAAGGCAAAGGATCTGATGATGGCGGTGCTGGGACACGACCTGCGCTCGCCCCTGGCGACGATCTCCATGGCCGCCCATGTGATCGGCAGAACTTCCGAGCGCAATGAGCAGATGAGCCAGCGCATCCAGTCGTCCAGCGGACGAATGCAGCGGCTGATTTCGCAGGCCCTGGACGTTTCGCGCCTGCAGGCTGGCATGGGCCTGGGGTTTACGCCGGTGAACACCGATGTCAGTGCGCTCGTGGATGAACTGGTCGATGAAGTTGCCACTGCACATCCGGGCTCGGAATTCGTGAAAAGCATCGTGCCGGATCTGTGGGCCACCATTGATCCGGACCGGGTCTCGCAGATGTTGGCCAATCTGCTGTCCAATGCGCACCACCATGGTTCTGGGCCGGGGGCTGTGGAGGTTGTTGTAAATGGCGCCGAGGGCAATGTCCGTATCGAGGTGCGCAATCCGTCGCCTGCCTTGCCGACGTCCGTGGCCGAAAACCTGTTCACGCCCTTCAAGCAGAACTCGCACGAGAACCTGCGCAACAAGGGTGGGTTGGGATTGGGCCTTTACATCGCGCACCAGATTGCTGTAGGGCAGGGCGGCACGCTGGCCTACTCGTACGAGGAAGGAAGCGCTCAGTGTTCGCAGGGGGAGCAGCCTGCCGGCAAGGTTGCCTTCATTGCGACATTGCCCAGATGATCGAAGTCCTTCGCAGCGCCACTGCGCTGTCGCACCGCCGGATTGAGTCGGTGCTGCAGCTCGAAGGTGACTTCACCCTGGCGCACTACGGCGCCGTGTTGCAGGGCTTTGCGGCCTTTCTGGACGCGTGGGAACCAGCGGTCGCAAGGCAACTGCCTTCGCACCTGGTGCCGTGGTTCGCTGCCCGCACCCGCGGTCAGATGGTCCGGCGCGATCTGGTGGCATTGCAGCTGCCCCATCCATCCCGGGCGAATCCCGAAATCGACCTGGCGTCGCCGGCGGCGCTGTTCGGCTCGCTGTATGTGCTTGAAGGCTCTGCGCTGGGCGGTCAGGTGATTTCCAGGCGGCTGCTTCAGCTTCATGGATTGACAGCGGATCGTGGCGCGGCCTATTTCAACGGGCACGGCAGCGACACGGGCCGCATGTGGCGGCAGTTTCGTAACCTGCTCGATGCGGAGCTTGTCGATTCGCAGGCGAACCGGGCGCTCGCCAGCGCGTCGGCCTGTCGAACCTTCGATGCGTTGACCGACGTCTTCACGCAGACTCTGGCGCCTTATCCCCTATAGTGCACGGATGAGTCAGGAGGAGCCCGCCTTGAACGAGTCCAGCGTACAGAAGACCGATACCCCAAACACCAAAGCCCCCGGGCACGATGCGGGCCGCCGCCTGTCGATGCTTTTTGCGCTGACGGCGGCCGCCGCTGCGCTGCCCGCCTGTGGCGGCGGAGGGGGCAACCCCGGCGCCAACATTTCCGGCACGGGCGGCTCGGTTGCCCCGGCGCCGCCGCCGACGACTTCGCCTTCTCCGACGCCTTCGCCCACACCGGGGCCGACGGCGACACCGACGCCTTCGCCCACGCCCGCCCCACCGCCTGTCGTCCGTTGAAGGACGAGCTGCGCGACTAGCTGGTCTTTTCGGACCAGAGCTCCCCACCCGTGGCCCAGTCGTGGCGCTTGATGTCGAACAGCAGCACATCGACCGATTCGGCCTTGCTGCCCAGCGTATCCACAACGGCCTGGGTCAAAGCCCTGACCAGGTTCTTCTTCTGCTCGGGCGTACGCCCTTCCATCAACTCGACGCGTATCGTGGGCATGGCAGGCTTTCCTTCATGAAGACATAAAAACCGATTGTGGCAAACCACCTAGTACCGGATAGGCAATTTGCTTAAGAGGCGACTGCCGGGCAGGCGAACAATGACTTCGTCGAACAACAGACGCAAGTTACCCGGAGCCCACCATGCACATCGTCATCAAGAACCTGCTTATTGCATCCACCATCGTGCTGGCTGGTTATGCCAGCTGGACGATCACCAACTTTCGCGAGCCGGCAATCGAGATCCGCCGCTGACACGCCGCGGGAACTGACTGCCTCGTTGATAAGATGTCGCCCCTAGCAGGCCGTACTGGCCGCTTCATCACTTAGGGGCCCGGCCATGCGTGGCGAGCCCGCCACGCATGACATTGTTTGCAATCCTGATCGCCACACTGGCCGCAGGCATCGGTAGCGTCTGGCTCGCGGCCGGCCTGATGCGCCTGGGCTTTCTGCGCCGCAACACCGGCGAATCGCCGCGGGGCATCAGCCCCCAACACCTCCTGAGCCTGGCTGCGGGCGCCTTGCTTGCCACCTCTTTCATGCACCTGTTGCCCGAGGCATTCGAGGCGGCCATCGGCGCCAAGGCGCTGTTTGCAACGCTCCTGGTGGGACTGGTGTTCTTCTTTCTCCTGGACAAGGCCGAACTGTGGCACCACGGACACGAACATCACCATGACCACGACGGCAAGCACCATCACCATGATGTCCCCCATCACCACGACCACCAGCACGGTCCTGCGCCGCTTCGATCGGGCGGTTGGGCCGTTCTCACCGGGGACAGCGTTCACTGCTTCGGCGACGGCATCCTGATCGCGTCTGCGTTCATGGCCGACATGCGACTGGGCCTGGTTGCCGCGCTGTCGGTGCTCGCCCATGAGGTGCCCCACCATATCGGCGACCTGGCCGTCCTGCAGCTGTCCAGTGGCAATCGTCAATCCGCTCTGGTCAAGGTGTCGCTGGCCGGCGCCGTGACGGCCCTGGGCGGACTGGCCGGCTGGTGGCTCCTGGACCGGCTGGAAGGCTACCTGCCGTACTTCCTGGTCATTGCCAGCAGCAGCTTCATTTATGTGGCGCTGGCCGACCTCATCCCCCAATTGCAAAAGCGCCTCGCACTGCGCGAAACGGTTGCCCAGATCGCCTGGTTACTGGGCGGAATCGCATTGGTGACGGCCGTGAGCACCGCAGCGCATATTCACTAAGCCGCCTTCCTGCAGGCAGAGTCCTACGTGGCGAGGGGCGTGCAACTGACCCTACAGCCGAGCTCGAATTCTGATGATGAGTCGATGACTTCTTCTGCCTTCCGCCTGTCCGCTGCTCTACTCATCGCGATCATGGCCGCAGGCATTACCCATGCCCAGGACAGCCCCGGGGCTCAGTCAACGCCTGCCGCTCCGAATTCTTCACTGGCCACGTCGCCAGCCACGGCTCCGGAAACGCCAAGGCCGGTATTTCGGGTGCCCTTGTTTGCTCCCATGGCTGCGGCGAACGCCAAACGGATGCCGGCCGAGCAGCGCGCCGAGCGCGGATTCCTGCGCAACGCCGCCACCTCCAGCCGATTTGAACTCGAGGCCTCACGGCTGGCCGCAGTCAAGTCCACCCAGCCATCCGTACGAGCGTTCGCTGCTCGCCTCAATGCGTCGCATGCGCTTGCCAGCCGGCAGTTGCAGCAGATGCTCAACGCCCGGGGCATGGCGGCGCCCATGCTGGAGAACAGCCAGCGAAAGGTGTTGAACCGACTTGAGAAACTCGATGGAGCGAAATTCGACCGCGAGTTCATGGCGCAAGTGGGCGTGCGGTATCAGGCCGATGAAGTCGAGATGTTCGAAAAGGCGAACAAGGCCGTCAAGGATCCGGCCTTGCTTGCATGGATCGACAGGTCGCTGGCCACGCTCAGGGACAACCTCGCGCTCGCCGAACAGGCGGCGCACGGCGGCGTGAAGCTGGTTCGCTCGGGCGCCACGACAAGACCCTGAACTGGCCTGCCTGCGGGTCAAGGCGCGATTTATTGCACTTTGTAGCCGGTAACACGCCATTTGCCGTCCGACTCGCGAACGACGGTCACGATCTCTTCCGTTTCCTGCTTGTCGAACTTCGACACGAAGCCCACGGTCACGTATTCGCCATTGGGGCGGCCCTCCAGCGTCGTCTTGTAGACCGAATCACCGGGCACGCGCTCCACGAATGCGCCCAGGGGCTCGCGCACCTTCGGGATGCCGTCCATCCAGTTGCCCAGCGGCACCGTGGAGCGGAACATCCCCGCCGACGTCTCCCATGCCCGCCCCCAGTCGCGCCGGTCCAGGAGCACCAGCCAGCCAGCGGCGGCCAGCCTGCCCGCGGCCTCTTTCTCGGCGTTGGCAGTGGATCGGGGTGCTGGCGCTGAGGCTGCGGGAGCCGCGGGCACGCTCAGGCCGGTTCCTCCACCTGGTTTGAGTTGCGCGGTGGCACTGGTTGAAAGCGCTGTCAGCAGGGATGCGGTCAGGAAGGCGAGGGCGTTGCGATTCATCAGTGGTCCGAAGTTCATGAAACTCCGAGCAGTCTAGCGGCCCCGAGTTCCCGGCCCATTGCTGGCTGGTAAATTCTAGAATCAGCCGATACGGTCCGCTTTCGGCCTTTTCTTTTTGGCCACGCCTGGCTTCCATCACCGCATGTCCCTCATCATCTCCGGCGCCTCCAATTTCCGCGACCTGCGCGGCAACCTCCAGTCACGGCCTGCCCTGCGGGCCGCGACGCTGTACCGATCAGATCACCTCGGGGCACTTGACGAGGCGGACGCCCGGCAGATCCAGGCCCTGGGCATACGGCGCGTGCTGGACTTTCGCGGCGCGCTTGAACGCACATCGGCGGCCTGTACGGTGCCGGGTGTGGAGGTTCATTCGCTGGCCATCGAGCCCACCATCGTGCAAGTGCTTAATGAGCTGATCTCGGCCGGCCACCACCTGACTGACCAGGATGTCGTGGCGCACATGCAGGACACCTACCGGGGCTTTGTGCGCGGGAATAGCCACCGCTTTGCCGAGTTTTTTGATCACCTGCTCGAATCGAACGAGCCCACGGTCTTTCACTGCACCGCCGGCAAGGACCGCACCGGGTTCGCGGCTGCGTTGATCCTGCATGCGCTGGACGTGCCCCCGGACGAGGTGATGCGCGACTATCTGCTCACCAACGAGCGGCTCAAACCTCTGTCGCTGAGCGGATGGACCTTGCCCGAACAGGTGGCAAAAGTGCTTTATCGCGTGCAGCCAGAGTTCATGACGGCAGCCTACGAGGCCATCGAAGCCGATTTTGGAAGCATTGAGGGCTATCTGCGTGAGGGCGTTGAGCTCGGTCCTGCCGAACGGGAACGGCTGCGCGAGCTGTATCTGACACCGACCTAAGCGTTCGGCGCAGGCCGCTGTAGGCCAAAATCTACACATGAGGCAGACCGCAGCACAGCGGTGCGGTCGGCGCTAGCATCTGTCGGCACCGCGAGAGCACGTCTTGACAAAAAAACACAAATTGATAGCCATCACCATCGTCCTGACGCTCATCTTCGGGCTCATCCTCGTTAATTTCACCGGGGCCGAAAAGAAGGTCGAAACCGACGTCAAGCACCTTTATTCGGTGGACGACCCGCAATTCCTGCGTTCCATGGGAATCATGATGGGGCCGGCCATCGTGGACGGGAACAAGGCGACAGAACTGATCAACGGCGACCAGATATTTCCATCGATGCTCGAAGCGATTCGCTCGGCAAAGAAAACGGTTCTGTTCGAAACCTATATCTACTGGTCCGGCGACATTGGCCACGAGTTCGCTGACGCGCTCGCGGACCGGGCACGCAACGGCGTGAAGGTGCATGTGCTGCTCGACTGGATCGGCAGCGCCAAGGCCGAGGCTTCCATCATCGACAAGATGAAAAATGCCGGTGTCGAAGTCGAGAAGTTCCATCCGCTACGCTGGTACAACCTCGCGCGCATGAATAACCGCACCCACCGCAAGCTCCTCATCGTTGACGGCGCGGTCGGCTTCACCGGCGGGGTGGGCATTGCACCCGAGTGGACCGGCAATGGGCAGGATCCGAACCACTGGCGCGATTCGCATTACCGGGTCGAAGGCCCGGTGGTGGCCCAGATGCAAAGCGTGATGCTGGACAACTGGACCAAGACCACCGGCCATGTGCTGCACGGCGAGCAGTACTTTCCGCCGCTCAAGCCAGTCGGCACGCAGAGCGCGCAGATGTTTGCCAGCTCGCCCAATGGCGGCAGCGAGAGCATGCTGATGATGTACCTGTTGGCCATTACTGCATCGACAAAAAGCATCGACCTTTCCAGTGCGTACTTCGTGCCCGACGAAATCACGCGCGATGCGTTGGTCGCCGCGGTCAAGCGTGGCGTGAAAGTGCGCATCATCACGCCGGGCGAGCATATCGATGCGGAGACCGTGCGTCGCGCATCGCGCGGCCTCTGGGGTGACCTGCTGGAGGCCGGCGTCGAGATTTATGAATATCAGCCCACGATGTTTCATGTCAAATGCATGATCGTGGACGGCATGATGACCTCGGTCGGCTCCACCAATTTCGATGTCCGGTCGTTCCGCCTGAACGATGAGGCCAACCTCAATATCTACGACCGCGGTTTTGCATCGCGCCAGACGCAGGTGTTCGAGGAAGACCTGAAGAAGTCACGCCGCATCAAGTACGAGGCCTGGAAGAGCAGGCCCCTGCGCGAAAAGGCCCACGAGCACTTCCTGGCGCTATTCGGATCGCTCCTTTAACCGGGGCGCGATCGGCCTTCGCTGTGCGGCGCGGGGTTCCTACGGTACCCGCCGCCTGACTCCTACAGTTGTGATTTGGCTCGAGGCTCATGCTGGATCCAAGGCAAAAAAGGAGACAGTCATGGCAAACCAGGACCACTCGAAGAATGACAGCCCGGACGCTAGGGCTTCCGATAAGGAAAGCTCACGAAAGATCGGCCTTCTCAGTGCCGAGCAGCCGGATCTGGTTGCACCATCTGGCGCCAACGAAGGCGATCATGGTGCCGCCGACGACAAGCCGATGGGCGGCGGTGCGATCAATCTCGATGACGACGAACTGACGCATCCCCGGGGCAACACCAGCGCATCGGGAGGCACCTGGCAGGCCCAGGGCGGCGACAGCGGAAAAATCGGCGCACCGGCTGAAATACTGTCGGATCGAAACGGCCCGAGCGATTCGTCCAGCAAGAAGAACTAAAAGTGAAAAGGGAGGGCAGCAACATGGTTTACGCGCTCTTTTCTCTTGGTTTGCTCGCAGCTGTCGGCGCCGTTTACAGCGCAGCGATCGGCTACCTCTGGTTTCGCCAGGAGCGACTGCTCTTCGAACCGGTGCCGCTACCGGCCGAGGAGCCCCTCACCACAGACGCAGACGTCCACGAAAGCTGGATCGACGTGCCGGGCGCGCGCTTGTCTGCGGCGCACCTGAAGCTTCCCAACCCCCGCGGCGTCGTGTTTTTCCTGCACGGCAACTCAGGCAACCTGCGCGATTGCGTGACCGAGCTCGATGCGTTTCGCGAAGTCAATTTCGACGTCGTGATGTTCGACTACCGGGGCTACGGCAAGAGTAGCGGATGCATCGCCAGCGAAGAGCAGTTGCGCGCCGACGTGAGCACGGTCTGGGCCGCCTTTGCTTCGCAATACGAAGGCAAGCCGGTGGTGATTTCGGGCCAGTCGCTTGGAACCGCGCTTGCTGCCGGCCTCGCCGCTGAACTGTGCGAAGCCGGGAAGGCGCCCGCTCTGACGTATCTGGTGTCCCCCTACAGCAGCATGAGCGAGCTGGCCGATGAACTCTATCCGTGGGTGCCGCGCCAGGTGCTGCGCTACCCGCTGCACACCGCCAAGCATGCGGCCCGGCTTTCCGGCAAGTTGATGCTGATTCACGGCGACAAGGACGAACTGATTGGCATCCACCATAGTCATGCGCTGCGCACCGCAGCTCCGGCCGCGCAGTTTCTGTGCGTGGAAGGCGCGGGGCATGGCGATGTGCACAAGTTCCCGAGCTTTCGCAAGGCCCTGTCCGGCGCGCTGGCCGTGCTTTGATTTTGCAGGTCGTGTGCAAGACGCGGCTTTGACCCACACGGCAGAGCCGCGCGCGACCTGACAATCACCGCAATGGAATTTGCCTGGTGGTCTGTCATCGTTGGTTTGCTGCTGATCCTCATGGCGCTCAGCGGCACCGTTCTTTCCCGGCTCCCCCTATCGACTGCAATGCTCTACCTGGTGGTGGGCATCGCCGTGAGTCCCTGGGGCATCGGTCTGCTCAAGGCCGACGTGATCACGCACAAGGTCCTGCTGGAGCGGCTAACCGAAATCATTGTTCTGGTGTCGCTCTTCACGGCCGGGCTCAAGCTCAGTCCTGGCTTGCGGGATCGCCGGTGGCTGCTGCCGCTGCGGCTCTCCATCGTGTCGATGATCATCACCGTTTTTCTGATCGCCACAGTCGCCTATCTGTTTCTGGATCTTCCGCTGGGCGCCTGCATCCTGCTGGGCGGCATTCTTGCGCCGACCGATCCGGTGCTCGCATCGGACGTGCAGGTCAGCAAGCCCGGCGACCGGGACCGGGTTCGATTCGCACTGACAGGGGAGGGCGGGCTGAATGATGGAACCGCCTTTCCATTTGTCATGCTGGGCCTGGGGCTGCTGGGGTTGCACGAGATCGGCGAATGGGGATGGCGCTGGGTGCTGGTGGATGGGGTTTGGGCCACCGCATCCGGGCTGACGGTAGGTGCGCTGTTGGGCCTTGCGGTCGGGCGCCTGGTGCTCTACCTGCGCCGGGAACACAAGGAGGCAGTCGGGCTCGATGACTTTCTCGCTCTGGGACTTATCGCGCTGGCTTATGGCATTGCAGTGATGGTGCACGGCTACGGATTTCTGGCCGTGTTCGCAGCGGGCGTGGCCTTGCGCCATCTGGAGCAATCCCAAAGTGGCGGCGAAACCAGCGAGCGGGCCGTGCAGCAGGCCACCTTGAGCGCCGACCGGGATGCCGCCGATGCGGTCGCGGTCGATCCGAAGCACGCACCGGCGTTCATGACCAAGGCGCTACTGGGGTTCAATGAACAGGTCGAACGCATCGGCGAACTCGCGATCGTCGTGACCATTGGCGGACTCTTGTGGTCCGTCACCTGGCACAGCGCGGCTTGGTGGTTCGTGCCGGTGCTGCTGTTTGTCATTCGTCCCGTTGCCGTCGGTCTGGGCCTGGCCCATTCGACTGCCTCCAGCGGCCAACGCTGGCTGATTGGGTGGTTTGGCATTCGCGGCATCGGATCCCTCTACTACCTGATGTACGCGGTGAATCACGGACTCCCGCCGCTCCTGGCGGAAAAGATCACCGCATTGACGATGTCGGTCGTCGTGGCATCGATCTTTCTGCACGGTGTATCGGTGACACCGATGATGGCCGCCTATGAGCGAGCGCGCGGGCGAAGGCGCCGCTAACGCCCCCGTCAGCAGCTTGAAGCACAGCGGTAGTGAGCGTGCATGCGCTTGTCCTACAGGCGTGGACGTTTCGTTCCGACAGCCTGGAGCCCCAGGTTCAATAAAGTCCGGGTTTGCACTAACACCAACCCCACAGGAGATTCTCCATGAACACAACGTCCCGTTACGCTACCGCCATCCTTGCGATCACGGCAGCAATGTCCCTTGGCGCCTGCAGCAAACCTGCTGATCCGCCAACGCCTTCGACGTCTTCCACCACAACGGATACGGTCCCTTCGACGTCCACCAGCTCCACGGGTTCCACAGGCTCCAGCACCACCGGCTCGACCGATAGCTCCAGCACGACGGGCTCGGCTTCAACCGGCGGCATGAGCGGATCGACCTCGGGTACCGCCAGCACCGATTCGTCCACGACCGGCACAACGCCCGGCAGCACGACCTCCATGGGCGGCCCCGGTACCGGCAGCACGACGACTGACACGAGTGGTTCGTCAACGACCCCTGGCGTCACCGGTTCGATGAGCAGCACCGCCACAACCACGCGCTAAAACCGCCTTTACCGGTGCGCCCCTCAACAGGGCACTGATCGGTTGGCGAGAATGACAGGGCGATCTCCCTTGACGGGGCGATCGCCTTTTTTACGCGCCTGAAATGACGCGCCCGTTGCTCTAGCCCTTTTCAACTGGCCGCTTCGGGTCGCGGCACCACTCGCTCCAGCTGCCCGCGTAGAGGGCCTGCGGCGGGTAACCGGCAACTTCCATGGCGAGCAGATTGGGGATCGCGCTCACGCCGCTGCCGCAATGGTGCACGACCGACGATGCATCGCGCTGGCCGAGCAACTGCTCGAATTCGGATTTCAGCTGCGCCGCCGGCTTGAAGCGGCCTTCTGCCCCGATGTTGAGGCTGAACGGCCGATTGAGCGCGCCGGGAATATGCCCTGCTACCGGATCAAGCGGTTCGACTTCGCCTTTGTAGCGCGGTGTTGCACGTGCATCGACGATGGTTTGCCCCGCAGACGCAAGCCCCTGCTCGACATCGGCTGTGCTGACCAGCTTGCGCAGCGGCGGACCCAGCTTGAAGTTGGACTGGAAGTGCGCCGGCTCGGGCGTGGCGGTGACGGCGCCGCCCGCAGCCTGCCAGGCCTGCAGGCCGCCGTC
This sequence comes from Pseudomonadota bacterium, assembly GCA_040386635.1. Classification (GTDB taxonomy): domain Bacteria; phylum Pseudomonadota; class Gammaproteobacteria; order Burkholderiales; family Burkholderiaceae_C; genus Ramlibacter. The sequence goes on from JAZKFD010000034.1 coordinate 12,509, forward strand.
GAGCACCGCGACGGCGTCATGACCGGCCCACTTGAGCATCCACCAGAGGCGGCCGCAATAGTTGGCGCCGTTTCGGTCGTACACGACGGCCTGCATGTCATTCGCAAACCCCACGCTCGACAGCCAGATCGCAAAGGTTTCGCGGCTCGGCAGGGGATGACGCCCGCCCGATGCGGCGTCCGCGCTCGGCACCACGCATCCCTTCTCGTCAAGCGTACCCTGGTCGCTGAGGGCGGTGTCAAGATTCGCATAGACCGCGCCGGGAATATGCGCCCTGTCGTACTGCTCCTGGCCAGACGCCGGATTCATCAGGTCGAAAGTGCAGTCGAACACCATGTGCGGCTTGCCGCCGGCGTGCAGCGCCCTGAGTTCTTCAACGGATATGAGGGTGGTATACATGGATCAAATTATCAGTGGTCATCGGCCGGTGCGTTGGGTACCGTGCGGGCCCGTAACACTGTGGCACCAATTCCGCTGGCAATGATGAGTGCCATCCCGGCCCAGCCCATCGGTGTAATGTCGTCGCCAAAAAGCGTCAGGCTGAAAATCGCGCCAAAAACAAGACCGGAGTACTGCAGGTTCACCACGACCAGCGTTGCGCCGTGGTTGTAGGCGCGAGTCATGCAAAGCTGCCCCAGGGTGGCAAGCGTTGCCATCGGCACCAGCCAGGCCGCCTTGCTCCAGTCCCAGGCCGAAACCCCTTCGACCATCATGCCCAGCAGCCCGCCGAGCGCCGAGCCGACGGCGAAATAGAACACCGTCCGGGTCTCGGGCTCGCCCAGTTTGCCCAACGCCATTACCTGCATGTACGCGAACGCGGCAGTGAGCCCCGAGAGCAGCCCGATCAGGCCCGCGAAAAGCTGGTTCTGGTCGATGCTGGGGCGCAGCATCAGCACCACCCCGGCGAAGCCTGCGAGCACGGTGATCAGCAGCGGACCCTGGCTCAGCGGCGTCGCGCCCTCACGCGGATTCCACGCCAGCAACGCGCCGCCCACCAGAAAAGCCGCGACCCAGACGCTGCTCATGTAGTTGAGCGTCATGGCCGTTGCCAGCGGCAGCACGCCAATCGCATAGAACCACGTGCCCAGCGAAATCACGCCGACCATGCTGCGCCAGGCATGCATGCGGCCGTGGCGCGTGGCCAGGCTCATGCCCTGGTGCCTGGCCAGCATCCACAGCAGCACCATGCCGATCGCGCCGCGCCAGAACACCAGCTCGGAACTGTTGAAACCGCTGGACGCGAACTTCACGCACACGGCCATGGTGGCGAAGAAGAACGAGCCCAAGACCATCCACAGCGCCTGCATCAGCGCTTCCCGGGGCAGTGCGCCGGCATCAGGCTACGAGGCGGGGTCGATCAAAGTCCATACGGCCGCGATACCACTCGTGAAAGTGCTGCATGCCGTCTTCCATCGGGCTCTGGTAGGGCCCGACTTCGTTGTCGCCGCGCTTCATGAGGGCCTGGCGTCCCGCATCCATGCGAAGTGCGATCTCGTCGTCCTCGATGCAGGTTTCCATGTAGGCCGCCTGCTGGGCTTCGACGAATTCGCGCTCGAAGGCCGCGATTTCCTCGGGATAGTAGAACTCCACCATGTTCATGGTCTTTTGCGGACCGATGGGGTGCAGCGTGGACACCGTAAGTACATGCGGGTACCACTCGACCATGATGTGCGGGTAGTAGGTGAGCCAGATCGCCCCGTACTTGGGCTGCGCGCCGTTGCGGTACTGCAGCAGGGCTTTTTCCCAGCGCTCGTACACCGGACTGCCGGCCTTGCCCAGGCGATTGGCAACGCCCACGGTCTGCACGGAATAGTTGTCCTTGAACTCCCAGCGCAGGTCTTCACAGCTGACCATGCTGCCCAGCCCCGGATGAAACGGGCCGACGTGGTAGTCCTCCAGATAAACCTCGATGAAGGTTTTCCAGTTGTAGTTGCACTCGTGCATCTCGACGCGGTCGAGCACCATGCCCGTGAAATCGAGATCGGCCTTCGGCCCCATGCCTGCAAGGTCGGCGGCGACGTCGCGGCCGCCCGATTCGAACAGGAGCCCGTTCCATTCCTGCAACCGGTAGTTGTTGAGGTTCAGGCACGGGTCCTGTGCAAAGTGCGGAGCGCCCAGCAGCGTACCGGCAGGCGCGCCGTTGGCACCGCCGCCGCTGTAGGTCCAGCGGTGCAGGGGACACACGATATTGCCGCCCGAGGCACGATTGCCCTGGAGCGAACCACGCCCCTTGAGGATGACCGCCTGACGGTGCCTGCACACGTTGGAGATGAGTTCGACGCCGCTGGGCGTGCGCAGCAGCGCGCGACCTTCACCCTCTTGCGGCAGTGCGTAATAGTCCCCGTTGTCGGGAACGCTGAGCTGGTGCCCCACATAACGGGGCCCGCGCTGGAAGACAGCTTCTCGCTCGCGCGCGAACAGCGCCTCATCGAAGTAGCTGGAAACTGGTAGTTGGCTTGCGGCCTGCTGCAGTTGAAGACTT
>JAZKFD010000034.1:15000-64362 GCA_040386635.1 Pseudomonadota bacterium
GGGTGACCTGACCTAGAGACTCCCCCTATGAAGGGGCAGGGAAGCGCATATCGGTAAGGAATGGCGCGGCGAATAAAAGCAGTGAAAACACCCATGAAAAAACCGGGACGCACCCGGCTTCAAAGGGAAGGGGATTGTACCCTCCAGAGGCATCTTGGGGCAGGTGCCGGTCAATCAAGTGGTACGCGTCGTTTTCGCAGGTAAACCGCGCGCCTAGAATCAAGGGTTTGCAGTTCCCACCTTCCATGACCCAGGCCCCGTTACAACCCCCCGCCAGCTATGAGGCGGCTCTCCAGGAGCTCGAGCAACTGGTCGGCCTGATCGAGTCGGGTCAGCTGCCGCTTGAACAATTGCTTACCGGCTACCAGCGTGGCGCCGAACTGCTGGCTTTTTGCCGTGACCGCCTGCAGGCTGTCGAGCTGCAGGTCAAGGTGCTCGACGAAGGCGTATTGAAGCCGTGGACACAAGAGTGAAGCCCGCGTTCGACCTTTCGCACTGGAGCCACGCCAGGCTGGTGCAGGTGGAAGAGGCGCTGTCCGCCTGGGTGGTGGATCACGCCCCGGCAGGCCTTGGCGATGCCATGCGCTATGCAGTGCTGGATGGCGGCAAGCGGCTTCGACCCCTGCTGGTGCTTGCGGCCAGCGAGGCAGTTGGCGGCAACCCGGGCGCCGCGCTTCGAGCGGCCTGCGCCGTTGAACTCATTCATGCCTACTCGCTGGTTCACGACGATATGCCCTGCATGGACAATGACGTCATGCGGCGTGGCAAGCCGACGGTGCACGTGAAGTTCGGCCAGGCGCAGGCCCTGCTGGCAGGTGATGCCTTGCAGGCACTGGCGTTTGAACTGCTCACCCCCGACGACCCGGCCATTCCTGCGGAGATTCAGGCTAACCTCTGCCGTCTTCTCGCCAGGGCCGCGGGCCACGATGGCATGGCGGGCGGTCAGGCCATCGATCTGGCGAGCGTCGGCCTGAATCTCACCGAAAAACAGCTGCGTGAAATGCACAGGCGCAAGACTGGGGCTCTTTTGCAGGGCAGCGTGATGATGGGCGCGGCCTGTGGCCAGGCTGCTGCAGAGGCGCACGCGGCCCTGCAGTCATACGGTGCGTCGGTTGGCCTGGCGTTTCAGGTGGTCGATGACATCCTGGACGTCACCGCCGATTCGACCACGCTGGGCAAGACAGCAGGCAAGGACGCGGCGCAGGACAAGCCCACTTTTGTTTCGTTGCTCGGCCTCACGCGCTCGCGAGCGCATGCGCAGGAGCTCCTGGCCGATGCCCTGGCGGCGTTGCAGGCGAGCGGTCTGGCGGACACCGCTGCCCTGGCGGCGCTGGCCCGCATGGTGGTCAACAGGGAAAGCTGAAAGGCCGCAGAAGAGAGATGTCATTGCTTCAAACGATCAACGATCCGGCAGACCTGCGCAGGCTGGCGCGCACCCAGCTGACGCCCCTGGCCGACGAGCTGCGCGCGTATCTGCTCGACAGTGTTTCCAAGACCGGCGGCCATCTCAGCTCCAACCTGGGCACGGTGGAACTCACGATTGCGCTCCACTACGTTTTCAACACGCCCTACGACCGCATCGTCTGGGATGTGGGTCACCAGACCTATCCGCACAAGATCCTCACGGGCCGGCGCGACCGCATGGCCTCGCTGCGCCAGCTGGGCGGCCTGTCGGGGTTCCCGCAGCGAAACGAGAGCGAGTACGACACGTTCGGAACCGCGCATTCGTCCACCAGTATTTCCGCTGCACTGGGCATGGCGCTGGCGGCCAAGCTCAAGGGGGAAGACCGCAAGGCCATTGCCGTGATCGGCGACGGCGCGATGAGCGCGGGCATGGCGTTCGAGGCGTTGAATAACGGCGGCGTGGCCGAGGCCGACCTGCTGGTGATCCTGAACGACAACGACATGTCGATCAGCCCGCCCGTGGGCGCCCTCAACCGCTACCTTGCACAGCTGATGAGCGGTCGTTTCTATTCGACCGCCAAGAATGTCGGCAAGAACGTGCTGAAGGTCGCACCTCCGCTGTTCGAGCTGGCCAAGCGTTTCGAAGAGCACGCCAAGGGCATGGTGGTGCCGGCCACGCTGTTCGAGAAGTTCGGCTTCAACTACATCGGCCCCATCGACGGTCATGACCTCGAATCGCTGATCCCCACGCTTGAGAACATCAAGCTGCTCAAGGGTCCGCAGTTCCTGCACGTCGTCACCAAGAAGGGCCAGGGCTACAAGCTGGCCGAGGCCGATCCGGTCGCGTATCACGGCCCCGGCAAGTTCGACCCGGCGGTGGGCCTGACGGCGCCCGCATCGCCAGGCAAGACCACCTTCACCCAGGTATTCGGGCACTGGCTGTGCGACATGGCCGAGAAAGACTCGCGCCTGGTGGGCATCACCCCGGCCATGCGTGAAGGCTCGGGCATGGTCGAATTCGAGAAGCGCTTTCCCAGCCGGTACTACGACGTGGGCATCGCCGAGCAACACGCAGTGACTTTCGCGGCGGGCCTTGCATGCGAGGGGCTCAAGCCCGTCCTTGCGATCTATTCGACCTTCCTGCAACGCGGCTATGACCAGCTGATTCATGACGTGGCCCTGCAGAACCTGCCGGTCGTGTTCGCGCTCGATCGCGCGGGTCTGGTGGGTGCCGACGGTGCGACGCACGCCGGGGCCTATGACATCCCGTTTCTGCGCTGCATTCCCAACATGGGCGTGGCTTGCCCCGCCGACGAAAACGAATGCAGAAAGCTGCTGACCACTGCCTTCGCGCAGTCCAACCCTGTCGCCGTGCGTTATCCGCGTGGCGCAGGCGCGGGTGTCGCCGTCGAGCAATCACTGGAGCCTTTGCCCTATGGCAAGGGTGAAGTGCGGCGTACCCGGCAGCGAGCAGCCGACGGCGCGCCGCAGGGCATTGCCATTCTTTCGTTCGGCACGATGCTGTATCCGGCCCTGGCGGCGGGCGAACGGATCGACGCAACCGTGGTCAACATGCGATGGGCCAAGCCGATCGATACGGCCCTGCTGCTTGAAATCGCCGCATCGCACGAGGCCCTCGTGACGGTGGAAGAGGGCGCGATCATGGGCGGCGCGGGCAGCGCGGTAGGCGAGGCCCTGCAGGCCGCCGGTGTCGTGAAGCCCGTGCTGCAACTGGGTCTGCGCGACGAGTTCATTGAACACGGCGACCCGGCGAAATTGCTGGCGATGCAGGGGCTGGACGCTGCGGGAATCGAAGCCTCGATTCGTGCGCGCTTCGCAAGTTCTGCCGGCCGGCCGTCACCGGTGCTGAAAGTGGTCGGCTAGGTAAGTCCAGTGTTTTCGTTTGCTGAAACTTTACTGACTGAAGTTGCGTAACTAAAGCGTGCGCAAGGGAAAACCCCTGAATACCAAAGTGGCCGCGTTCCTAGAATGCAGTCGTTGAGCTGACGAAACCGTCAGCCACGACGCAATGTTTCAAAACAACAGGAGCGCATCACATGGATCGTCGATCACTTATCAAGCACGCAGGTATCGCCGGCGTACTGGCCGCTGGCGTTGCGCCGGCGGTTCACGCGCAGGCAGCCATCCGCTGGCGTCTCGCCTCCAGCTTTCCGAAGTCACTCGACACGATCTATGGCGCTGCCGAGACCTTCTCGCAGAAGGTCAAGGCGATGTCCGGCGGAAAATTTGAAATCTCGGTTCACGCCGCTGGTGAACTGATGCCCGCGTTCGGCGTGGTTGATGGCGTGCAGCAGGGCACGGTCGAAGTGGCCCATACGGCGCCCTATTACTTCTTCGGCAAGGACGAGTGCTTTGCGCTGGGTTGCGCCATTCCATTCGGCCTGAACAGCCGGCAGATGTCGGCCTGGATCCACGAAGGCAACGGCATGAAGCTGATGCGCGAGTTCTACGCCAAGTACAACATCATCAACTTCGCCGCTGGCAACACGGGTTCGCAGATGGGCGGCTGGTACCGCAAGGAAATCAAGTCCATCAAGGACATCAAGGGCATGAAGATGCGCATCGGCGGCTTCGGCGGCAAGGTGCTCGAACGAATCGGCGGCGTGCCGCAGAACATTCCCGGCGGCGAAATCTATGCGGCCCTCGAAAAGGGCACCATCGACGCAGCCGAGTGGGTCGGCCCGTACGACGACCAGAAGCTCGGCTTCCAGAAGGTGGCGCCGTTTTACTACTACCCCGGCTGGTGGGAGGGCGGCCCGCAGCTGGACCTGTTCATCAACCAGAAGGCGTGGGATGGGCTTTCGGCCGAGAACAAGGCCATCGTCGAATGCGCATCTGCGGTCGCACACGTGGACATGCAGGCCAAGTACGACGCGCGCAATCCGGGCGCGCTCAAGCAACTGGTCGGTGCCGGCACCAAGCTGCGCCCCTTCCCGAACGATGTGCTTTCAGCCGCGTTCAAGGAAGCCATGGCGCTGTATGACGAGCTGAGCACCAAGAACGAAAGCTGGAGAAAGATCTACGCCGACTTCTCCAAATTCCGCGCCGACCAGAACCTGTGGTTCCGCTTCACCGAAGCAACCTTCGATCGCTTCATGCAGTCGCAAAAGCTCTGACCTTAACGGTTCAGGCATTCAACACAAAAGCCCGCGAAAGCGGGCTTTTGTGTTGGTGGCGAACGCTTATTTCTTAAGTACATCAACTGTGCGGATGTGCCAGCAAGCTGCAAGGAAAATGCCCGTTGACTGCGCATGATGAGCGCCTTACTGAATAACGGAGCATTCCATCATGGATCGTCGCGCACTCATCAGAAACGCGGGAATCGCGGGCGTACTGGCCTCGGGCATTGCGCCTGCCGTTCACGCCCAGCCCGCCATCCGCTGGCGTCTGGCTTCCAGCTTCCCCAAGTCGCTGGATACCCTCTTCGGCGGCGCCGAAGTTTTTGCCAAATCCGTCAAGGCCATGTCGGGCGGCAAATTCGAGATATCCACGCACGCGGCCGGCGAACTCATGCCGGCTTTTGGTGTCGTGGACGGTGTGCAGCAAGGCACGGTCGAAGTGGCGCAAACCGCGCCTTACTATTTCTTCGGCAAGGATGAAGCTTTCACATTGGGCTGCGCCATCCCCTTTGGCCTCAATTCGCGGCAAATGACTGCCTGGATGCTGGAGGGCAATGGCCTGAAGCTGATGCGCGAGTTCTATGCCAAATACAACATCGTGAACTTCCCCGGCGGCAATACCGGCGCCCAGATGGGCGGATGGTTCCGCAAGGAAATCAAGAGCACCAAGGATCTCAAGGGCCTGAAGTTCCGCATTGCAGGCTTCGCTGGCCGCATCATGGAGCGCATGGGCGTGGTTCCGCAAAACCTTCCGGGCGGTGAGATCTACACCGCACTTGAGAAGGGCACCCTGGACGCGGCCGAATGGGTCGGACCCTATGACGATCAAAAGCTCGGCTTCGTCAAGGTCGCACCGTTTTATTACTACCCCGGCTTCTGGGAAGGCTCGGCCCAACTCGACTTCTTCATCAACCAGAAAGCCTGGGACTCGCTCTCGCCCGAGAACAAGGCCATCGTCGAGGCCGCGACCGCACAGTCGCACGTCGATATCCAGGCGAAGTACGACGCGCGCAATCCGGTTGCCATCAAGCAACTCGTGGGCGCCGGCGCCAAGCTGCGGCCATTCCCGCAAGACATGATGAGCGAAGCATTCAAGCACGCCATGACGATCTATGAAGAGACCTCGGCCAAGAACGAGAGCTTCCGCAAGATCTATGCGGACCTGTCCAAGTTCCGCTCCGAACAGAACCTGTGGTTCCGTTTCACCGAAATGAGTTTCGACCGATTCATGCAGGCGCAAAAGCTCTGACCGGTTTGCGCTGAACGAAGAAAAGGCCCTGCGAAGGGCCTTTTCTTTTTTGGGGTCACTTCCCGGTGTGGTTGGCCGCCAGCACGTTGCCGGGCACGCTCAGGAAGACGTAGAGGGATTGCTTGTCCTTGTCGGTGGCCGCCGGGTTTTTGAAGGTGACCTTCCACTCCTTGCCCTTCTTGCCATCGACCTGCTCGACCTTCTCTTGCTTCACGGCCTTCCAGCTCGCGTCGAGCTTCCCGCTGGCAACCAGTGCGTCCTTGCGTTGCGCGGCGCAGCCGAGGACCGTCTCCTCCTTGGCCGGGGTCGAGCCGTGGAAGTGGCAGGAGCTGCCCTTGTCTGCAAGGACCGGTGCGCTCATCGAGAGAGCGGCGAAGGAAGCGATGGCGATTGCGATGCGTTTCATGATGAATATCTTTCAGAGGTTGTCCCGAGTGGGATCGGGTTTTGCGAGATCTAAATCCTCGTGGAGGTGCTTGTGTTCCTCTTCAGGGAAGCGGAATCCGCCAGGGTCGGAGTCATGGGCGTAGCCGTGCAGCTGCATCAGCAGCAACAGGCCGCCAGCGAACATGAGAGCGTTGTTGGCGGCTACCGCCAGCTTCGGGAAGCTGGGGCGTCTGCGCCAGGCTGCCAGGACGACCAGCATGGCGGAGAGCGCGGCGATCTGGCCAAGCTCGACGCCCACGTTGAAGCTCAGAATCCGCCCCAGCATGCTCATCTTGTCGTCGCCCAGCGGCAATTGCTGGAGTCTGGTGGATAGCCCAAAGCCGTGGATGAGGCCGAACACGAACACCGCGGCCACGAGGTTCGGCGACTTCATGTCCAAGTGCCGCTGAAAGCCGCCGTTGTTGTCGAAGCCTTTGTAGATCACGGTGAGCGCGATGACCGCGTCGACGAGCCAGTAGTTCCAGGTGATGCCCAGGAACGTGGCAAAGATCAACGTGATGCAGTGGCCCAGAGTGAAGGCGGTGACGAACTTGGCAACATCGCGGAACCTGGTCAGAAAGAAGACCACCCCGAAGAGAAAGAGCAGGTGGTCGTAGCCGGTGAGCATGTGCTTTGCCCCGAGCACGGCGTAATGCCAGTAGCCACCAGCGAGCATCGCCTGCTTGTCGGCCTCAGAGATGCCGTGAGCGAGCGCTGCTGATGGCGCGATGAGCGCAGCGAGCATCGCCGCGCGAGGAACAAGGTTCATGGTCTTCCAAAGATGACGTCCAAAGCCGCGAAGTGGTGGCGGAGACAGGCGGCTTTTACGCCGCAACTCCGCGCCCACACGGGAAAACGAGGGAGGCAAGGCCTCGCAGTCAGGACGCGAGCTTTGGGGGCCTCAGGAGACCTTCAATCGGGGGCGAGGGATGCGTGGGCAGCTCCCATCCGGGTGGGCCTTGCGGCAGAGTTGGAGCAGGGCGCGCCGTCAAGGCAGTTGGGAGGGCGGCTGGGTTCGCACCGTCCAGGTGGACATGGAAGCTTTCCTCGCCCAGGTCGTCGACATGCATGTTGCCGTCGTCGTGGTGATGGTGCCGATCTTCTTGACTATGGGCAAGCACGTGACCGAGGTCTTCGGCCGCCGCGCGCGGGAAAGATGCTCCCGCCAACGCCTGGCCGAAAACGGCCAGAAACGACAGGAAGATCATCAGCTTGCGCAACACGACTCGAACCTATTTCCTGTTGAACAGTTCGTCGATCTTCTTTTGCTCGTCGTCCGCCGCCTTCTGTTCGTCGGCTGGATTCGGCATGGCCTCGGGCACCGCTCCACTGGCCGGTATGGCCGGGGCATTGGCGTCGCGCATCTCCTGGTTCATCTGCATCTGGACCTTGTCCAGATCCACCGCTTCTGTCTTGTCGAGCCCGCTGGACACGATACTCGGGAAGGCGATGATGAGGCCGACCATGATGATCTGGATGACCACAAACGGGACGGCGCCCCAGTAGATCTGCATCGTCGTGACCGGCGGAATCATCTTGCCGGTGATGCGATCCTTGTATTCCTTTTCGGGCGCAACGCTGCGCAGGTAGAACAGCGCGAAACCGAAGGGCGGATGCATGAAGGAGGTCTGCATGTTCACCGCCAGCAGCACGCCGAACCAGACCAGGTCGATGCCCAGCTTCTCGGCCACCGGTGCGAGCAGGGGCACCACGATGAACGAGAGCTCAAAGAAGTCCAGGAAGAACGCCAGGACGAAGATCATGATGTTCACCACGATCAGGAAGCCAAGCTGTCCGCCTGGCAATCCGCTGAGCAGGTGCTCCACCCACTTGGGGCCGTCCACTCCCTGGAACGTCAGGCCGAAGATGGTCGCGCCAATCAGGATGAACACCACGAAGCATGAAAGCTTCGTGGTTGCGGTGAGGGCCTGCTTGAGAAGCGAAAACGAGAGCCGCCCGCGAACCATCGCCATGATGATCGCACCCAGCGCCCCCATGGCGCCGCCTTCGGTGGGGGTTGCGATGCCCAGGAAGATGGTGCCGAGCACCAGGAAGATCAGCAGCAGCGGAGGGATCAGCACGAAAGTAACGCGCTCGGCCATGCGCGATAGCAGGCCAAGGCGCGTCACCTTGTTGATGACAGCGATCAGGAACGCAAGCAGCACACCTGCTGCCATGGCCACCACGATGGTTTCGTCGAGTGCAACGGTCGCCACGGTGGTGTTGGTCCACCAGCTCTGGACGGCTGCGTAGTTCTTGCCAAGCGTGACCGCTGCGCCGACGCAGAGCACTGTAAGGATCAGAAGGGACGGCAGGCCCGCCTGGCCGTTGTCTTCGCGGATGGTGCGCGCCTCTGGCGGCAACGCCGGGACCCAGGCGGGACGAATGAATGCAAGCAGGATGACGTAAGCCGCATACATGCCGGTCAGGATGAAGCCCGGGATGAACGCACCCTTGTACATGTCACCGACGCTGCGGCCCAACTGGTCGGCCAGGATGATGAGGACCAGCGACGGCGGAATGATCTGCGCCAGCGTGCCCGAAGCGGCGATCACGCCGGCGGCAAGCCGGCGGTCGTAACCGTATCGAAGCATGATGGGCAGCGAGATCAGGCCCATCGAGATCACCGAGGCGGCCACCACGCCGGTCGTGGCTGCCAGCAGCGCACCCACGAAAATCACCGCAAGGGCAAGTCCACCGCGAACCGGGCCGAAGAGCTGGCCGATGGTGTCGAGCAGGTCTTCGGCCATCCCGCTTCGTTCCAGTATCAGCCCCATGAGCGTGAAGAACGGAATCGCCAGTAGCGTGTCGTTCTGCATGATGCCGAACAGGCGTAGGGGCATTGCCTGCAACAGGGATTCGGGCAGGACGTTGAGTTCGATGCCGATCACGGCGAAGAAGAGGCCGCAGGCACCCAGGCTGAACGCAACCGGGAAACCGAAAAGCAGAAAGATGATCAGGCCCACGAACATGATCGGGGCGAGATTGCTGGTAAAGAACTCCATTGCGTGTGTCTCCGTCTTTGCGTCGTGTCAGGCCTTGGCGTCGCGTTCCGTCAGGCGACGGATGGACTCGGCCAGTTCTTCTTCTGCTGTCTTTTCGATCTTCTTGAGCGTGGGGTCTTCGATGAGACCCTGCAGGAAAGCGACGCGCTTGATCAGCTCAGAGATGCCCTGCAGCAACAGCAGGGTGAATCCAACAGGGATCATCAGGTACACGGGCCAGCGGATAAGGCCGCCGGCGTTGTTGGACATTTCTCCGGAATAAAAGCCCTTGAGAAAGAACGGCGTGCCGTACCAGAGGATCGCCAGGCACACGGGCGTGAGGAAGAATATGAAGCCGATGACGTCCACCCAGATCTGGCCTCGCTTGGACAGCCTGCTGGAGATCACGTCGATCTTCACGTGTTCGCCATTGAGGAGGGTGTAGCCGGCGGCAAGCAGAAACGATGCAGCGAACAGGTACCACTGCACTTCGAGGAAGGCGTTGGAGCTGTAGTTGAACACTTTGCGCACCACGGCGTTCACGCCGCTGATGACCGTGGAGGCCAGGATCAGCCAGATGATGTATTTGCCGACCTTGGTGTTGAGCCAGTCAATGGCACGGGAAAGCTTTAGCAACGACTGCATGTTGTCTCCGGTGAGGATTTTCGTATTGGGGTCTGAGCCGCACCCACTCCTTGGGCATTCCCGTTCACACCCGTTGTAGTAAGAAATTCTAGGGGCCACTATAAGAGCGAATCTGACGGGATTTTGACGGTGTTATCCCTTTGTACGCGATAGCGATAATGACTTATGACCGCGTCCTCGCGCACCACTGCAGCTTCCATCGACGTGCCCCAAATGAGGCATGCCGACAAGGAACTGCTGTCGCTTGCCCTCATGGATGCCCGCAACCACACGCTCCATTTGCTGGCCTACTTCGAGCGGGCACAACTGGGCGGCAAGCTCGACGTGCCGCTTCAGCCAGATCTTGAGCTGCCCGCGTGGCTGGCGGGTCATATCGGCTGGCTGTCCGAATACTGGATCGGTCGCAATCCCAAGCGCGCGCTCGGCGCTGCGTGCCCGGCCGACACGGTGCGTCTTGCCTCCATCGAGCCCATGGCCGACCGCTGGTTCAGTCCGGTGCTCGCTCCCCACGCGACGCGCTGGGAACTGGCACTTCCCGATGACGAAGCGATCCGCGCCTATTTGCTCGAAACGCTGGAAAGCACACTGGAGATGCTGGAGCGCACACCCGATGAGGATGATGCGCTTTACTTCTTTCGCGCAGCCTTGTTCCACGAGGACATGCGGTGCGAGCAACTGGTGGTATTGGCGCAAGCGCTGGGCGTGCCGATCCAGCTCGCCTTGCCGGTGGGTGTGCAGACGCGTGAGCCGCTGCTGATACCCGCGCAGCGATGGGCACTTGGCTCCAAGCCAGGCGGCTTTGTCTTCGATGTGGAAAAGTGGGCCGAAGACATCGATGTGCCCGAGTTCGAGATCGATGCCCAGCCGGTCACCTGGGCGCAGTACGCCGAATTCGTTGACGATGGCGGCTATGACAACCCGCAGTTCTGGCAGACCGCTGGCTGGGAGTGGCTTCAGCGCGAGGCCGCACAGGAGGGCAGGCGAGGGCCCCGTTACGTGGAGCAGATCGGCGCTGCCAGTGGCGCAGTCATGCGTACTTTGTTTGGCAAGTCGTCGCGCATGGCCGCCACGCAAAGTGTCATGCATGTGAGCTGGTGGGAGGCCGACGCGTTTGCACGATGGGCTGGCAGGCGGCTGCCAACTGAAGTCGAATGGGAGCTTGCCGCGCATGCGGCGTCGCGGCGCGGGTTCCGGTGGGGCGACGTGCGTGAATGGACGGCCAGCACGCTGCGGCCGCTGCCCGGCTTCACGGCAGATGCATGGAGCGAGGGGACACCCTTTGAAGCATCGCCGTTTTTCGGCCGGGCCCGCGTCCAGCGCGGAGCGTCGTTCGCCGCCCGTGCCCGCATGAAGCACCTGAAGGCAAGGGGGTTCGCCCTGCCCGAGCGTGATGATGGCTTTGTCGGGTTTCGAACCTGCGCGATTTGAGCGTCAACGCTTCTTTTTGGGTGCGAGGTCCCACCACGGCAGTTCGTGCTTGAGGCTCAGCACCTCGCCGGATTTCCACGGCTCATAGCCGGGCAACGCCGCGACCTGCTGCTTCCACCCGTCGCTGCGCATCACGTCCAGCAAGGCCACCACCGCAGGCTGATCGAGCGCGGCCTTCAGGCAAACCAGAAAGTAATGCTCCTGCACCAGCTGCACAAAATCCAGACCGCGCGAATGCGCAGCCGCTGCTATGCAAAGCCCGGCGTCCGCCGCGCCTGAGGCGACCTGTTCCGCCACAGCCGAATGCGAACCCTCGCTGATCGCATAGCCCGCAATATCGGACGGCTGCAATTGCGCAGCCGCCATCAACTGATCGAGCAGCACGCGCGTCCCGCTTCCCAGGTCACGGTTGATAAAGCGCACGCCGGGCTTCGCCAGATCCGCGAGGCAGGCAATGCCTTTCGGATTGCCGCGCGCAACGGCCAGGCCCTGGCTGCGCAGCGCGAAGCCGATCAGCTTGTGATGGCCCGGCTGCAACAGGTTCTGATACGCAAGCTGCGAAGGGCTGCCGGGCCCGGCGTGCGGCGGCGTGTGAAAGCCCGCCATCACGCAGCGCCCCAGGTTCAGCGACCGGATCGCATCCACGCTTCCGCAAAAGCGAATGTCGAGGTGCAGGCGCGCATGGCCCACGGCATGCTCACGCAGCAGTGCGAGCCCGTCGTCATGACTGGCGAAGAAGGTCAGCACATGCGCCGCATCGTCGAAGGCCACCGCGAAGGCGTGTTCCAGGTCGGCATGCAGTGAAGCAATCTGGGGCGCCAGCCGCGCCTGCGCCTGGCGTTCAGCCCATAGGAGCTTGTCGCCGAACTCCGACAGCCGCGCGGGTTGACCCTTGTCCCAGATGATGAGGTCATGGCCGAGCTCGCCCTCCCAGCGCTTGAGCTCGCCCCAGACGTGGCGGTAAGACAGGCCAACGAGCTTGGCAGCGCCCGAGATGGAGCCGGCCTCGCGCACGGCGCCCAGCAACTCCATCAGCGCGTTGTGGATGCGGCGCGGTCCTGCCCGGTCGGTGAAGGAATAGGAAAGCTCGATCTTGCGCACGACCGGAGTATGACTGCCCCGGCCCTGGCTATGCACGCCGATTCATAGCTCGCCTTTACCGATGCGCCGTGGGCAGGGCGCATCTAGCATCGGCAGCGCATGAATACATTCTCGGAGAGCGCGGCGGCAGCGCTCGCGCTCATTTTCAGTTGGGACCCGATGCTGGCGTCGATCGTGGTCCGCTCGTTGGCGGTGAGCAGCACGGCGTGTGCGATCGCCTGCGGGGTGGGCGTCGTTGCCGGCGCATGGCTGGGTGTGGCGCGCTTTCGCGGTCGCGGCGCCCTGCTCACGGTCCTCAATACCTTGCTCGCGCTGCCTTCCGTGGTCGTCGGCCTGGTGGTTTACCTGCTGCTGTCCCGGTCAGGCCCGCTGGGCTTTCTCGGATGGCTCTTCTCGTTCAAGGCCATGGTGGTCGCCCAGACCATCCTGGTGCTGCCGGTTGCTACGGCGCTGACGCGGCGCGCGGTTGAAGACGCCGAGGTTGCACACGGCGAGCAGCTTGCCTCGCTGGGCGCGCGTCCGATGCTGCGTGGCCTGTTGCTGGGATGGGACGAGCGCTACGCACTGCTCACCATCCTGATTGCGTGTTTTGGCCGCGCGATCGCCGAAGTCGGAGCGGTGATGATCGTCGGCGGCAATATCGATGGCTTCACACGCGTGATCACCACCGCCATCGCCCTGGAGACCAGCAAGGGCGACCTGCCGCTGGCGCTCGCGCTGGGCATCGTCCTGCTGCTGGTCGTGCTGCTTCTCAACGCCGTCATCGCCGCACTGGGTCGGTGGCGCACCGGAGTGGAAAACAGCCGTGGCCTGCTGGCACGGGCGGCGCCGGTATGAGCGCGCTGGTCCGGCTGAAGGCCGTTGACGTGCAATTTGGTCGCGTGGTCGCACTCGGTGGCATTGATCTGGAAGTCGCCACCGGAGAGCGGCTTGCGCTGATCGGCTCCAACGGCAGCGGCAAAAGCACGCTGCTGCGCGTGCTCAACGGCCTGGTCCAACCGGCACGCGGGTCGGTGCTGCGCGATCTGGCGACGCGCCATGCGATGGTGTTCCAGCGGCCCTACATGCTGCGTGCGAGCGCCATCGCGAATGTCGCCCTCGGCCTCTGGATTGCAGGGACGCCATGGAGCCAGGCGAAATCGAAGGCGCTCGATGCGCTGGCAAAGGTGGGGCTGGCCGATGTGGCACTGCGCAGGGCCAACACGCTCTCAGGAGGCCAGCAGCAGCGTCTGGCGCTGGCGCGGGCCTGGAGCCTGGAGCCCGATGTGTTGCTGCTGGACGAGCCGACATCGAGCCTGGATCCGCATGCCAAGCGCGAAATCGAAGCGCTGATGGCTGAATTTGCCGCGACCGGCATGACGCTGGTGTTTGCAAGCCACAACCTCGGCCAGGTCAAGCGGCTCGCGACACGGGTGATCTACCTGGAGCATGGCCGCGTGCTGGCAGACCTGCCGGTGCGGGAGTTTTTCAACGGCCCGCGGCTGGCCGAGGTGTCGCGTGAAGCCGATCTGTTTATCAAGGGAGAAACGGCATGAACCGGAGATTGCAAACAATCATTGCCACAGCGGTGTTCGCATGGACGATAGCGGCGGGCACGGTGCAGGCCCAGTCGATCACGATGGCCTCCACCACATCGACGGAGCAATCGGGCTTGTTCACGCACCTGTTGCCCGAGTTCAAGAAGGCCAGCGGCATTGACGTGAAGGTCGTGGCCGTCGGCACGGGGCAGGCCATCGACATGGCCAGGCGCGGCGATGCCGATGTGCTCTTTGTGCACGACCAGGCAGCGGAAGAAAAGTTTGTGGCCGAAGGCGGTGCGATCAAGCGCTTTCCCGTCATGTACAACGACTTCGTGTTGGTCGGACCGAAAAGCGACCCGGCAAGCGCGCGCGGAAAGGACATAGGCGGGGCGCTGCAGAAGATCTCGGCGGCGAATGCGCCATTCATCTCGCGAGGAGACAAGAGCGGCACGCATGCGGCGGAACTTCGCTACTGGGAGCAAGCCGGGGTGGCGGCCAAGAAGAGCGCGGGCTACAAGGAATGCGGTTGCGGCATGGGACCGGCGCTCAACATCGGCGCATCGGCCAACGGCTACGTGCTGACCGATCGCGGCACCTGGCTGAACTTCAAGAATCGCGGAGAACTGGTGGTGCTGGTGGAAGGCGACAGGCGGCTGTTCAACCAGTACGGCGTGATGGTGGTGAATCCGGCGAAGCATCCGCACGTGAAGGCGGGTGATGCGCAGAAGTTCGTGGATTGGGTGGTGTCGCCTGCGGGGCAGGGGGCGATTGCGGCGTACAGGATTGGGGGGGAGCAGGTGTTTTTTGGGAATGGGGGGAGGTAGGTTTGCTTTGCTCCGATTCAACGCCACGTCTGCTCTGGGTCGAGAACCGCCGTTCGGCGCGCTGAATGGAACGACTGGTCCAGACTGATCTGAGTCATTCGCGTCCAGCTGCCCGAAAGGCCGCTGCGACCATAACCAAACATTCGTCGGACAGCAGTTCGTATGACCGCAATGCTGCCTAGACCAAGCGCTCAATCATTTGTGCCGGAGGCTAGGGGCGGAACGACGGCAAGCCAGGCGGGGACTGATGCTGCCGGCGTAGGAGCCCTTCGGCCTGCGGTCATAGTCCTCCCTGCAGAAGCTTGGCACGTACGCGATCGACTAACCGAGCGTTCTTTTACCCGATGTCGCGGGTGGTCAAATCGACACCGTGATGGAACCCATCGCAACGGCGTACCAGATGATCCTCAGTGGCAAGGTCACGCCGATTGCTTTTTCCGGGCCTACACGCTCGCCTAATCTGCCCAATGTTCCTACGTTGTCCGAGACGGTGCCGGGCTTGTCGATGATGTCCTGGCATGGTATCTGGGCGCCGGCAGCCACACCGGCGCCGATTGTCGATCGGCTGAACGTGTTGTTCGTCGAAGCGAGCAAAGACCCGGAGGTCTCCAAGAAGATTCGCGAGTTGCAAAGCGAGCCGCTGGGTGCGAGCCGCGAAGAGATGGCCGCGATGATCGCGCGCGATTCGCAGATCTACGGACGCATCGTCAAAGCCAAGAACATCCGCGTCGATTGATCGGAGGCTGTTCGCGGTGCGACGACCGAGACCGGGAGCCGTGATGCCTGCGAACGCAATAAGGGGGTGGTTGGCAAGAGATTTGACTCGTCAGCTTAAACACATCAACATGAACACCCGCCTGATGACTTTGCCATTGCGAATGGCAGGTAATTAACATTTTTGAACGGGGCGGGTCGAGCGGGTTTCAGAACGATCCTCTGTTCTCGCCGTATGCGGGTTTGCGCGTTCTTCGCATGAACGGGCGGTAGCTCGCGAATGGATCGGCGAGGCGGCTGGATCAGGCTCACGTCACTAAGTTTCGATTCAGCGCTGGGCGTCGTGGCTATTGCATCGCATGAGGCTTAAGAGTGTCGACAAATCGACATGCCGTGCCTACAATAGCCTCAGTCCCTCTTCTGACAGGCTGCCCGACCTGATGATTACATGAGCAAAGCCATTACCATTCGCGGCGCCGAAGCCATCACCACTCGGCTGGACGATATTCAGGATCAGGTTCGCGCGATGATCGACAACGGGACCCTTCAGCCCGGCGAGCGCGTGAATGAACAAGCACTGGCCGTGCAGCTCGGCGTCGGCCGAAATTCCGCGCGGGAGGCGTTGCGGTCGCTCGAGCGGACCGGTCTGGTTCGGATCGTGCCGAACCGGGGAGCCGAGGTCCGCAAGGTGTCGCTCGAAGAAGCCATCGACCTGTACGACGTGCGGGCGGGCATCGCCCATACCGCCGGACGCCTGGCGACGATGCGGCTCGAGCCTGCCGAGGAGGCCGAGCTGCAGCGGATGATGGACGACATGGGCGCCGCGCTCGCAGCGCGTGACGGCGGGAAGTACAGCACGCTCAACCAGGCTTTTCATCAAGTCCTGATGGCGGCGACAAAGAACCCCAGGCTCGTCGCCCTTGATAAGGCTGTGGCCGCGGAATTGAGTCTCTACATTCGCAAGGGCGTCTACACGACCGCGCAGATGCACCTTTCCCACGGCGAGCACGGCGTGCTGCTCGACGCGCTGCGCAATGGCCGCGTTGCCGAAGCCGCGGCGGCATTCGAGAGACACATCATGAACGGAAAGGAACGCATGATGTACACGGTGCGCACCGCCGTTTCAGCTGCCTGACAACTTCGACAAACGGCCCAAGCATGCGGACTGACTGGACGGCATTGAATGTGCATCAGGGGCAACCCGGGGTGCTCCACCTTCAAATCGACAACCCGCCGCTCGG
Organism: Pseudomonadota bacterium; assembly: GCA_040386635.1. Classification (GTDB taxonomy): domain Bacteria; phylum Pseudomonadota; class Gammaproteobacteria; order Burkholderiales; family Burkholderiaceae_C; genus Ramlibacter. Next base: position 31,677 of record JAZKFD010000034.1, read on the forward strand.
GCTGTTGAATCAGGAGGTGCGGCAGGAACTGGGCTCCTTCTTCCAGGAACTCGGCGCGGTCATTGACGTTCGTTGCGTTATCTTTGGCAGCGGAAAGCGGAGCTTTTGCGCGGGTGCTGACCTGAAGGAATACCCGTTGCGGTTCGACCCGTCAGTCGCACGGGCCCATGTCGAGAATGCACATCGCATGATCCTGGCGCTGGTCGAATGCGACACGCCGGTGATCGCCGCCGTGCGCGGGCCATGTATGGGGGGCGGCATGGAACTGGCGCTCGGCTGCAGCTATCGCATCGCTGCCCGTTCTGCAACTTTCGCGTTGCCCGAAGTCAAACGCGGCGCCTGGCCAGGCACGGGCGGTTGCGCGCTGTTGACACGACTGGTGAGCCCGTCCATCGCCAAAAAGCTGCTGTACACCGGAGAGACGCTGACCGCCAGGAACGCTTGCGACCTTGGCCTTGTCGATGAGGTCGTGGACGACGAAGCGCTAGATGTTCGTGCTTCCGAACTGGCGGCGGTCATTGCGGCCCAGCCGCGCACTTCAATCGCGACGATGGCGCAGTTGGTGGATGGGGATTTTCGCGCAAGCTTTCGGGCTCATTTGCGCTACGAGGCAGAGCGCTTTGTGCACGCTTATCAGTTGCCGGCGGCACGTGAAGGCTACACCGCGTTTTTCGAGAAGCGCGAACCGCGATGGCCGCAGGCCTGACGCAGTACTCCGGATCCACGGCCTTACCTGCCGTCTAACAGCCTCCAGCTCTGCTCGAAGGCCTTCTGCCGGAACGGTCATCTGCTAGTTTGTTCATGAGATGCCCCATAAAGCATATCAAGTGAATACACTACTTGTGAGTATGTTGACATATTGGTTCTAGTGGTCGACAATTCCCTCACCCTTTCGGAGATTTCAATGCGAAACCCACTTGCATCTTTCCCAGCCGTTCGGCGCCGTGTTCTGTTGGGCGCATCTCTGCTCGCGGCATGCAGTGGCGTCATGGCCGCGTATCCGGACCGGCCCATCAAGGTTATCGTCCCGTTCGCCGCAGGGGGCGGCACCGACATCATTGCCCGCTCCGTGTCCGAAAAGCTTTCGCAGAAGCTGGGCCAGGCGATCGTGGTGATCAACACGCCAGGCGCGGGCGGCACGATCGGTGCGTCGAGCGTGGCGCGTGCCGAACCCGATGGCTACACCTTGCTGGTGTGGCACATCGGCATGATCTCGTCGGCATACACCAACAAGCCGGTGCCCTATGACCCGGTCAAGGATTTCACGCCGATTGGGCAGCTCGCCACGGCCGCCAACCTGATCGCCGTCAATCCCGCCGTGCCGGCGAAGAACCTTGGCGAACTGATCGCCTTGGCCAAGGCCAAGCCCGGTCAGCTCAATTACGGCTCCTCAGGCATTGGGGGCGCGGACCACCTGGCGGGTGAATTGCTGTCCCAGGTCGCCAACATTCAAACCGTGCACGTGCCCTACAAGGGCGGCGGCCCCGCCACGATGGGAGCAGTCGGTGGCGAAGTGCAGTACGTCACCGGCTCGGCCGCCCAGGTCATGCCGATGGTGAAGGCAGGCCGGCTGCGGCCACTGGCAGTCATGCAAAAGCAGCGCATCTCCTCGCTCCCGGAGGTGCCGAGCGCGCCCGAGGCAGGCCTGCCCCAGCTCGACTACAAGACCTGGTTCGCCATGTGGGGCCCCGCCGGCATGCCGCCCGAGGTGGTGGCCAAAATCAGCACCGCCCTCAAGGAAGTATTGGCGGGCGCGGAGATCCGTGCGGATCTCGACAAGGGTGGCGTGGAACCGGCGTTCAGCGCGCCGCACGAGTTCGCCGCCATGTTCCGGGCCGACTACATCAAGTGGAACAAGATTTTGGCAGGCCTGATCAAATAAGACTCCCCGTCCCGCCCTTGTGGGCATGATTGACGCGGCCCGCCTGCTGGCGCTGGCGCCGATCCCCCGTCGTTCCGTCTACGCTGAGCGCGACTCTAGGCGCTGGCTGTCGACTTCGGCAGCGACCTGCGAGCGGGGATTGCCCCTGGTTCCGGCAGGCGAGCGGCTACGAGTCTGCCCGAGTGTCGACACTTGGATCACGGGCCGAGCTCCCGGGTGCAGTCGGGAGGGCTCCGCGACCGCCGAAATAACTAATAACGAGAATAGAAGTAGACAAATTTATTCGAAGTGTTATCACTAATAAATAAAGTGCTGACAAACCTTCATAGTTTGTAGACAATAAAAGACTAGACGATCCGGTGCTTGAAATTTGCACGGTGATCTTCGGAAAAGTCAGCTTGTCAACGATCGGCGGTTGCCGCCCATAGGGTTAACAGATGAATGAACTCACCGCCGACTACGTGATCGTCGGCGCGGGAACCGCGGGTTGTGTGCTGGCTGCGCGTCTTAGCGAGGACCCCGCTGTCTCTGTGCTGCTTGTAGAGGCCGGCGCGAAAGACCGCCATCCCTTCATCCACGTTCCAGCCGGCTTCATGCGCTTGCTGGAGCATCCCAGCATCACATGGGGTTCCAAGACCCTTCCGCATGCGGACACGGACAGACGCGAACTGATCTTCCCGCGGGGGCGCGGCCTCGGTGGGTCGAGCTCCATTAATGGACTGCTGTACGTGCGTCCCTTCCCCGAGGACATCGATAGCTGGGCCGCGGCGGGTGCGACGGGTTGGGACTTCGCGTCGTGCCTGCCGTACTTCAGCCGATCCGAAACCTGGCAGGACGGGCGCGATTCTCGCCGCGGCGATCGTGGGCCGATCCAGGTCACGCGCGTGGGCAATCCGCCGCAAGTCTGTCACACGGTCATGCAGGCGGCCCAGGGCGCCGGCTACGAATTCCTGGACGACCCGAACTCCGAGACCCGCGGTCCGGCCGTTTTCTACTATCAGCAAACGCGACATGGCCGTCGTCGGTCCAGTGCCGCGAGGGGCTACCTCGTGCCGGCTCTGGCCCGCAGCAACCTGCGGGTGCTCACGGGCATGGATGTGTCACGCGTGCAGCTGGAGCAGGGCAGGGCGACGGGAGTCGAGGTGCTGCGAGCCGATGGCGCCACGGTGCGAATCAAGGCCTCACGCGAGGTGCTTGTGGCCGCCGGCGTCGTCGGTAGCCCCGCGCTGCTCGAACGCAGCGGCATCGGCGACGCCGACGTGCTGGCCAACGCGGGCATACCCTGCGAAGTACGGCTGCCGGGCGTGGGGCGAAATCTGCAGGACCACTACGTTGCGCGGGTCTGCTTCAGGCTCAAGGGCATCGCCACAGCCAACGAGCGTTCTTCCGGCTTCGCTTTGCTGAAGGAAATTGCACGGTATGTGACGAGTGGCCAGGGACTGCTGACGTACAGCGCGGCCATCGTCGGCCTCTACGGGCAAAGCAAGTATGCGCAGAGTCCGGACATCCAGTTCGTGATTGCACCGGGAAGTTTTCGCAGCGGCCGCATCGGCGAACTCGAAACGGAGCCCGGCATTTCCGTGGGCTGCTGGCAGATGCGACCCGAGAGCCGCGGCGAGGTGCACATCGCATCTGCTGATCCGCGCGCCCAGCCGGTCATCGACCCTCGCTACCTGAGCACCGAGCGCGACCGCCTCACCCTGGTCGAGGGACTGCGCATGGCGCGTGATCTCTTCGTCGAGCCGGGCCTGCGCGACTACGTCGTGGAAGAGACCGTGCCTGGCGCCGCCAGCAAGACCGATGCCGATCTGCTCGCCTATGCGCGCGCCAACGGAGGCACTGTTTATCACGGCGCGGGCACCTGCCGCATGGGCATGGACGACGGCTGCGTCGTCGATGCCCAGCTGCGGGTGCACGGCGTTGCAGGCCTGAGGGTGATCGACGCTTCGGTGATGCCGACCGTTACCTCGACGAACACCAATGCCACTGTGCTGATGCTGGCCGAGCGTGCCGCCGAAATGATCCTGCAACCGCCGCAACCACAGCAACCGCTGGCGGCCAGCGCCCGTCGCCAGACGATCGCCGCCTGACCGCGTCCCGCAATTTCCTGCAACTTTCCCCCAACCTTCATGCAACACAAGGAGACACGATGAACAAGCGCCAACTGCTTACCCGCCTGCTCGCGGCAACGATCCTGGCGGGCGCTGCCCTGCCGGGCATGGCCCAGACCAAGCTCAAGTTCGCCCATCTCTACGAGACCAGCCACCCTTATCACCGCTCGGCGATCTGGGCGGCCGAAGAACTCAAGAAGCGCACCGCCGGTCGCTACGAGCTTCAGGTATTCCCGGCATCCACGCTCGGCAAGCAGACCGAGTTGAACCAGGGGCTGATGCTCGGCACGGTCGACATCGCGTCCTCCAGCACTTCATTCGCCGCGCAGGCTTATCCGCGAATCGGCGTGGGCTATTACCCCTACACCTTCCGCGATGCCGATCACCTGCTGAAGTTCGCCAAGAGCGACGTCTTCCGCGAATTGGCCGAGGGCTATCGCCAGAAGTCGGGCGTGCAGATCGTCTCGATGACTTACTACGGCACGCGCCACAGCACCAGTAACAAGCCATTCGCCAACTGCGACGAAATGAAGGGGCTGAAGATCCGCGTGCCGGATGCACCTGCCTACACCGCCATGCCGCGCGCCTGCGGCGCCAACCCCACGCCCATCGCCTTCAGCGAGGTCTACCTGGCACTGCAAAACGGCACGGCCGACGCGCAGGAAAATCCGCTCACCACCATCGAGTCGATGAAATTCTTTGAAGTGCAAAAGCATGTGATCCTGACCGGCCACATCGTTGATTCACTGAGCACCGAAGTCGGCCCCCACGTGTGGAACAAGCTGAGCGACGCCGACAAGAAGATTTTCACCGCAGTGATGCAGGAAGCTGCCGACAGGGCGAGCGGCGACATCTCGAAGCGCGAGGGCGAACTGCTCGATGAGTTCCGCAAGAAGGGGCTGACGGTCACCAAAGTGAACGCCGACGACTTTCGGGCACGTGTGGTCAAAGCCATCGACATGAAGGCGATGGGCTACGACCGCAAGGACTGGGATCGTATCCAGGCACTGCGCTGACCTGTACCTCCCCGGGGCCAGCCGGTCTGGCCGGCCCCGTGTCCCAACAAATTTTTTCAAAGAGCGGGTACAGCATGTCAGACAAGATCGTTTCCGACGACGGCGAAATCCATATTGAAGATGAGGTCGTCGATCTGTCCGGCGTCACGCCCGAGGCATGGGTGGCGGTCGCGATGTTCTTGCTGCTCGGCCTGACGGTGTTCTATCAATTTTTTACCCGCTACGTGCTCAACGACTCGGCAGCGTGGACGGAAGAAATCGCCCGATACCTGCTGATTGGCACCGTCTTTGTCGGCGCCACGATCGGTATCTGCAAGAACAACCACATCCAGGTCGACCTCGCGTACCGCTACCTTCCCAGCCGCTTCGCACGTCACCTTTCGACCGCGGTCGATGCCGTGCGGGTCGTCTTCTTTGGAGTGGCAGTCGTGCTGACCGCACAGATGATGCTGCGCATCGGCGGCAACATTCGCATGACGGTCATCGACCTGCCCATGAACGTGGTGTATGGGATATGCATGCTTGCCTTCGCCGCCATGTTTGTACGGTCCATTCAAGTCGCGAGAACCCATTTCAATCAAGGCTACAGCGTGCTGGAACGCCCCGAAATCGCACTGGAAGCGTAACCATGCTGAAGATCGTTTTTCTCATCTTGATGGCCGGTGGTGTGCCCGTCGCCATCGCCATGTCCGCGGCTGCCCTGGTGTACATCATGGCCAGCGGCAACACGCCTGCGTTCGCGGTGATCCATCGCATGATCAGCGGCATCGACAGCTTCCCGCTGCTTGCCGTGCCGTTTTTCATCCTCGCGGGCAACCTGATGAACAACGCGGGGATCACCACCCGCATCTACAACCTGGCGCTGTCGCTGGTCGGCTGGCTCAAGGGCGGCCTCGGTCACGTGAACGTCGTCGGATCGGTGGTATTTGCCGGTATGAGCGGAGCGGCAATCGCCGACGCTGCCGGCCTCGGCACGATCGAGATCAAGGCCATGAAAGAACACGGCTACCCCACCGAGTTCGCTGTCGGCGTCACCGCGGCCTCCGCCACGCTGGGACCGATCATTCCGCCGAGCCTGCCTTTCGTGATCTACGGAATGATGGCCAACGTGAGCGTGGGCGCGCTGTTTCTGGCCGGCATCCTGCCCGGCCTGTTGATGGCCATTTTGATGATGATGACGGTGGCGTATTTCGCGCACAAGAACGGCTGGGGCTCGGACGTGCGCTTCGACGTTCGCAAATTCGGCAAGGCCGTCGGCGAGTTGGCCGTGGTCGTGCTGTGGCCATTGCTCGTGTGGGCAGCGGTGAAGACGGGACTGCCGGCGCAACCGGTGGTGCTGGTCGCGCTCGTGGCACTGTTCGCCGCCGACCGCCTTCTGAAGTTCCAGGCGGTCATGCCGATCATGACGCCGGTTCTGCTGATCGGGGGCATGACGACCGGGCTTTTCACCCCCACCGAGGGAGCCATCGCCGCCTGCGTCTGGGCCATGGTCCTCGGCTTCTTCTGGTACCGGACCCTTACCCTCAAGAGCTTTCTGAAGGTCTGCGTCGACACCGTCGAGACCACTGCCACGGTGTTGTTCATCGTCGCCGGCGCCAGTATTTTTGGATGGCTGCTGACTGCCAGCGGCACCACCGCGACGATCGCCGAGTGGGTGCTGGCATTCACGAATGAGCAGTGGGTTTTTCTGCTGCTTGCCAACGTGCTGATGCTGTTCGTCGGATGCTTCCTTGAGCCGACGGCAGCGATCACCATCCTGGTGCCCATCTTGCTGCCGATCTGCCTGCAGCTCGGTGTCGACCCCGTGCACTTCGGCTTGGTCATGGTCCTCAACCTGATGATCGGCTTGCTGCACCCGCCCATGGGCATGGTGCTGTTCGTGCTTGCGCGCATCGCCAATCTCAGCGTGGAGCGCACCACGGTCGCCATCTTGCCGTGGCTGTTCCCGTTGCTGGCCAGTCTGGCCATCATTACTTACATGCCGCAACTCGTCTTGTGGCTGCCGCGAGTGCTCGGTCACTGAAGCAACCTCTCACGAACCCACCCCGAATACCTTATGGAACTACAGCAACTCTACGAAAGCCACGGTCAATTGATCGGCGGCGAATGGCAGCCCGGCGCGGGCTCCGACGCGCAAGCGCAGAACCCCGCCACCGAAGCGGTGCTCGGCCACTATCGCAATGCGCAGGCGCAGCAGGTGCGCGGCGCCATCGACGCCGCGTATGCGGCCCGCGGCGCCATGCGAGCCCTGACGGCCTGGCAGCGCTCCACCCTTTTGCGCCGCGCGGCCGCACTGGTCCAAGAGCGCGCTGAACAGATCGGCCGCATCGTCGCCGTGGAGACCGGCAAGCCGGTGCGGCAGGCCGTCGGCGAGGCCGTCGCCTCCGCCGAATCGCTGGACTGGTTCGCCGATGAGGCGCGCCGTATTTTCGGCATGAGCTACGAGAGCCGCGTCAAGGGCGATCGCTATCTGGTGCACTACGAGCCGCTCGGCGTGGTGGCGGCTTTCGTGCCGTGGAATTTCCCGCTGCTGCTGCTGGCGCGCAAGATGGCGCCCGCGCTCGCGGCCGGCAACACGCTGGTGATCCGTCCGTCGAGCGAAGCGGCGGGTGCCACGATGGCGCTGGTCCAGTGCTTCGTCGACGCCGGCTTTCCCGCGGGCGCCGTCAACCTGGTGGTGGGCCGGCCGGCGGAGGTGACGCCCACGATCATGGACGACCCAAGGGTCGCCAAGGTGAGCTTCACAGGTTCGGTGCCGGTGGGCCGCCAGATTGTCGAGGCCTCGGCGCGCACGCTCAAAAAGGTGAGCATGGAGCTCGGCGGGCACGCGCCTGTGATCGTCCACGCCGATGCCGACCTGGATGTTTTTGCAAAGCTCGCGGCCGGGGGCAAGTTCCGCAATGCCGGACAGGTCTGCGCTTCGCCGACGCGCTTCTACATCCACGCCTCGATTCTGGAGGAAGCCACCGCCAAGCTTGCGGCCGCTACCAAGGCGCTGCGCCTGGGGTCGCCGCTGGACGACGGCACCGATCTCGGCCCGCTGACCACCAGCAAGCGACGCGATGCCGTCGAGCGCCTGATCGACGACGCTGTCAGCGGTGGTGCCCGCGTGCTGGCCGGTGGAGCCCGTCCGAGTGAACAGCAACGCGGCTGGTTCTATGAGCCGACCTGGCTGCTGGAGCCGCGCGAAGACTCGGCCGTCATGAACGACGAGCCCTTCGGCCCCGTCGGCACGATCACGCCATTTGCCACGATGGACGAAGTGGTCGCGCAGGCCAACCGCTTGCCATTCGCCCTGGCGGCCTATGTGTTTACCCGGTCGCTGCGCAAGACGCACGAGACCGTCGATCGGCTCGAGGCCGGGGTGATCGGCGTGAATACATTCGTCGCGGCGACCGCTGAAACGCCGTTCGGCGGCAGCAAAGACAGCGGCTTCGGCCGCGAGGGTGGCCCGACGGCTATCCGCGACTATCTCGACACCAAGTTCATCAACGTGGCCTTGCCCGCCGACGTCACCTGAAGGAAATCACATGAAAGTCATCGCCAATCACGCCAAGCAGAAACTCGCGCGCGGGGAACTCGCCCTCGGCATGGGACTGCGCCAGGCGCGCACCGTCGATATCGCACAGATTGCACAGGCCTGCGACTACGACTGGCTGTTCATCGACATGGAGCACAACTCCATGAGCATGGACACCGCGGCGCAGATTTGCGCCGCCGCACTCGGTGTCGGCATCACCCCGATGATCCGCGTCCCCGCGCACGACTCTTTTCACTCGACCCGGCTGCTTGACACGGGCGCTCAGGGCATCGTGGTGCCGCACGTTGACAATGTGGAGCAGGCCAGGCGCGTGGTCGACTTCTGCCGCTTCCCCCCGATGGGTCACCGCTCGATACCCGGCGGGCTGCCGCAGACGCGCTTCGCGACGCTGCCAGTTACCGAGACTGTTGAACTGATCAACCAGGAGACGCTGGTGGTGGTCATGATCGAGACCGTGGAAGGCTTGCGCAATGTCGATGAGATCGCCTCGGTGCCGGGCATCGACGCACTGCTGGTCGGATGCACCGACATGGCGGCGGAGCTGGGTGTCACCGGCAACCTGGGGCATTCGCTGGTGAAGGAAGCACTCGACGCCGTGACCGCGGCTTGCGGTCGGCACGGCAAGATCGCCGGCGTCGGCGGCGTGTACGAAGACGCGCTGATGCGCGAATATGTGGGCAAGGGGGCCAGGCTCATCCTGAGTGGCTCTGACCTTGCTTTTATGATGACCGGCGCACGCGTGCGCTCGTCGATGTTGCGCTCGATTGCCTTGCAGGTCGCACCATGAATCCCGAATACCTGATGGCGATGGTCGAGAAGCGCGACCTGCGCCCCTACCTCACTGACGAGCAGTTCGAGTTCCGCCGCAGCGTGGCGCGCGTGCTTGCCAAACATGCCACGCCGGACTACCTGCGCAAGTGCGACGAAGAAAAGCGCTTTCCCCAAGAGCTGGTCGACGTGGCCACGGAGCAGGGCTGGTTCGCCCTGACGATTCCGCAGGAGCACGGCGGCATCGGCGACTACATGGACATGGCCGCATTCCTGGAGGTGGCCGCGTATCACAGCATCGGCTTGACGCGCTTTTGGAACGTCAGCGTGAACATGGTTGGCGGCGCACTCGCGCGATTCGCGAGTGAAGAGATCAAGACGCAGATGCTGCCGGCCATGATGCAGGGCCAGGGTTGGTTCGCATTTGCGCTGAGTGAGAACGCCTCCGGGTCTGACGCCGCGTCGCTGACGACGCGCGCGGTGGCGCAAGGCGACGACTTCATCGTCGACGGCACCAAGATGTGGATCACGGGCGCGGCGCAGGCCAAGTACATCCTTACCGCCGTTCGCACCGACAAGGATGCCAAGAAGCACGAAGGCATCAGCCTGCTGCTGATTCCCACGGACACCCCGGGCGTGGAGATTCGCCCGATCGACATGCTGGGCGGTGGTGCCGTTCGCACGTGCGAGGTGAACTACACCAACGTGCGCGTCTCGCGCCGCATGCTCGTCGGCGACCTGCACCTCGGATGGAAGCGCCTCACGAGCGTGTTGGCCAAGGAGCGCGTGGCGCTGGCCACCATGTGCGTGGGCGCCGCGCAGGCCGCAGTCGACCTGGCACGCTGGTATGCGCTGGACCGCAAGCAGTTTAACCAGCCAGTCTTCGATTTTCAGGCTGTGTCGCATCTGCTGGCCGACATGCAGACGCAGGTGGACGCGGCGCGACTGATGGCTTTTCGCGCGGCGCGCCTGCTAGCCGATGGCCTGCCCTGCGACGCCGAGTCTTCACAAGCCAAGTACTTCGCATCCGACGCATACGTGAAGATCGCGACTGACGGCGTGCAGGTGATGGGGGCCAACGGCTACGCGATGGAGTTTCCGATGCAACGCCACTACCGCGAGTCGAAGATGTTCCAGATCTTCGGCGGCACCAACCAGATCCAGCGCACCATCGTTGCGCGCAACCTCAGGGCATGAGCATGAACATCGTCACTGAATTGCAAAGCCTGGGCCTCGAGGTGGAGGTGCTGACCACCGAGGTGGTGGTGGTCGGAGGCGGCGGTGCCGCTTCGCGCGCCGCGCTGTCCGCGCGATTGGCGGGCGCCGAGGTGTTGGTGCTGTCGAAGGCGCCGCTCGGCGTGGGCGGCAGCACCGTGCACGGGGCGAGCGAGATCATGAGCATGGGCGCATCGGGCTACGGCGACGCGGCCGATGGTCCCGAGGTTCATTACCGCGACACCATGGCGGCCGCGCAGGGTTTCATTGACCCGGCGCTGGTGCGCGTGCTGGCCGAAGACGCGCCGGCTCGGATCCGCGATCTCGTCGAATTCGGGGTTCCGTTCGATCGCGCGGGGCAGGGGGCAGTCCACGGAGCCCTGCCGGGTGAAGAACGCGATTTCAAACTGATTCGCAGCGACTTCGGAAGTTATGCGCGAGCGATGGGCGTGTCCGGCAAGACGGGCAAGGCTTTCGTCACGGCACTGGCCGATCAGGCCGCAGCGCACGGGGTGCAGGTGCGTGCCCCCGCCGGACTGGTCGACTTGCTGTTCGACGCGCAAGGCGAAGTCGTCGGCGTGCTGGCCTACGACGCCGTTGCTGATCGGTGGCTGGTGGTGCAAGCCGGTGCGGTGATTCTGGGCACGGGCGGCGCCCATGGGCTGTTTTCCCAACAGGTCTCGACCGCGGAGATGACGGGCGACGGGCAGGCGGCCTGCTGGCGCGCCGGCGCGGAGTTGGTCAACATGGAGTTTCACCAGTTCGGGCCCGCCCTGGTGCACCCTTACGTGCAGTTGTTCAGCAAGGCGTGCTTCGTGCTGCACCCCCGCATGCTCAACGCGCAAGGCCATGAATTCCTGCCGGATTACCTGCCTGCGGGAACGAGCGCGGACGAGGTGTACGACGAGAAGGTGTTCCCCTTCACCGTTACTAACGCGTCGCGCTGGATCGACATATCGATGGCACGCGAGATCGCCGCCGGGCGCGGCACGCCGCGGGGCACGGTGCAATACTCGTTCGCCCACGTGCCGACCGAAAAAATAGAGCGCACGATGCCCAACACCGCCCGCTGGATGCGCGAGCGCGGCGTCGATCCGCAGAAGGATCTGCTGGACGTGGGCATCGCCTTTCAGTGCCTCAACGGGGGCGTGCGCATGGTGGACAGCGGGGCGCGCACCAGCTTGCCAGGTCTGCACGTGATCGGCGAGCTCGCCGGCGGCGTCCGGGGTCCGGACCGCCCCGGCGGCAACTCGCTGGCCGAGGGTCAGGTCTTTGGCCACCGTGCCGGAGTGGCAGCCGCTGCTGACGCACGCGCACGTGGCGCCGTCAGGCCGGTCGCGGCCGATGCAGTGGTGCAACGCCTGGCACGCGGGCTCAAGGCTAACCGCGAACTGGACGCATCCGCCCTGGCTAGCTCGCTGCAGCAAACCATGCAGCGCCAATGCCTGGTGGAAAAGGACGAGGCCGGACTCGCGCTTGCACTACAGCTGGTCGATCAGATCGACGCCGCGGTGGCCGCGGGCGGCAACGCCACGCCGCGCGCCCTGCCGCAGGCGCTGACACTCGAAAACATGGCCACCACGGCGCGCATCATCCTGCACGCCTGCCGGGCGCGACAGGAGTCGCGCAGCGGCCATTACCGTACCGATTACCCGGAGCGAGACGTTAACTACGCAACTGCATGGTCGATGCGAAATGAGGGCGGCAGCATCCGCATGCAGCCCATCGCCTACGCAGCCGACTACAGCAGGCAGGAGAAATCAACATGAGCGCAAGCAGCCCGCGCCGTCCTCTGGACGGCATCACCATCCTCGACCTGACCGTGATGACGGCCGGGCCCGTGGGCACCATGCTGCTGGGCGATTTCGGCGCCGATGTGATCAAGGTGGAGGAGCCATCGACCGGGGACCTGGCGCGCGGCCTGGGCACCCTTTTCGTCGAGGGCGAGAGCGTGCAATTCCTCTCGCAGAACCGCAACAAGCGCAGCGTGCGGCTGGACTTGAAGTCACCGGAAGGACGTGAAGTGTTCCTGCGGCTCGCGCGCACGGCGGACGTTGTGGTGGAGAACTTCCGGCCGGGCACGGTGGACCGTTTGGGAATCGGCTACGACGCCATCAAGGCGGTCAACCCGCGCATCATCTACGCCAGCGTGTCCGCCTTCGGCCAGAGCGGACCGTACGCGGGCTGGCCCGCCAACGACCCGATCGTGCAGGCGGTTGCCGGCCTGATGGACATGACAGGCGAGGCCGACGGGCGCCCGGTGCGCGTGGGCGCTCCGTTGCCCGATTTTGGCGCTGCGGCCATGCTGGCATTCGGCATCAGTGCGGCGCTGCTGCACCGGGAGCGCTACGGAGAGGGTCAGCGGCTCGACACTTCATTGCTGGGTGCGACACTGTTTGCCACCATTCCTCGCGACGGCGAAGCCGTGCGCAGCGGGCACGCGCCCGAGCGGCTCGGTAGCGGCCACCCCACGATGGTTCCTTACCGGAACTACCAGGGCAGCGATGGGCATTACTTTTTTGCCGCAGCCTTCACGCCGAAGTTCTGGCTGAACCTGTGTAAGGCGCTGGAGCGTCCGGACCTTTCGGTCGACCCGCGCTTTTCCGACAATCGCACGCGCACCGCGAATCGTGACGCTCTCGACGACATTCTGGAGCGGATATTCGTGACACAGCCGGCGCAGCATTGGGTTGATTGCATGTCTGCCAGGGACGTGCCCTGCGCCCTGGTGCAGGACTACCATGCCGCTCTCACGACGGACCCGCAGGTTCGCCACAACGGCACCGTGCTTCACCTGGAACACCCGCTCGCCGGGCCGATGACCAACATAGCCAACCCGGTAAACCTGTACGGCAGCCCCGCACAGGTGCGCAGGCCGCCGCCGGTGCTGGGACAGCACACGGTCGAGGTGCTGCGTGAAACTGGTTTCAGTCCTGAGGAAATCGACCGCCTGATGCGCGCGGGAACAGTGCAGGGCATCCGTCGCGAACTGCCGCAGTAGCTGCGCAAGTCCGGAGATGCGATCCAGCTTGTTGGGCTGCAGGTGTTCGCTACCAGGCTAACTTTTTCTATGCGCGCCACGATGCAGGAGGAAGCAGCGCTCCCACTGCCACTTTGACACAAGGGCGCCGCTGCTCGTCGGCGGGCGGTCTTTGTGTCTCGAACCGCATTACTTATCGTGATGAAAGCGCGTGAAGCGCTCACCGGCTCGCGCTCGGTGACGAGTGTGTTTTCGATTTGGGAAAGATCGGCATAGCCCAGGCTCATGCCGCACACCAGTGACTCGTTCTCCGGAAATTGCAACTCGTGCGCAATGGTGCGGTGGAAGTGGGTAAACGCGGCCTGCGGACAAGTGTCGAGGCCGCGAGCGCGAGCAGCCACCATGATGCTTTGCAAGAACATGCCGTAGTCGAGATAGCTGCCGGTCTGCAAGACGCGATCAATGGTGAAGAAGAGCGCGACAGGCGCATCGAAGAACGTGTAATTGCGCGCATGCTGCGCATGCATGCGCGCCTTGTCGCCCTTGGCGATACCGAGCAGGCTATAGAGATCCCATCCGACCTTGCGCCGCCGTTCGATGAAAGGCGATGTCCATTCGGTAGGGTAATAGGCATAGGGCTCATCGAGCTGGGCATATTGAACCGGATCGTTGTAGACCTGCAGGACCGCAGCGCTCAATCTGTCTTTGGCCGCACCCGTGACGATGTGTACGTGCCAGGGCTGCGTGTTCACGCCCACGATGGTCCGTCCTCGAACCTTCGCGTCGTTCGCGCTTCTGCAGGTCAGGCTTTCTCAATGACCGCATTAGAGCTGAGACCGTGAATCGCTTTTCACCGTCAAGCGACTGCAACCGCTGCACTGCCGACACTCAGGTTGCCGCGAGGAACGACAGCAACCGGCCCAAGAGCAGACCTCGACCCGCGCCATGCACCTGGCCACAACCCGTTGTGAATTAGGCGATATGAGGGGCGCAGGTTTTTGGGAAAGTCTCGAATGTCGTAGAAGAGTTCCGTTGCCAACGATCCGTACCCTTTGCCAGTCGCCGAAATGCGACCACCAGAAAGGACCAGTGTGTTCCCACCAGCTTGTGACCAACTAGGAAACCGTTTCAATGAAACATGTGACGCCTGTGCCACGGTGGTCTCGTCAGAGTGTCTTGAGGATAGTGAACTTTCGTCAATTCCAATCAATGCGCGCTTGGAAGAAAGGCCGCTCAATTTCCTGCATACCCGCCTCACCCTCGAAGAAGACCTAACCATCCTCGCCGCCCTCCACATCCTGCGCTCCCGCTTCCAGCGCCGCGATGTCTTCAACTCGCCTTCTTCCGTCATGCACTTCCTGCGCCTGCAGGCGCAAGGACTCCAGCACGAAGTCTTCGGCGTCATGTACCTCGACACGCACCACCGCCTTATCAACTACGAGCAGCTGTTTCGCGGCACGCTCAATCAGGCTTCGGTGTATCCGCGCGAGGTGACGCGGCAGGCGCTGGCTGCCAATGCGGCTTCGGTCATCCTGCATCACAACCATCCGAGCGGCGACTGCTTGCCCAGCCCGGCCGACGAAGCGCTCACCCTGACCCTCAAGGCTGCGCTCGGGCTGGTGGATATTCGCGTTCTGGATCACATCATCACCAGCGATTCGGGGGCGGTGTCGATGCGGGAGTCGGGCGTATCCTTTTAAACGCGGTGGCGATTGTGTGCGGCACGCCCGGCCGTCTTCTGCTATGGGGCGGAGCAGCTCTCAGTCAATCACCCAACTGCAAGAACCACTCCCGATAAGGGGTGTTTTTCGCCAGCTTACGGTTGAAGTCCGGCGCGCCGTCAGTCCACCACACCGGGCCCCGCTCGCCGAGCGCTCGCTTTACGCTATCGACTTGCTCACGGGCGGCGCGACGCTCTGCCTCAGGACGAGTGCCGCGCAGTGCACGCCGCGCATCCATCAGCTGCTTGACCAGCGCGTCCCTGACATCAGCAGGAAGGTGTGGGTTCGCCTTGCGCCACAAGCGTCCGCGCACAGCGAAGTAGCGCCCGTCTGGAGTGGTTGGATGGCCCGTGGTCTCCGGGCTCGTTGCCCCTAAACGGATCGGCCCGTGCAGCGGTCCGTCGGGCGACACGGTGCGATCACCCTGGCGTATGCAGATGCTGCCCTCCCTGGCCAACTCGATGGCGACGGCGCGGACCTGTGACATCAACGGCCGCCAGTCATCTGCCCTTACCGCACGAGCAGCTTCCGACGGACAGATCGTCGCGAGCGGCTGACGATCCTCCAGCAGATTGACGATGGCATGGCGAATCTGTTCGTCGGTGACGGGCATGGACGTGATGGTAGCCAGCAGGATCGCGCCTCAGCTACGTTCGCGTTCGGCAAGGAGCGGGAGTCGCGAGCCGAAACCATGGCGCATGGTCAGTCCGCTGATTGCAAATTTACACACACTGACGCGAATGTTTCAATTAACGTCTGATCTCCAACATTCGGAGATCATTCATGCGTTTTGATTACTTCCGCAAGGCCCCGGCAGCATCACTTGTCAATCGCCGTTCGCCACTCGGGTTCCGTTCAGGCCCTGTACTGCCCGCGCTGACCTTGATGCTCCTGGCAGGCGCCTTGCCGGCCCATGCGGTGATGGGAGGGGTAGTCGATACGGTATCCGGTGACGTTTGCAACCAGAACAGCGCGACCGCCTCTGTTGCTTGCGGCACCAGTGCGAACGCCGAAGGCAACCAGACCACGGCGGTGGGCAACAACGCACGCGCCACTCAGGATAAGGCTACAGCGACAGGCGCCTTCGCTACCGCCGGTGGCGTTGGCGCAACCGCGACCGGAACGGCCAGTACGGCCAATGGGATTAACAGCACGGCAACGGGACGCGACAGCGCCGCCCACCAGGAGAACAGTACTGCCACCGGGGCCTACAGCATCGTCAACGGAGTCGGCGGGACGGCGACCGGGGTAGGCGCGCGAGCCGACGGCGTAGACAGCAGCGCGACCGGCATTTCCGCCAATGCGTCTGCGGACAACACCACCTCGACCGGCGGTCGCAGCAGGGCCACGGAGCTCAACGCGACGGCCACGGGTGCCTACGCCACCGCCAGCGGAGAGGGTGCAACGGCGACCGGCACGGCCAGCACCGCGAGCAACACCGGCAGCACGGCTTCGGGAAGTTTTAGCAGTGCACATGGCGTCGGCTCCACCGCGATCGGAACGAATGCGCAGTCCAGTGGGGAAAATTCGGTTTCCATCGGCTCGTACAGCAACGACGGTGGCCAGGCCAACGTCGTGTCGGTGGGCTCGGCCGGCGCGACGCGGCGTATCGTCAATGTGACGGCCGGCACCCTGTCGTCGACCAGCACCGACGCGGTCAACGGCGCGCAGCTGGACGCCACCAACACGGCGGTGAACAACAACGTCGCGGCGACTGCAGCCGCCCAGGGCACGGCGAATACCGCCCTCGGTGCCGCGAACACTGCTCAGGGGACTGCCAACGCGGCCGTGGGCACTGCCAACGCAGCTCAGAGCACAGCCACAGCCGCACAAGGCACTGCGAACACTGCCTTGACCGCCGCCAACACGGCTCAGGGCACGGCCAACTCCGCGCTGTCCACCGCTAATACCGCTCAGGGCACGGCCAACACGGCACTAGGCACTGCGAATGCCGCGCAGGGTACGGCGACCGGCGCGCTGGGCGTCGCCAACACCGCCCAAGGCACAGCCAACGCTGCCCAGGGCACGGCCAACACCGCCCAGGGCACAGCCAACACCGCTCTTGGCGCTGCCAACGCAGCGCAAGGCACGGCTACCGCGGCACAAGGTTCTGCCAACGCTGCGCAGGGCACTGCCAACACTGCGCTCGGCACGGCCAACACCGCTCTTGGCGCCGCCAACGCAGCGCAAGGCACGGCTACCGCGGCACAAAGTTCTGCCAACGCTGCGCAGGGCACTGCCAACACCGCCCTGGGCACAGCCAACACCGCCCTGGGCACAGCCAACGCCGCGCAAGGCACGGCCAACTCGGCACAAAATTCCGCCAACGCTGCGCAGAGCACCGCGAATGCCGCACAAAGCCTTGCCGGCACCGCGAAGAGTTCGGCCGACGCGGCGCAGGGCACTGCCAATGAGGCCCTGGTGTTGGGGCAGAACTCGGTGCAGTACGGCCCAGCCGGCGCGGTCACATTGCGCGATGCAGGCGGCGCGGGAACGCAGATCCGCAACGTTCGGGCCGGCGAAGCCACCACCGACGCGGCCAACGTGGGCCAGGTACGCCAGGCGGTTGTCGTGGCGAACGATTTCACGGCGCAGCAAGTTGCCGGCCTGCAAGCCATTATGAACCAGGCTTTTGCCACCGGCCTGTGCAACTTCAGCGCCACCGGCGGCGTCACCTGCGGCAAGGGCGCGGTGGCCCAGGGCGCGGGTGCTACCGCGCTGGGCACGGATGCGCGCGCGGAAGGCCCCGCCACCACCGCGGTCGGCCAGGGTGCCATCGCACGCCACGCCGGCTCGGTCGCCATCGGCGCCGGGGCGCAGGCGTTGGCAGACACCTCCACGGCCGTGGGCAACATGGCCGTCGCCAGCGGTAACAACGCAGTGGCGCTGGGCGCCAACACGCTGGCTTCGGGCAGCAACTCGGTGGCACTGGGCCAGGGATCGGTGGCGACCCAGGCCAATTCGGTTTCGGTCGGCAACGCCGCGGTCGGGCTGACCCGTACCGTTACCAACGTGGCGCCGGGGGTTGCGGGAACCGACGCCGTGAACGTCGACCAGTTGCGCAGCGTTGCCCAGCAATCCAACGACTTCGCCGCCCGTGGCGTGGCCGCAGCCATGGCCATCCCGACCATGCCCGGCCTGGCCCCGGGCAAGCGATGGGCCGGCGCTGCAATCGGCAACTACGCCGGCAAAACGGCAGTCGGCGTGGCGTTCGGCTACCAGGTCACCGAAAGCCTGAACGTCGGAGCCGGTGTCTCGGCATCGTCGGGCGGGGACGCCAAGGTCGGGGCACGCATTCAGGCCGGCTACTCCTGGTAGGCCGTGGCATAACGCCTTCTCAATGGTATTGGATGCGATCGCGCTCTGCTCCGTCTTCAATACGAAGCCTTGCTTTGCGCGGTCTGGCTGACGTTCGCCGCGAACCCGACGCAAGTTGAAAAACTAGCCCGTGATCTTGGGCTGGAAGCGGAGCAAGCAGCCAAAAACCTTCCCGGCTACTCAGGGATGCTGAACCTGTTGTGAAATCCGCGTTCTGGATCACATCATCACCAGCGATTCGGCGGCCGTGTCGATGCGGGAGTCGGGTACGGCGTTCTGAGCATGCCCAACCACCGCCACCGACTTCACTTGCGCCCACGATTCCCAAACCAACGTGCCAGCCGGTCGCGCCAGAGGTCGCGGCCGGCCTGACGGTAGTCCCGCAGCCACCCGCGAGTCGGCGGCATGCGGCGCACGACCCACTGCGCCACGACGATGAAGGTCACCATCCAGAAGAGGCTGAGAAACACCCCAGCCCACCAACCGTGGCCTGCGGTTATGAGTCCCTCGCGCAGCGCAGGCCGCAACACGATCACCCCGAATAGCGGCACGGCCGCGATGCACAGGTAGCCGAGCAGGAACCTGGTGAAGCCAAGCCGACGGCGGCGTTCGCGGGAAACCAGGGACGCGATGGCGACCGCAACCAGCAGCACCACGGCGAACCAGGGCAGATGTTCGCTTGCACGTTCAACGAAGGCAATTGAGAAGATTTCAGGCACGGGGGGTCAGGACCAGGCGAGCGGGTTGTCCCTGGACGTGGGTCGCGTAGTAGAGAGCAGCATTGTGCTCTGGCGGTAACCTTGGCCGCCAGCAGTGCTGAGCAGCCGCGCATGCGGTCCGTCTGCGACCTGACGGGTGCGATTTCGACTCCAGGGCTTTCTTTCTCGGCCCCGGAACTTGCAGCAGGTTTGACTTGACCGCGCTGGATGCACGAAGCAGCATGTGCGGATGCGAACCCCAGTCTCGCTTCCTCGCCGCCAATGGCTCGTGCTTTTGGCCCTTGTCGCCGCGCCCGGCGCATTCGCGGACGCGGCGCTGCCCCAGCGTCGCTGGTACGAAGCGGCGGAGGCGATGCGTCGTCTGGCATTGAGTTGGGGAGACCAGCCCTACGGGGCGGTGGTGGTGCAAGACCGTGCTTTATTCGACATCGCCACCCTGTGCCTTGTGCGAGGCGGCCGCCGCCCAGGCAGGGATCGCCCGGATGATCCACGGCGCCGGCATGCTTGATGCGGGCGCTCCCGTGCCATGAGCCTGCATCGGCGTTCCCTGTTCGCGGTTGCTTTGGCCCTTGCCGCGTTTCCTGTTGTGGCGCAAAGCCGCGCCTTGCTCGTCGAATCGGCAGGTCGCGGCGAGCTTGCCGAGGTCGTGAGGCTTCTGCGCGCCGGCGCAGGCATCGAGCAGCGCGACACTCGGGGGCGCACGGCCATCCTTGCAGCAACGGATGGCAATCATCTCGACGTCGTTCGCGAGCTGATCGCACATGGCGCCGACGTCAACGCGCCTGACAGTCAGCGCGACAGCGCATTCCTGTTGGCGGGTGCGCGCGGCTATATGGAGATCGTGCGCGCGACGTTGGCCGCCGGAGCGGATCTGAAGAGCACGAACCGCTACGGGGGCACTGCTTTGATTCCAGCGTGCCATTACGGCCACGTTGACACGGTGCGCCTGTTGCTCGGCACGCGCATCGATGTCAACCACGTCAACAACCTCGGCTGGACGGCCTTGCTGGAAGCCGTGATCCTGGGCAACGGCGGCCCGGCCCACACCGAAATCGTGCGATTGCTTGTAGCTCGCAACGCCGACGTGTCGCTTGCCGACCGAGAGGGCATCACGCCCCTTGGCCATGCCCGTAGGCGCGGGCAACGCGAGATCGCGGAGATCCTGATCAGGGCGGGTGCGCGCTGACGCGTGTGTGATCAAAGCCTGGGCGACCTACCCGACCACCGCCACCGACTTCACCTGCGCCCACGCCCTCTGCCCCGGCGCAAGTACCAACGCATCCGCCGCACGCGCCGTGATCCTCGCCAGCACCGTCGATTCACCGATCTTCAACCGGAGCATGACTTGCGACGGATGCGAATCCAGGGCTATCGCTTCCACTGTGCAGGGCAACAGGTTCTGGATGCTGCTGCTTTGCGGCGCTTCCAGCGCGATGCTCACGTCGCGTGCGAGCACGCGCATGCGCACGGCCTGTCCCACCGGCTGGCCGCTGTCGCGCAACCACAGGCTTCCACCTGCGAAGCCCACGCGCATGAGGTGCCAGCGGCCATCGCGTTCTTCCACGCGTCCCTCCAGCAAGGCGCCCGCGTCATCGCCCACCACAACCGGTGAATCGATGCGCGCCAGCACTTCGCCTGTCCGGCCGCTGGCTCGCACCAGTCCCTGATCGAGCACGACCAGCGTGTCGGCAAGCCGCGCGACTTCGTCGGCTGCGTGGGTGACGTAGAGCATCGGTATTTCCAGCTCGTCGCGCAGGCGTTCGAGCCACGGCAGGATTTCCTGCCGGCGCGCGTGGTCCAGCGATGCCAGCGGTTCGTCCAGCAGCAAGAGTTGCGGCTGCGACGCCAGTGCGCGAGCTATCGCGACCCGTTGCCGCTCGCCGCCCGAAAGCTCGTGCGTGCGGCGCTGCAGCAGGTGCGCGATGCCCAGCAGCTCGATGGTGTCATCCAGCGCAACCTGCCTGCGATCTCCGGCGGTAGCACGTTTCGCGGCAAACGCAAGATTGCCTCGCACATCCAGATGCTCGAACAGGCTGGGCTCCTGAAAAACATAGCCGATGCTGCGCTGCCAGACCGGCACGAAGTGCTGCCGGCTGTCGTCCTGCCATGTCTGGCCGGCAATCCGTACGACGCAGTCCTGCGCGCGCTCCAGGCCCGCGATGCACCGCAGCAGGGTCGTCTTGCCCGAACCCGAAGGACCGAACAGCGCGGTGATGCCACGCGCGGGCGGATCGAACGCCGCGCGCAGCGTGAACCCGGGCCGCGTGAGCGTGACCTGGACGCGATCCGGCTCGACCGTCACGGCTTGACTCTCACGGCATCATCCGCGCGGTCCGGCGGTTGAGCAGTGCCAGTACCAGCAGCACCACGAACGAGAAGATGACCATGCTGCCCGCCAGCCAGTGCGCCGGGGCGTAGTCCATGGCCTCCACGTGTCCATAGATCTGCGTGGAGACGACCCGCGTCTGCCCGGGGATGTTCCCGCCGATCATCAGAACGACACCGAACTCGCCCACCGTGTGCGCAAAGCTGAGGATCGCTGCGGTGATGAAGCCCGGCTTTGCGAGCGGAAGCACGACATGAAAGAACGCATCGATCGGACGCGCGCGTAATGTGGCGGCCACTTCCAGCGGGCGCTTGCCGATGGCTTCGAAGGCGTGCTGCAGGGGCTGTACCGCAAAGGGCAGGGAGTAGATTAGCGAGCCGATCAGGAGGCCGGTGAACGTGAATGGAAGCAGTCCGATACCCAGCGATTGCGTGACCTTGCCGAGCGGACCATCCGGTCCCATCGCAACCAGCAGGTAAAAACCCAGCACGGTGGGCGGCAGCACCAGCGGAAGCGCAACCACCGCGCCGATCGCAGCCCGCCAGCGCGATTGCGTGGTTGCCAGCCACCAGGCGAGCGGCGTCGTGAGGATCAACAGCAATGCAGTGGTCAGCCCCGCCAGTTTCAGCGTGAGCACAATCGCGGCGAGGTCGTCAGCGCTGATCAAAGCTCGTAGCCGTGGCGGCGAATGATGGCGCGGGCCTTGTCGGTGCGCATGAAGGCAAGCAGCGCGATTGGGGCCGGCTTGTCTTTGCCTTTCGCCAGCAGCGCTGCCGACTGCCTGATCGGGCTGTGCATGTCGGCAGGCACGATCCAGGCCGAGCCCGTTGCAACGCGGCCGTCCTGCATGATCTGCGACAGGGCGACGAAGCCGAGGTCGGCATTGCCCGTTTGCACGAACTGGAAGGCCTGGGAGATGCTTTCGCCCTGCACGGCGGTGGCCTGCAGCCTTACAAGGTCCAGCTTCTGGAGGGTTTCAAGTGCAGCCCGTCCGTACGGGGCCAGGCGGGGGTCGGCGATGGCGAGCTTGTTGTAGCCGCCACGCGCAAGAACGGCGCCGCGGTTGTCCACGAAGTTGGGCCGCGCGCTCCACAGCACCAGCCTGCCGGTGGCATAGACGAAGCTGCTGCCCTTGACGGCCAGTCCCTCTGCTTCCAGCTTGAGCGGAGTCTCGTCGTCGGCTGCAAGAAGCACGTCGAAAGGCGCGCCGTTCCTGACCTGTGCGTAGAAGCGGCCCGTGGAGCCCAATGACACGATGGCACTGTGCCCCGTGTCCGACTCGAAAAGCGCTGCGATCTGCTGCATGGGAACGGCGAAGTTAGCGGCCACGGCGACCTGCACGACACCTGCCGAACCGGGCAAGGCCGCCGCAGCCGCGCAAGCGATGAGGCCTACGCGGACAGCGCGCGCTGCCAGCCGTAATAGTGCAGTCATTCCACAAGGTAGTCGTCAGGGCAAGACCGAAAGTATGTCATTGCAGTCGCGCTGGCCGTCCGGTGAGCCGTTCGTGACTGCAGCTTCTGTCAGCAGACTAATCTCTGCCTAAGCAATCTGGCCGAAGGCGCGGCATACTCATTGCTTCGCTTTTTTTGCCACCCGGCCGCAGATCTGTCACGCTGCGGCCGACTGGGTCAATTCCCATTTCCGGTACCTCCATGGCCGCTTCGCGGATGACTGCCTTGCCAATATCCAATACCAAATACCTACCCGTGTTCGCCGTCGTGCTCTCGGCGCTGCTTCTGTCCGCCTGCGGAAAGGGCGGTGGGGCACCTGCTCCGGGTGCGGCAGGCGGAGGCGGCGGTGGCATGCCGCCAGCGGAGGTGGGCGTGATCACCGTTGCGACCGGTGAAGTGGGGCTCGTCAATGAGTTGCCGGGTCGCCTGGAAGCATCGCGCGTCGCGCAGGTGCGCGCGCGGGCTGCTGGCATCGTGCAAAAGCGCCACTTTCGCGAAGGCTCCGATGTGCGGCAGGGCCAGCTGCTCTTTTCGATCGACTCTGCCCCCTATGCCGCTGCGCAGGCCGGTGCACAAGCCACGCTGGCCCGCGCACAGGCCAGCCTGGGCCAGGCCTCGGCACTGGCCGAGCGCTACAAGCCGCTGGTGGAGGCCAATGCCATCAGCAAGCAGGAATATGCCAACGCAGTCGCCGCGCAGAAGGCGGCCGAAGCCGAAGTCGCCGCCGGCCGCGCTGCGGTTCGAACCGCAGGCATCAACCTCAATTACGCAACGGTGACCGCACCGATTTCCGGACGCATCGGGCGGGCGCTGGTCACTGAAGGCGCGCTGGTGGGTCAGGGCGAGGCGACGCCCATGGCGATGATCCAGCAGACCCATCCGATGTATGTGAACTTCACCCAGTCGGCCGCGGATGTGCTCAAGATGCGCAGCGCGCTCGCGCAGGGCAAGATCCAGCGCGCAGGCGGCCTCGACGGCGCGCTGGTGCGTGTCGTGCTGGAAGACGGCACGGAGTATCCGCAGCCGGGCAAGCTCTTGTTTTCTGATCTGTCGGTTGATCCGACCAGCGGCCAGATCACCCTGCGTGCCGAAGTTCCCAACGCCAACGGCGTGTTGCTGCCGGGTTTGTACGTTCGCGTGCGGCTTGAGCAGGCCAAGGCCGGCAATGCCGTGCTGCTGCCGCAGCAGGCCGTCACCCGCACGCCGCAGGGCGACACGGTGATGGTCGTGGGTGCTGACGGCAAGGTCGCGCCGCGCACCATCAGGATCGGCAACGAACAGAACGGCCAGTGGGTGGTGATGGACGGACTGAAGGCAGGTGAGCAGGTGATGGTTGATGGCTTCCAGAAGCTGCAGCCAGGCGCCACGGTCAAACCGGTGCCGTGGTCGCCTCCGCGTGCGGCGGGTGCGCCCGGTGCGCCTGGCTCCGCTGCTGCCCCCGCGACTGCCCCGGCGTCGGCCGCCTCCGTGCCCGCCGCGGCCAAGTCTTAAGGGCCGCGCATGTCGAAGTTCTTTATCGACCGCCCCGTGTTCGCATGGGTGATCGCCCTGTTCGTGCTCGTGCTCGGCGCGGTCGCGGTATTCAAGCTGCCAGTGGCGCAATACCCGTCGGTTGCTCCGCCATCCATCGTGGTGTCAGCCACCTACCCGGGCGCATCGGCGCAGACGCTGGAAAACAGCGTGCTCTCGATCATCGAGCAGGAGATGAACGGCTCACCCGGCCTCATCTACATGGAGTCGGTCGCGCAGGCCAATGGCGGCGGCACGATCACGCTGACGTTCGAGTCGGGTACCAACGCCGATCTCGCGCAGGTCGATGTGCAAAACCGCCTGGGACGCGCGACACCCCGGCTGCCGGCGGCAGTGACGCAACAGGGCGTGCGTGTCGATAAGGCACGGTCCAACTTCCTGCTGTTCACCATTTTGTCTTCGGACAACGGTGAGTTCGATCCGGTGGCGCTGGGCGATTACGCATCGCGCAACGTGCTGCCTGAAATCCAGCGGATTCCCGGCGTGGGCCAGGCGCAGCTGTTCGGCACCGAGCGCGCCATGCGCATCTGGCTCGATCCGGCCAAGCTGGTGAGCTTCAATGTGTCGTCCGCCGAGGTGAATGCGGCCATTCGCGCCCAGAACGCACAGGTTTCGGCGGGTTCCATCGGCGACCTGCCCAACATCGCGGGGCAGGGTATCGCGGCCACCGTCGTCGTGAACGGGCAGCTCACCTCAGTCGAGCAGTTCGGCAACATCGTTTTGCGTGCCAATACCGACGGCTCGACCGTCCGCCTGCGTGATGTCGCGCGCCTCGAACTCGGGGCGCAGGGCTACGCCGTCTCGGCGCGGTTGAACGGCAAGCCCTCGACCGGCATCGGCGTTCAGCTTGCGCCCAGCGGCAATGCGCTTGCGACGGCCAAGGCGGTGCGTGCCCGCATGGAGGAGCTGTCCAAATTCTTTCCGGCGGGCATGAAATGGTCCATACCGTACGACAGCTCGCGCTTTGTCAGCATCTCGATCTCGCAAGTGGTCGAAACACTGGCCGAGGCCATGGTGCTGGTGTTCCTGGTGATGTTCCTGTTTTTGCAGAACCTGCGCTACACCGCCATTCCGGCCATCGTGGTGCCGGTGGCCTTGCTGGGCACATTCGCGGTGCTGCTCGCGCTCGGGTTCTCGATCAACGTGCTGACCATGTTCGGCATGGTGCTGGTGATCGGTATCGTGGTTGACGATGCGATCGTGGTCGTTGAAAACGTCGAACGCATCATGAGCCAGGAGGGATTGCCGCCGCGCGAAGCCACCCGCAAGGCCATGGGCCAGATCGAGGGCGCCATCATCGGCGTCACAGTGGTGCTCGTGTCGGTGTTCGTGCCGCTGGCGTTCTTCGGCGGCGCAGTGGGCAACATCTACAAGCAGTTCTCTGCGGTGATGGTGGCGTCGATCCTGTTTTCGGCGTTCATGGCGCTGTCACTCACGCCAGCGCTCTGCGCAACCTTTCTGAAGCCAATGGAAGCGGGCCATCACCTGGAAAAGAAGGGCTTTTTCGGACGCTTCAATCGCGGCTTCCAGCGAACCGCCAAGGGCTACGAGGGCTTCGTCGCGCGAATCCTTCGGCGCAGCGGTCGCGCGTTGGTCGTCTACCTGGCGATCATTGCGGCAGTGGCAGTGCTGTTCCTGCGCATGCCGTCGTCCTTCCTGCCCAGCGAAGACCAGGGCTACCTCATCGTGAACGTGCAGCTGCCGCCGGGCGCGACCATTGAACGCACCACCAGCGTGATGGCGCAGGTCGAGAACTTCATCCTGAAGCAGCCCGAAGTACAGAGCATGGTCGGTGTGCTGGGGTTCTCGTTCTCGGGACAGGGCCAGAACGCCGGGCTCGCATTCGTGACGCTGAAGGACTGGAGCGAACGCACGGGCCCGGGCCAAAGTGCTGGCGAGCTCGCAGGCCGCGCCTTCATGGGTCTTGCGGGCATACGCGATGCCTTCATCTTTGCGATCAGTCCGCCCGCGATTCCCGAGCTGGGTAACGCGACCGGATTCAACTTCCGCCTGCAGGATCGCGGCGGCAATGGGCACGAAGCGCTGGTCGCCGCACGCAACCAGTTGCTGGGCATGGTGGCCAAAAGCAAGATCATCACGGGGGCGCGGCCCGACGGGCTGGAAGATGCGCCCCAGCTGCAACTGGACATCGACCGCGACAAGGCCAACGCGCTTGGCGTGGGGTTTGATTCGATCAATGCGGCGCTCGGCACTGCGCTGGGTTCGAGCTACGTCAACGACTTCCCGAACCAGGGCCGCCTGCAGCGCGTGATGGTGCAGGCCGATGCGCCGAGCCGGATGCAACCGGGCGACCTGCTCAAGCTCTCTGTCGTGAACAACAAGGGTGCTTCGGTGCCGCTGTCGGCTTTCGCGTCCACTCGCTGGGTCACAGGTGCCATGCAGACGATTCGCTACAACGGTTATCCGGCGATGCGAATCTCCGGCGACGCCGCACCGGGCATGAGCACCGGCGATGCGATGAACGAAATGGAACGGCTTGCCGCGCAGTTGCCACCGGGCTTCGGCTACGAGTGGACTGGCGTTTCGCGCGAAGAAAAGCTGTCGGGTGCGCAGGCGTTCATCCTGCTGGGGTTCTCGCTGCTGGCGGTGTTTCTCTGCCTGGCGGCGCTGTATGAGAGCTGGACGATTCCGATGTCCGTGCTGCTGGTCGTGCCCCTGGGCATTGTGGGCGCGCTGCTCGGGGCCACCTTGCGAGGGTTTCCGAACGACGTGTACTTCAAGGTGGGGCTTATCACCATCATCGGTCTTTCCGCGAAGAACGCGGTGCTGATCATCGAATACGCCAAGGACCTGCATGCGCAGGGCAAGGGCCTGGTGGAGTCGGTGCTGGAGGCGTGCCATCTGCGCTTCCGCCCGATCATCATGACCTCGCTGGCATTCATCCTCGGCGTGCTGCCCCTGGTCGTGGCCAGTGGCGCGGGCTCTGCGAGCCAGCGGGCCATCGGCACCGGCGTGATGGGCGGAATGATTACCGCGACTGCGCTGGCTGTGCTGTTCGTTCCGGTGTTCTTCGTGGTGGTCAAGAGCTTCTTCAAAGACAGTGAACGGCAGCGCAAGATGTATGCGCACGAGCAGACCGATCTGCCGCCGGGCGCGCGCGCGGGAGATCAGGTATGAGAAGTTCGTTTTTGAAGCTGTCCCTGGTTTCGGCCGCTGCGGCTTTGCTGCTGGGCGCATGCTCGTCGATGGCGCCCGACTACCAGCGTCCGGTGGCGCCGGTGGCAGGCGAGTTCCCCTTTGCGCCCGGCAATACTGGCGCGCAGGCTGCAGACGTGCAATGGCAAGAATTTTTTGCCGATGCGCGCCTGCAGCAGTTGATCTCGGCTGCGCTGACCAACAATCGCGACTTGCGTGTTGCCGTGCTCAACATCGAGCAGGCGAGGGCGCAATACGACGTCCGGCGCGCCGATGGCTATCCCGGCGTGGGCTTGAATGCGAGCGCCTCACGCGCGCCTGCAGGTAATGGTGACACCTCCACGAGTTACCTGGTGGGCCTGGGCATCACCGCCTGGGAGATCGATTTCTTCGGACGCATCGCCAGCCTGAGTGAAGCGGCGCTGGCGCAGTATCTGGGCACCGAAGAAGGCCGCAAGGCTGCGCAGATCGCGCTGGTGTCCACGGTCGCCAGCACCTGGCTGAGTTTTGTCGCCGCCGAGGAGCAACTGGAGCTCACGCGGCAGACGCTCGCCACGCGTGCCGAGTCGTTGCGCCTGACCCGACTGCGGTTCGATGCGGGTGTGTCCTCGGAGCTGGACTTCCGGCTGGCGCAGTCATTGCATGAAACAGCGCGCGTCTCGTTCGCGCAGCAGCAACGCCAGCGCGCGCTCGATCTCAATACGCTTGCCTTGCTGACTGGACAACCCGTGCCGGCTGCCTTGCAATCGGCGCCTGCGATGGCATCGATTGCACTGCCGGATCTGCCAGCCGGCCTGCCATCGGAAGTGCTGGCGCGCCGGCCCGACGTGCGGCAGGCCGAGCAGCAACTGATTGCGGCCAACGCGAATATCGGCGCAGCGCGGGCTGCGTTCTTTCCGCGCATTTCGCTGACGGCGGGTGTCGGCACCGCCAGTGGTGCGCTGTCCGGCCTGTTCAGTAGTGGATCGTGGGCCTTTACCGCGGCGCCTCAATTGCTGCTGCCAATTTTCGACGCGGGTCGCAACAACGCCAATCTGCAGATCGCCAATGTGTCGCGCGACATCGCGGTTGCGCAGTACGAAAAGGCGATCCAGTCTGCGTTTCGTGAAGTCGCGGATGCGCTGGCAGGCCGCGCCACGCTGTCGGACCAGTTGCAGGCGCAGCGCAATGTGGTGGAAGCCGAGTCGGTCCGGCTGCGTCTTGCGCAGTTGCGCTATGAGAACGGCGTGTCGAGCTACCTCGATCTGCTGGATGCGCAGCGCTCAGCTTTTGCCGCGCAACAGGCGCTGATCCAGACGCGTCTGCAGCAGTTGCAAAACCAGGTGCTGCTGTATCGGGCGCTGGGGGGCGGGTGGACGCAGCCGCGCGGCTGATCCGGCTGGATTTAATTGGAATCTGACCCCAATTATTTTTTCCCCAGCTTGCGGTAGACGGTGGCGCGGCTGATGCCCAGGGTGCGGGCTGCCTGCAACACATTGCCGCGCGCGTCATCGACGGCCTTGCGGATCAGGGCGGCTTCGACTTCGCGCAGGGGCAGGGCGCGCGCGTTGCGCCGCAGGCCGGGCTGCTGACCTGCGCTGGTGGAAAGCACCTGCAGCCGCAATCCAGACCACAGCGGCACTTCGAGCGGATGCTCCAGCCCTGCGGAATCGAACAGCATCTCCATCGGCATTGCAAACAGTTCGCTGCAATGCAGCGGCGCTGTGCGCGGCTGGGCGAGCAGGGGCACCATCTGGCGCGCGGCCGGATTCGCTCCGGTTACGCGCCCATCTCCATCCAGCGAGATCAGCCCATCGGTGTCGTCACCCATCGCATGACCCGGCCAGTTCAGCCGCAGCATGAGCGCATGGGGCCGCGCCAGGGCCAGCGCGTTTTCGATGCTGCGGGCGGCTTGGGCCGCGAGATGCCGCAGCTCCGGCCGCTCTATTGTCTCGACGCCCGTCAGGTCCAGCATTCCCGCGCAGTGGCCGTCCGGGCCGAAAAAAGGCGCGCCCGCGCAGCTGTAAACGCTGGTGTCCCTGAAAAAATGCTCGCCACGGTGCAGCCATACGGGCTGGTGCTCTGCCAGCGCCGCGCCGATCGCCGTCGTGCCCACGGCGGTCTCGGACAGATCGACGCCGATGCGGGTGATCAGATGCGCCCGCGAATCGCCGCGATCGATGTCCCCGCCGACATCGACGACGATGCCCTGTGCGTCCGTGAGGATTGCAAAGTAGCGGGTACTGGCGATGGCGCGGCTCAACTGGTCGAGCACCGGACGCGCTGCGGTCACCAGCTCATGCGCGCTATCCGATGCGCGCTGCGCGGCTTGCGCAGGCAACACGTCGAAGGCAAGGCTCTCGTCGGGCCGGCGGCCGCCCGCCATGCAGCGACGCCACGATCGCTCGATCCAGCTGTGGTTCAACCAGGCACCTGACATCGCTTCGGTGGCGCTGCGGCCTTCGAACATGACAGCGGCGCGCGCCTGCTCGATGCGCAGCAGGCGCTCATCGGAGTTCGCGGGAATCGCGACGATCGGTTGCGTGGTTGCCATGACGGGGGTGATTGTCCGGACGGGCTGCAAGCGCCGATTGTTCCATTTTGAGAATTTCGTGTCAGCCTTTCTTTGGGCCTAGGGTTTCGCCTAGGTAGCGGGCGCAGGGCCGGTCGAACAATGAAATTTCCTGGAGACAACCCAAAGAGGAAGGCCCACGCCATGCAGGTACAACTGAAGGTCAACGGAAAAGCCGCGTCCATCGACGTGGCGCCCAACACGCTGCTCGTCACCGCGCTGCGCGAGCATCTCAAGCTCACCGGAACACACGTCGGCTGCGACACGGCGCAGTGCGGCACCTGCACCGTGATCGTCAACGGCCGCGCGATCAAGTCGTGCAATACGCTCGCGGCCCAGCAGGACGGCAGCGAGATCACCACCATCGAAGGGCTGGCGCAGGAAGACGGCACCATGCATCCGATGCAGGCTGCGTTCAAGGAATGCCACGGCCTTCAATGCGGGTTCTGCACCACCGGCATGGTGATGAGCGCCATCGACCTGTGCAAGCAGAAGCCCGATGCATCCGAGATGGAGATCCGCGAGATGCTGGACGGCAACATCTGCCGCTGCACCGGCTATCAGAACGTGGTGAAAGCCATCCAGCAGGGCCAGAAGGCCATGAGCTAACCAGGAGAACGACATGGGTGCATCAGACTTCTCCAGCCTTCCGCATATCGGTGAGTCCGTCCGCCGCAAGGAGGACTACCGCTTTCTCACCGGCTCAGGCCAGTACACCGACGACATCAACCTGGCCAACCAGCGCTATGCGGTCTTCGTGCGATCGCCGCACGCGCATGCCACGATCAACTCGATCGACACCAGCGCGGCGTCGGCGATGCCCGGCGTGACACGGATCTTCACCGGCAAGGACCTTGAAGGAAAGATGGGGGGCCTGCCTTGCGGCTGGCTCATCACGTCCACCGATGGCACGCCGATGAAAGAGCCGCCGCATCCCGTGCTGGCGTTGGGCAAGGTGCGGTACGTGGGCGATCACGTGGCAATGGTCGTTGCTGACACGCTGGAGCAGGCGCGCAATGCAGCCGAGGCGGTCGAGGTGGACTACGACGTGCTGCCGGCCGTGGTGAGCGTGACCGACGCCGCCAGGGCAACCGCCCTGCACGAGGCCGCGCCGGACAACCATTGCTACAAGTGGGCGCTGGGCGACAAGGCCGCGGTGGATGCGGTTTTTGCATCCGCTGCACACGTCACCAAGCTCGACCTGACCAACAACCGCCTGATCCCCAATGCGATGGAGCCCCGCGCGGCCATCGGCTCGTTCAGCCGGGCGAACGACGAGTACACGCTGTATGTCTCCAACCAGAACCCGCACGTCGAGCGCCTGCTGATGACGGCCTTCGTGCTGGGCCTGCCCGAGCACAAGGTGCGCGTGATTGCGCCGGATGTCGGTGGCGGATTCGGTTCCAAGATCTTTCTTTATGCAGAGGATGTCGCACTGACCTGGGCCGCCAAGCAGCTCAACTGCGCGATCAAATGGACGGCCGACCGCAGCGAATCGTTCGTGTCGGACGCCCATGGCCGCGACCATGTGAGCCATGCCGAAATGGCGATGGACAGCAACGGCAAGTTCCTCGCGCTGCGCGTGCACACCGATGCCAACCTGGGCGCCTATCTGTCGACGTTCTCTACCGCAGTGCCTACCATCCTGTACGCCACGCTGCTGGCCGGCCAGTACGCGACGCCATTGATTCACGTCGAGGTCGATGCGTGGTTCACGAACACCGCGCCGGTCGATGCCTATCGGGGAGCCGGGCGCCCGGAAGCCACGTATCTGCTGGAGCGGCTGGTGACGCGCTGCGCCTGGGAGATGAACCTCGCGCAGGACGAAATCAGGCGGCGCAATTTCATCACCTCATTCCCTTATCAGACACCGGTGGCCTTGCAGTACGACGTGGGCGACTACCACGCGGCGATGGACAAGGCCAATGCCCTTGCAGAAGTTTCGGGCTTCGAGACGCGCCGCAAAGAAAGCGAAGCCAGGGGCCTGCGGCGCGGCATCGGCTACAGCAGCTACATCGAAGCTTGCGGTATCGCCCCGTCGAACATCGCCGGCGCGCTCGGTGCTCGCGCGGGGCTGTTCGAGTGCGGCGAAATTCGCGTACACCCGACCGGCAGTGTCACGGTGTTCACCGGCTCGCACAGCCACGGACAGGGTCATGAGACGACGTTTGCGCAAGTGGTGGCGGCGCGCCTGGGCATACCGGTGGAGAACGTCGATGTGGTCCACGGCGATACGGGACGCGTGCCCTTCGGCATGGGCACCTACGGTTCGCGTTCGATCTCGGTAGGCGGCGCGGCGATCATGAAGGCGCTCGACAAGATCGAGACCAAGGCCAAGAAGATAGCGGCGCACCTGATGGAGGCGAGCGACGCCGACATCGAGTTCGAAGGCGGCGAG
>JAZKFD010000034.1:64445-75942 GCA_040386635.1 Pseudomonadota bacterium
CATGCCGCGCGCCGACGACTTTCCGATGTTCAAGCTCGACACGGTCTGCACGCCGTGCACGCACAACCCCCTGGGCACCAAGGGCTGCGGCGAGGCAGGCGCAATCGGCTCGCCGCCGGCGGTGATCAACGCGGTGCTCGATGCCCTGCGTCCGCTCGGAGTGAAAGATCTCGACATGCCCGCATCGTCCGCCCGGGTGTGGGATGCCATCCAGTCGGCCCAGCCCTGAAAGGATCAGCGCCATGTATTCATTTGAATTGCAGCGTCCGGCTTCGCTTGCCGATGCGACGGCGAACCTGGGCCCCGGTGCCCGTCCGCTCGCTGGCGGGCAGACCCTGATCGCCTCCCTGAAGATGCGCCTGGCAAACCCCGACGCCTTGGTGGACTTGTCGCGCATCCCCGATCTGGCTCTCATCCGAAAAGATGGGAACGCCATCATCATCGGCGCGATGGCAAGGCACGCCGATGTCGCGTCGAGCGCCGATGTGCTGGGTGCCATTCCGGCACTCGCGCATCTTGCTTCCAGTATCGGCGACCGGCAGGTGCGAGCGATGGGCACGCTGGGCGGCTCCATCGCCAACAACGATCCGGCTGCCGACTACCCGGCGGGTGTTCTTGGCCTGGGTGCGACGGTGCAAACCACGCAACGCACGATTGCTGCGGACAAGTACTTCCAGGGGCTTTTCACGACCGCGCTCAATGAGAACGAGCTGATCACCGCAGTCTCATTCCCGATCCCCAGGCGGGCGGCGTACGTGAAGTTCAAGCAGCCGGCATCGCGTTTTGCACTGACCGGCGTGTTCGTGGCGCAGACCGACGCGGGGGTTCGTGTGGCGGTCACGGGCGGTGGAAAGGGCGTGTTCCGCCATGCGGGGCTGGAGGCCGCCCTCAACCAGAGTTTCACGGCTGAATCAGCGGCCGCCGTCAAGATCGAATCGGTCGACCTGTCCAGCGATCTCCACGGCTCGGCTGCCTATCGCGCCAACCTCATCAGCGTGCTGACGCAACGCGCCGTCACGCAGGCGCTGGGCTAAGCTTGCGGGGATGACAACAAGCACAACGCCTCTCGCACATCTGCCGTGGCCCGATATCGACGCGGTTGTGGGCGGCCTGCAAGAGGTGGGCTACTTTGCCGACCGGCGGCTGGCCACCGCCGTCTTCCTTGCGCTGCGACTGCAACGACCCTTGCTGCTGGAGGGCGAACCGGGTGTTGGCAAGACCGAACTGGCCAAGGCCCTGTCGCGCGCATTGCAGCGTGAGTTGCTGCGCCTGCAGTGCTACGACGGCCTGGAGCAGCGCGAGGCACTCTACGAATGGAACTATGCCGCGCAATTGCTTCATATGCGCGCTGCAGAGGGTACCGAAGGCGTGGACCAGATCGAGCGCGAGGTCTACCAGCACCGCTACCTGATCCGGCGTCCGTTGCTGCAGGCCCTGGAGGCGCCTGCTCCTGGTGCCGTCCTGCTGATCGACGAAGTGGACCGCGCCGACGAGCCGTTCGAAGCCTTTCTGCTGGAGTACCTGGGCGAATACCAGGTGAGCATTCCGGAGATCGGCACGATTCGCGCCCTGGCCACGCCCGTCACCATCCTGACCAGCAACCGGACACGCGAGCTCAATGACGCGGTCAAGCGGCGCTGCCTCTATCACTGGCTCGATTACCCCGACCGCGAACGTGAACTGGCCATCGTGCAGTCGCAGGTTCCGCAGGCGAGCGCGGCGCTGTCGCAGCAGGTGGCCAACTTTGTCGGCAGGCTTCGCACGCAACCGTTTGCCGATGCTTTCCAGCGCTCGCCGGGGATTGCAGAAGGCGTGGAATGGGCCAGGGCACTGGTTGCGCTCGACACACTGGCGCTCGATCCGGAAGTCGTCACCGACACGGCTGGCATTTTGTTCAAGCAACGCGACGATGTAGCCGCGCTCACTCGCGATTTCGCCGCTGAAATCCTCAAGCCCGAACCTGAACTGGGCTAGGCGTGGCCATGCACCTGGGCGATGCGCGCAGCGGCAAGCTTGCCGGAAACATCACCGGCTTCGGGCGGGCGCTGCGCCGGGCGGGCGTCAATGTCGATAGCGCACGCATCGCGCTGGCCACCGACGCGGCGTTGCAGGTGGGGGTACATGACAGGTTCGATCTGGGCGCCGCGCTTGAAGCCGTGATGGTGAGCCGCGAGCAGGACCGGATGGTTTTCCGGGAATTGTTCGACATCTACTTTCGCGACCCTGACATCGCGGGCAAGTTGCTGTCGCAGATGCTGCCGAGCGCGGAGGGTAAGGCCGATCCGGTCAAGCGCAGGCCGCGTGTGCGCGACGCACTCGCCCCGCAGAAATCATTCGGCAAGAAACAGGCGCAGACCGACAAGGAAATCGATCTGGATGCCGCGATGACGGCAAGCGATTTTCGCCGTCTGCAACATGCGGATTTCAATGGGCTGGGTGCTGCCGAATACCGCCTGGTCGAAAAACTCGCGCGCGATATCCGGCTGGCGGTGCCCACGGTGCTGTCGCGCCGGACGCAGCCCGCTGCGCGCGGCAATCGCATGCACTGGCCCGGCATCATGCGGAATGCGCCGCGCACTGGCGGCGAGCTGGTCGAGCTGCGCCATCTGCAGCGCCGGCGCGAGCCTTTGCCGCTGCTGGTGCTGGTTGATGTGTCGGGCTCGATGGAGCGGTATGCGCGCTTGCTGCTGGCGTTTCTGCACACGGCAACCCGAAACCACAGGCGGCGCGATGTGTTTGCCTTCGGCACGGACCTGACCGATCTGACGCCAGCGTTCCGCATGCAGGATTCCGATGCGATGCTGGCTGCGGCAAGCGTCGCCATTTCGGACTTCGCGGGCGGCACGCGTCTGGGCGATTCGCTGGCGTCGCTTCGGATTCACCATGCGCGAAGGCTGGTGGGCCGCAGGACACTGGTGCTTCTGATCAGCGACGGACTCGATACCGGCGAGCCCGAGGTGCTGGCGCGCGAACTGGCATGGCTCAAACGCCATTCACGGCGCCTGTTGTGGCTCAATCCGCTGCTTCGGTTCGATGCCTACGAGCCGCTCGCGCGCGGCGCTGCGGTGCTGCACCGGCACACCGATGGCATGCTGGCGGTACACAACCTCGAGAAACTGCAGGATCTGGCGGGGAGTCTGGCGAAAGTGCTCAAGCGGTGAGCGCCAGGATCGATTCGCTGGCATTGCAGCAGGCCCCTGGACACGCCCAAGCTCGCGGCTGAGTTCGCGATACGGCGTGGTCTGGTTACGATCTACGATCAACCTTTCACAAGCTACGGTAGACCCCATGCAGGACACAGCAATCACATCCACCGCACCACGCTGGCAATTCTGGATCGACAGGGGAGGCACTTTCACCGATGTCGTGGGGCGGCGTCCTGATGGCAGTTTGGTGACTCACAAGCTGCTTTCGGAAAACCCCGAGCAGTACCGAGACGCGGCCGTCGCCGGGATTCGCCATTTGCTCGGCCTGGAGGCAGGCGAGGCAGTGACGCCCGATCAGGTCGAGTGCGTGAAGATGGGAACGACCGTGGCCACCAACGCCCTGCTTGAGCGCAAGGGCGAGCCGACGCTGCTGGTGACGACGCGCGGTTTTCGTGATGCGCTGCGAATCGCCTACCAGAACCGGCCGCGAATTTTTGACCGCCATATCGTCTTGCCCGAGCTGCTTTATTCGGAGGTGATCGAGGCGAACGAGCGGGTGGGCGCAAGGGGCGAGATGCTGACCCCGCTGGATGAAGCGCATCTGCGGGGCGAACTTGTCGCTGCATACGGGCGCGGCCTGCGCAGCGTCGCCATCGTCTTCATGCACGGGTACCGCTTCACCGGTCATGAACAGGCGGCCCGGCGCATTGCCAGCGAGGTCGGCTTCACGCAGATCAGCACGTCGCACGAGACGAGCCCGATGATGAAGTTCGTCAGCCGCGGCGACACGACGGTGGTGGATGCCTACCTGTCGCCGATCCTGCGTCGCTATGTGGATCAGGTGGCCGGTGAAATGCCGGGGGTGAAGCTGTTCTTCATGCAGTCGTCAGGCGGCCTGACCGATGCACATTCGTTTCACGGCAAGGACGCGATTCTCTCCGGCCCGGCGGGCGGCATCGTAGGCATGGCCCGAACAGCGCAGCTCGGCGGGCATCACAAGGTGATCGGCTTTGACATGGGCGGCACATCCACCGATGTCTCTCACTTCGCGGGCGAGTTCGAGCGTGAATTCGAAACGCAGGTGGCGGGTGTTCGCATGCGTGCACCGATGATGAGCATCCATACCGTGGCCGCAGGCGGTGGGTCGATCCTGGAGTTCGACGGATCGCGCTTTCGTGTCGGCCCCCGGAGCGCCGGTGCCAACCCCGGCCCTGCCAGCTATCGACGCGGCGGGCCGCTTGCTGTGACTGACGCGAACGTGATGGTCGGAAAAATCCAGCCGCGCTACTTTCCGAAGGTGTTCGGACCGGGAGCGGATGAAGCGCTGAGCTACGAAGCGGTGCAGGAGAAGTTCGCGGAGCTCGCGGGCCAGACGGGGCGTAGCGCCGAGATGGTCGCAGAAGGCTTCATCAACATCGCCGTGCAGCAGATGGCCAATGCGATCAAGAAAATTTCGGTCGCGCGCGGCTATGACGTCACGCG
This sequence comes from Pseudomonadota bacterium, assembly GCA_040386635.1. Classification (GTDB taxonomy): domain Bacteria; phylum Pseudomonadota; class Gammaproteobacteria; order Burkholderiales; family Burkholderiaceae_C; genus Ramlibacter. Next base: position 69,074 of record JAZKFD010000034.1, read on the forward strand.
CTACACGCTGCAATGTTTTGGGGGCGCGGGCGGTCAGCACGCATGCCTGGTCGCCGATGCGCTGGGGATGACGCGTGTTTTCGTGCATCCGCTGGCCGGCGTGCTGTCGGCGTACGGCATGGGACTCGCGGATCAGAACGCGATCCGGGAGCAGGCGATCGAGCTGCCGCTTGCGCAGGCTTCGATGGCGCTGATTGCCGAGCGCCTCGATGCGCTCGGTCTGGCGGCGCGGGCCGAGCTGGAGCGCGAACAGGTCAATGCGGGCAAGGTCCGCATCCTGCGCCGCGTGCATGTGCGCTACGAGGGAAGCGATGCAGCGCTCGTGGTTCCGTTCGGTGACCTGCCGACGATTGTTGCGGGGTTCGAGACAGCGTACCGTCAGCGGTTCGCGTTTCTTATGCAGGGCAAGAATCTCATGGTGGAGGCGGTGTCGGTCGAGGCGGTGGTTTCGGGAGACGCGCCGGCCGAGCCACGGCGCGAGATGCATTCGCCACGCGCCGTGCCGCATCGCGAGAAGGTGAAGATGTATTCCGGCGGGCAGTGGCACGAGGCTGCGCTGGTCGTGCGGGAAGACTTGCAGGCCGGCGACATCATTGCCGGTCCGGCCATCATTGCCGAGAAGAACGCCACGACGGTCGTCGAGCCCGGTTGGGAGGCGCAACTCACCGAGCTTGACCACTTCGTTCTTGATCGCCGCATCGCTCGCGATGTGAAGTACGCGGTTGGCACGACGGCTGACCCGGTCCTGCTGGAGGTCTTTAACAACCTGTTCATGAACATTGCCGAGCAGATGGGGCTGCAACTGCAGAACACGGCCTATTCGGTGAACATCAAGGAGCGCCTGGATTTCTCGTGTGCCCTGTTCGACCAGGACGGCAATCTGATTGCCAACGCACCCCACATGCCTGTGCACCTGGGTTCCATGGGCGAAAGCATCAAGACGGTGATTCGGGAGAACGCGGGCCGCATGTCGCCGGGTGATGTGTTCGTGCTGAACGACCCCTATCACGGCGGAACGCATCTGCCTGACGTCACCGTCATCACGCCGGTGTACCTGGGCCTGACGGATGAGGCCAGGCCGCTGTTCTATGTAGGTTCACGCGGCCACCATGCGGATATCGGTGGCATCACGCCGGGTTCGATGCCGCCGTTCTCCACGCGCATCGAGGAGGAAGGCGTTCAGATCAACAACGTCAAGCTGGTCGATCGCGGGGTGCTCCGTGAAGCGGAAATACTGGCCTTGTTGCGCAGCGGACAACACCCGAGCCGGAATCCGGAACAAAACCTCGCGGATTTGAAGGCGCAGATTGCAGCCAACGAAAAAGGTGTGCAGGAGCTGCGCAAGATGGTTGCGCAGTTCGGCCTGGATGTCGTGCAGGCCTACATGCGTCATGTGCAGGACAACGCTGAGGAGTCGGTTCGGCGCGTGATCACCCGGCTCAAGGATGGCGGCTTCACCCTGCCGCTGGATAACGGCGCGCAGATCAAGGTTGCCATTCGCGTGGATGCTGCCAACCGGAGTGCCGAAATCGACTTCACCGGCACCTCAGCGCAGCAGGTGAATAACTTCAACGCGCCGACGGCGGTGTGCATGGCCGCGGTGCTCTATGTTTTCCGGACGCTGGTCGATGACGATATTCCGCTCAATGCGGGCTGCCTGAAGCCCCTGAAGGTGATCATTCCGCCCGGCTCGATGCTGAACCCGAATCCGCCGGCTTCTGTCGTGGCGGGCAATGTCGAGACATCCACCTGCATCACGAACACGCTCTTCGGCGCGCTTGGCGTGATGGCTGCAGGCCAGTGCACGATGAACAACTTCACTTTTGGCAATGCACGGTATCAGTACTACGAGACGATTTCGGGTGGAAGCGGCGCTGGCGCGATCATCGATGAATCAGGAATGGTCGTCGATGGCTTCAACGGCACGAGCGTGGTGCAGGCGCATATGACCAATTCGCGGCTGACCGATCCGGAGATTCTGGAGTTCCGGTTTCCAGTGCGGCTGGAGAGCTATGAGATTCGCAAGGGATCAGGCGGCGCGGGGCATTGGCATGGGGGCGACGGTGGTCTTCGACGCGTGCGATTCCTGGAACCGATGACGGCGAGCATCCTGTCGAACGGGCGCAAGCACGGCTCGTTCGGCATGGCTGGCGGCGAGCCGGGACAGGTGGGCCTGAATCGGGTGGTTCGCGTGGACGGCACGATTGAGTCGCTCGACCACATCGGGCAGGCCGAAATGAATGAAGGCGACATCTTCGAGATCCATACGCCCGGTGGTGGCGGCTATGGCAAGGCGTGAAAAGGACGTGAAATAAAGACGTGAAAAACCCGCCGGTGCTGGGGCGCGCGGCGGGTCTTTTTTGGCTGGCGGTGCGCCGCAGGCTCAGCGCCTTACTTCTTGGCCATTTCCGATTTGGCGTCGGACTTCGCTTCCTTGTCTTCCTTCTTGGGGAAGCGGTTGGCGGGCTTGGCGTCGGCTGTCGCGCCTGTCGGCTTGAAGCTCGCGCCGCTGACCGTCAGGCCTTCAGCAGAAAGCTTGACCGCGCGGGCCTCGCCGACACCCTTCATGCGCTCGATGAAATCTTCCCAGCTCTTGAACTCGCCCTTCTTGCGCTCGTTCAAGATCAACTTGGTGGTGGACGGGCCGACGCCCTTGATGCCGTCGAGTTCGGCTTCGGTGGCCTTGTTGACATCGACGGCGGCGAAAGCGATGGTTGCGCACAGCGTCACCACAAGTGCCAGAAACTTCTTGAACATTTGATTTCCCTCGTTGGATTTACCGGTGCTACGCCCCCTTGGCGTGGACTCGGATAAGTACTAAAGAGGTAATCTTATTTCTGAAATCTGGCGTCCGGTAGTAATTAAGTCACCGCAGCGCTATGACTGAATCAGCGTTCGCATGTATTGCCGCACCCCGCTTTGCACGTCTGCAAACTGATGGTCGCAGCCTGCGGCGCGCAGGGCCGTGAGATCGGCCTGGGTATAGCTCTGATACTTGCCCTTGAGGGCTTCGGGAAACGGCACGTATTCGATCAGGCCGCCTGAGACGGCGCTGGGTGTTGTCAGTGGCGTGGAGATCCCGGGAGCCAGCTCACCGACGACTGCGGTTGCCACATCGTTGAAGGCTTGCGCGCGACCCGTGCCGAGATTGAAAAGGCCGGACTTTCCGGGATGGTCCAGGAACCACAGGTTCACTGCAACAACGTCGTCGATGAAGACGAAGTCACGCATCTGTTCACCGGCTGCGTAGCCGTCATGGCCGCCAAAGAGCTTGACCTTGCCCTCGGCGCGGAACTGGTTGAACTGATGGAAGGCAACGCTGGCCATGCGGCCCTTGTGCTGCTCGCGCGGGCCGTACACGTTGAAGTAGCGAAACCCGACGAGCTGCGATTTCGCCTTGCTGAAATCATTGCCGCACTCGCGCCGCATGCGCTGGTCGAACAGCAATTTGGAATAGCCGTAAACATTGAGCGGCAACTCGCAGTCGGGCGATTCCCTGAACACATCGGACCCGCCGTACGTCGCTGCGGATGATGCATAAATCAAGCGTGAGCCGCGCTCCTGGCATGCATTGAACAGGCCGCAGGACAAGGTGTAGTTGTTGTCCATCATGTACTTGCCGTCGGTTTCCATCGTGTCGCTGCAGGCGCCCTCGTGGAAGACCGCTTCGACCTTGCCGAAGTAGCCGTCTGCGAAGAGGTCGTAGAACAGATCGGCATCGACGTAATCGGCGATTTTCAGGTCCGCGAGGTTTCGAAACTTGTCCCCCTGAGTCAGGTCATCGACGCAGATGATGTTGTCGATGCCACGGGCGTTCAGCCCCTTGACGATATTGCTGCCGATAAAACCGGCAGCGCCTGTGACTACGATGCGCTTCATTCCATGAGCTCCTCATACGAAACCGTTGCGGTGCCGAACTTGCCCACCACGATGCCGCCCGCCTTGTTGGCCAGTGGCATCGCCTCGCGCAGGCTCATGCCGGACGCGACAAGTGCGGCCAGGGTCGCGATGACGGTGTCTCCTGCGCCAGTGACATCGAAAACCTCACGCGCCTGTGCCTTCACGTGCAGCTGGCCACTCGCATCGAACAAAGTCATGCCTTCTTCGCTTCGAGTGACAAGCAGGGCGTCCAGGCGGAGCGACTCGCGCAGGTTCTGGGCCTTGTCCGCCAGTTGTTCTTCGGTCTGCCAGGCGCCGACGACCTGTTGAAGTTCAGCGCGGTTGGGCGTGATGACCGTCGCGCCGCTGTAGCGCGAGTAGTCGGAGCCCTTGGGATCGATCAGCACCATCTTCTTGCCGGCACGCGCCCGCGCGATCATGGTGCCGATGTGCGCGAGGCCGCCTTTGCCGTAATCGGAGAAGAGCACCGTGTCGTGCGCGGGCGCAAGCGCCGCGAAAGCTTCGTTTTGCGATGCCAGCGTCTCGTGGTCGGGCTCGTTCTCGAAATCCAGGCGCAGTAATTGCTGCTGTCTGCCGATGATGCGCAGCTTCACAGTTGTCTTGAGGCCGGGGTCTCGTTTGAGGTGCCCGGCGATGCCGGCCCCACGCAGCAGCAACTCGAGGCGGTGACCTGGCTCATCGTCGCCTACGACGCCCAGAAAGCTGGCTTGCGCGCCCAGGGTCACGATGTTGTAGGCAACGTTGGCGGCAGCGCCGATTCGCTCTTCTTCGCGGGTGACGCGGACCACCGGCACCGGCGCCTCGGGTGAAATCCGGTCGACGGCCCCATGCCAGTAGCGGTCGAGCATCGCGTCGCCCACGACCAGCACGCGGGCTTTGGCCAATTCATGTTTGCTCGGATTCATAACTCTTCCACCCGCCTTGCGGGGTAGCTGTCCCAGGCCTGGCAGCCCGGGCATTGCCAGAAATGCTGCTTCGCCTCAAAACCGCAGGCCGCGCAGCGATAACGGCGCAAGGGCTTCACGGCATGTTCGAGCGCGTTTTGCACGGATGCATGCGTCGTCTCGTCTTCCAGTGTTTCGCCCGCGAGCCACTTCGTTGCGGCCACCAGCGAGGGTTCGCGTTCCAGATGCCTGACCCACCAGCGGCGCGCAGTGGCTGTATCGGGCTCGAGCGACACGATGGCCTCGAGCACGTCGATTGAAGGCGAAAGCTCGTAGCTCGCGAGAAGGATCCGGCTGGCCTTGTCAGCCTGGGCTGAGGCGAGTGCGGCTTCCGTGAGTGGACGCGCGACCAGCGGAAGGGATGCAGGAACGGTTTGCGCAAGGCCGGTCAGGGTCTGGAAAGCGAGCGCCGATTCACCCGCGCGCCGCTGGAGCGCGGCCAGATCCATCCGGGGTCGGGCGACATCGGGCGCGATGGTCATCGCTTCGCGAAGGAGCTCCACCGCATCTTCGGGCGCGGCGCTCGATGCCTGCTCGCACAGGTAATGCGAAAGCCGGCCGCTGAAGTTGCCATGGCCGGAGGCATCCAGTTTTTTCGCGGTATTCGATGCGTTGCCCCAGTCGCGCGTCCGCTCGTAGATCGACAAAAGTGCCAGCAGCGCCTGGCTTTCGTAGGCCGTGCCCTCCAGCTTGCGAAGCGCTTCCTCCGCGCGGTCGAGCAACCCGGCTTTCAGGAAATCAAGCGCGAGTGCGTGCTGCGCGCGGTGCCGTTCGGCGCGGCTCAAGTCGCCGCGCGAGAGCAGGTGCTCGTGAACCCGCACTGCACGCTCGTACTCACCGCGGCGGCGAAAGAGGTTGCCGAGCGCGAAGTGCAGCTCGGACGTATCGGGATCATTCTGGACCGCCTCGATAAAGGCATCGATCGCCTGGTCCTGCTGTTCATTGAGCAGGAAGTTCAGGCCGCGAAAGTAAGCCTTGGGCGCGAGCCGGTTTTCTATCCGCAGCTGGCGCAGGTCCAGGCGCGACGCCAGCCACCCCAGCACGAATGCGATTGGCAGGCCCCAGAGAACCCAGCTGAGGTCAAAGTCCATGGTGGGGCGTGGTGGTCAGTTGGGGCGGCTGCTCTTGCAGGGTGTGCGCAGTTACCGCGCGCCGCGCGGCGACGCGATGCTTCCACCAGCGCGGCACCATGCCAAGGGCGCCCACAGCCAGGCCTGCGGCAAAGGCGGCGAGCACCACCAGCACCAACGGCGCCTTCCAATAGGTACCGAAGAAGAAATGCACCATCGCTTCCTGCTGGTTATTCAGGGCGAATGCGAAGAGGGCAAAAAAAATGGCTGCCTTGAGCAGCCATGTCAGGTATTTCATCGAGCTCCTCGATTTGACGCCAGTGATTCCGGTTTCGCCGTCAATGACCGGCCTGCGGCCCAGATTCTGTCATTTTGTCATCCAGACGCGAAGCGGCGAAATCATTTCGTCATCATCTCCTGGGTTCGCTCATCGACTGCTTCACGCAGGGCTTTGCCCGGCTTGAAATGAGGAACGCGCTTCTCGGGAATGTGCACGCTCTCGCCCGAACGGGGGTTGCGACCCATGCGGGGAGGGCGCCGGTTGATCGAAAAACTGCCGAACCCGCGAATTTCGATCCGATGACCTCGCACGAGCGCCTCGCTCATCGCATCAAGAATGGTCTTGACGGCGTATTCGGCGTCGCGATGCGTGAGCTGGCCGAATCTGGCGGCCAGTTCTTCAACGAGATCGGATCGGGTCATCTTCTAGTTAATTGGGGACAGAGCACGCGGGCGGTCTTCGCCGCCCGGCCGTGGTCTGAACCCGCAAAGTGACTGGCTTCTTACTGCTTGTCTTGCGGGTTGTCCAGCTTGGCACGCAGGAGCGCGCCCAGGCTGGTCGTGCCGGCGTTCTCACGCGACGACTGCTGGCTCAGGTTGGCCATCTGGCCTTGCTCGTCCGCCATGTCCTTGGCCTTGACCGACAACTGGATGTTGCGGGTCTTGCGGTCGATGT
>JAZKFD010000035.1:0-9291 GCA_040386635.1 Pseudomonadota bacterium
TGTCCGAGTCGTACTCGTTCATCTGGCAGCCGAAGGTTTTGATAAAGACTTTTTTTGACACGTTCGGCCCCTTAACGCCGGGCGCCGAAGATGACGGCGAGCAAATCGAAGAACTGCTTGATGCCCAGGGGATCGTTGACATCCACACCGCCCAGCTTGGCATATTCCTCCGGTGTGAGCATCCACACTTCGTGCACCAGGCCGGCCGCATCACGCTTGTAGACCACCGGCAAGTCCTGGTTCACGATACTGCCCGACAGCACCATCATGTTCTGCAGGTTACGGATGCGCGAACCCGGCGACAGCCGGTCGGGCTTGCCGTTCATCATTATTTCCGGTGGGGCGGTGATCACCATGCGGCCCAGCACCACGTCGCGCGGCACGCTTCGTTGCATCGTGGGGAAGGCGGGTTGCTGCCCGGTGGACTGCGCGAAGGATGGCGTGGCGGCCGCGAGGGCTAGCGAGAGGGCGATGGGAAGGCCGGCCAGCGCCGCAAATGATGCGGCGACAGGGCTGGCCCGATTCCCTTGACAGCGATTCATGGTGTACATCCAGAGGCTGGTTAAAAGAACAGTCGAGCGCGTGGCGCGCATTCGGGCTGGGGGAATTTTACCGGCTGTTATCGGCGGCGGCTGACGCGACGAACCCAGCGGTTTTGGGTAAATTGCCATTCGGAATCTGTCAACCAACTGCAGGAGAGTTTTTAATGTTCTCGATCATCGGAACCATCATCGTCGGGTTTATCGTTGGACTGATCGCGCGCGCGCTCAAGCCCGGCAACGACAAGCTGGGAATCATCATGACCACCCTGCTGGGTATCGCGGGCGCGTTCATCGCGCGGTATGTCGGCCAGGCGATGGGCTTGTACACGGCCAACGAGCCAGCCGGATGGATCGCGTCGGTTTTGGGTGCGATGGTGCTCCTGTTCATTTACGCGATGGTGCGCGGAAAGCGCGGCTGAGGCAGAACTTGTGGCAAGGCTTCACGATTGGAGCCGTAGGTATGGGAACGCGCCTACGGCTCTCCCAATCGCTGCCCTACATGCGCCAAAGAACGGCGGCCTAAAGTGACAGCCACAAAGAAATGAGCTGTATGTATAAGCGGGACGAAAAAGATGAACCACCGGATGGCCCCGGCATAAAGCGCGAGCGTCGGTCGAGGTCCCGTGTGGCCGACGATCAGGCCAGCGGAAAGGGATCGGCCACTGCCCTGTCGCGGCTGCGCATGCTGGAACGCCGTCGCGACTCGGTTGCGCCGCGCGATGGCCGAGACGCCTGAGGGCGATGCGGCTCGTATACGAACGTCTCTTCTTCATTCTCTGATGCATCCCTAGACTGGGTTTGAGACCAGATCGCCGGGATCGGTCTTGCACATCAGGAGAATCTGTTTGAAGTTCGACAACGACACCCCTAGTGACCCTGACGTCAGGTTGGAGCAGGAAAACGCGTTTGAAGCTGCTGCAAATGATTTAGCGGCGAGGCCTGCATTGCCCATTCCCCGATCGGTCGGTCCGCTTGCGATCATCTCCAATGCGATCACCTTCGGCCAGACAGAGGCAACGTTCACGGAAACCCTGGGCCCGGGCACCACAGCCAATTCCACGCCTTTCGTGAAGCCAGGCACCCAGCCGATACTGGATACGACGCCTGCTTTCAGAAGCCTCTTTGTCCAATGCACGACGTCCAACTACATAGTCCCGGGCGACTACCTGGCCATCGTCCAGGCCGGACAAGCGACACAACTCATCGACATCACGACTACCGCAACGCCGCGTACCAGCACCATCAACGTCGGCGGCGTCACCTTCATGGTCACCGTGAGAGAAAACAGCGGCTCTCGCGAGACCGAGATCACAACCGCTTCGGGCTCGGCAACGCATTCGCAGTTTTCCGCTGTACTTTCCAGTCTGCATTTCACTTCGACATCGGACGATCCGGGATTCGCTCGCTATTTCATCAGTCACCTGGTGGACACGGCGGGCGCACGCTCGGGTTCACAGGGTTTGCTGTTCAACATCACTTCGGTCAATGAGGCGCCCTCGCTGACTGCAGCGACTGTGCAGGGTACCGAAGACCAGGGTGTGAAGATCAGCTACGCGCAATTGCTTGACGCCACAAACGCGCAGGATATCGATGGGCAAATTGGCAACCTTGTGGTGAAGTCCGTCAACAGCGGCACGATGGTGGTGGATGGTCAATACGGCGCAGGACCCTATCCCTGGGCGCCTGGGCTGCGCGACTATCTAAACAGCGATATCCCGACACTGACCTGGTATCCAGCTGCCAACCAGGACGGACCCACCGCCGCATTCACAGTGATCGTCAAGGACGACGAAGGTGCCGAATCGGCGCCGGTCACCATCAGTGTGAATCTGGCGCCAGTCAACGACCCACCGGTTCTCACCAGCATTGCGCAGATGCCCGGCACGGTCCAAGAGCAGTCCGATGTCATTGTCGATTTCGACATGCTCCTCGGGCAAAGCGTCTTTACTGACGATGGCGGAATCACTAATTTTGTCGTGACTTCGGTGAAGAGCGGAACCTTGTTGATGGGTCGCAACAGCGGCGGCGGTTGGATCTACTCGCCTTGGCAGGCTGGCATTCACGACACCATTGATAACTTCAACTGGGCACGATGGATTGCCCCGGACGTCCCAGGAACCACGGATGCGTATACCCTCGTCAACGCCTTCGACGTCGTCATGGTGGACGGCAGCGGCGCGCGATCGAGCGCCGCGCCGGTTCAGGTGGCCGTCACGCCTCTGAACGATCCGCCTGTACTCGATCCCAATCTGTGGTCGGAGCTACCTGCCCGGGAGTTACGACCCACCGAGATAACGGTCGCCCAGCTCATTGAAGCGACGCAGGTTGTCGATCATGACGGAACTGTCGTGGCTTTCGTCGTTACGGCGACCCAGGCAGGGACATTGCTCATCGGGGCTACGCCGGCAACCGCGACTGCATGGGCATCGGGCACCAACGACACGATCGACGCGACGCACAGGGCATTCTGGGCCTCTCGGCTTGACTTGATCGATATCTTGCCCGCAATCACGGTAAAGGCCAAGGATGATGACGGGGGGCTTTCCGTCGCAAAGAAAATTTACTTCGAAACCGATGAGGCGCCCGACCTCACGGGATTCGCCCAGCCCGTCGCGACGGGGCGCGAAGATACGCTCATCCTGATCAGCTGGGTCAACATGATGATCCAGGGCGATGAAGGCGCTTATGGCGATGACGGCCCGCTGGCAATCAAAGCCTTCGTGGTGACCTCGGTCAATGGCGGAACGCTCATGATCCGCGACAGCGAGGATCGCGTTGCCGCGCCGTGGGTTGCGGGCAAGAACGATGTGATCGATCTCGACCACAGCGCCTACTGGACTCCGCCTCCCGATGGGAACGGTGTCATCAGTGCGTTCAATGTCGTTGCCAGAGACTCGGAAGGCGATACCTCGGTGCTTCCCGTGGCAGTCAAGGTCGATGTGACATCGGTCAACGACAAGCCAACGTTCACGTCAATGGCCGGGCCCCTGGCCGTCATTCAGGAAGACGCCGACGCTCCGGCGCAGATCAGTCTGGTCAACCTGAAGGGCCAGGGGGACGAGGCCGACCTCGACGGCCATGTGGTTGACTTCGTTGTGAAATCGGTGACGAGCGGAATGCTGCTGATCGGTGCCACTGCCGCAACTGCAACCGCATGGGTGGCTGGCGCGAACGACACGATCAATGGAGTTAACAACGCCTATTGGTCGGGTGCGGCGAACGCCAGCGGAACTCTCAATGCATTCACCGTCGTCGCCCGTGACAACGAGGGCGCGACGTCGGCCTCGGACGTCCTGGTCCAGGTCGTGGCAGCCACCGCCAATGATGCGCCAACGATGACCGAGGCCGCCGATCCATTCGCCACACTCGCGCCCAATACAAACTATCCCCTCTCGCTGGAGCTTCTCAGAGCCCAGACCAATGCAACAGACATTGATGGCGTGATCAGCGCGTTTCGCATCACCGAGGTTGCAAGTGGATCCCTGTCCATTCGCAACGACGATGGTACGTTTGCTCCCTGGAGCCTGAACAATGCCGTGATCGACCTGAACCATCCAGCCTACTGGACAAGCGGTCCCGATCCCCTTGGCGAAGTCACTGCATTCAGCATCACGGCGATGGACAGTTTGGGTGCGGCATCAAACATCGTCCCGGTCAAGTTTGTCATTGCTGAGCCCAATCGTGCGCCCACGCTGACTGCCATGGCCGCGCCTGTCGGGACGGTGGCTTCCGGCCTCCAGGTGGAGGTCGCGCTCGATGCGCTGATGGCTGGCGGCAACGAAGCCGATGCGGACGGCACGGTTGTGTCGTACATCGTGACTTCCGTCACGAGTGGCTCGTTGTGGATCGGCGAAACGGCCGACACCGCGCAACTCTGGAAGGCGTCGTCGAACGACGCCATCGGCGGTGGGCGCAACGCCTACTGGACAAGTGCGACAGGCGCATCGGGCCAGGTCAATGCGTTCAAGGTGGTTGTCAAGGATGACGATGGCGCCTCGTCCTTGCCTCCGGTGCAGGTCCAGGTCACAGTCACCCTGCCCGACAGTATCCCAACTCTGACGTCGATGGCCGCACCCGTGGTGACCGCGAATGAAGATACCTTGATTTTCATTTCGCTGGCCAATCTGAAGGCGCAGGGTGACGAAGCTGATCTCAACGGCAGCGTCGTCGCCTTCGTCGTCAAATCGGTGACGAGTGGCACCTTGCTGATTCGCGACAGCGCCGGCAACGCAGTTCCCTGGGCTGCAGGCTCGAACGACACGATCGACTCGACCCATGGCGCCTACTGGAAGGCCGCCCCCAATGAAAACGGCTTGCTTGATGCGTTCACCGTCGTGGCCAAAGACAACAGTGGCCTGGAATCGGTGACTTCGCCGGTGCAGGTCCAGGTGACAGTGAATTCCATCAACGACAAGCCGACGCTGTCGGCCATGGCAGGTCCGGTGGCGACGACCGATGAGGACACCGCAGCTGTGGTCACTCTGCCTGGCCTTCAGGCTACCGCCAATGAATACGACGCAGAAGGCGCGCTAAACACATTCGTGGTGAAGTCTGTGACGACAGGCACGATGCTGATCGGTACAGACAAAACCTCTGCAACGCCGTGGACCGCCGGCACTAACGATGCGATCACTGCGAGTCTGCATGCCTGGTGGACGCCGGCCGCCAACGCGAGCGGGACTTTGAACGCGTTTACTGTTCTTGCAAAGGACGATGGCCAGCTTGTGTCATCGTCGGTGCAGGCCCAGGTTGTGGTCAGGGCGGTCAATGATGCGCCCACGCTCACTGCGTTCTCGGCAGCCGTGGACTACGCACTACCGGGCGGCCACACCCAGATCACGCTGGCAGAGCTGGCTGCCAAGGCCGACGAAGCTGACGTTGAGGGCCCTGTCAATGCATTCGTCGTACGCAGCCTGAGCAGTGGATCCCTGCTCATCGGCGCAAGCGCCCCACTCGCGACTGCCTGGGCCCCCGGGGTGAATGACTTGATCGACGCCTCGCGCCACGCTTTCTGGACCCCCGATCTGCAGTCAACCGGAACTGTCAGTGCGTTCACCGTCGCCGCGCGCGACAGCGGGGGCGCTGAATCCGCGGTTGCCGTGCAGGTCTCCCTCACGATCGCTGAGGCCGGACAGGCATCTTCGGGTAGCGCTCTGGCTGATTACCTGAGCGGCGGAATCGGTGATGACATCGTGCGCGGTCTGGCCGGCAACGACACGCTGCTCGGTCTGGGCGGGGATGACGTGCTGGACGGTGGCATGGGCACCGATTCGCTCAATGGCGGCGAAGGCTCGGATATTTATATGTTCCTGGCGTCCGAACATCCCGCTGCAGAGATCTTCGACAACGGGGTCACTGGTATTGACGAGGTCCGGTTTGCAGCGACGACTACCAGTACCTTGCTGCTCATGGCTGGCGACCTTGGAATCGAGCGCGTAGTCATCGGCACAGGCAATGCCCTCGTTGCCGACACCAGCGGCGTCGCAGGCGCCGGTATCAATGCCTCGGCTCTGGGCAACGCGGTATCCATCTTCGGCAACGCAGGCGTCAACACCCTGACGGGCACGGCGTTCAACGACACGATCGACGGGGGTCCGGGGGCAGATGTCATGACGGGCGGCAACGGCGATGACACGTTCTACGTCGATAACAGCGGTGACAGGGCCCTGGACTCATCGATCACGGGTGGTCTGGATACGGTGATTGCCAGCGTCTCCTACGCCAACGCAGCCAATGTCGAAAAGCTCGTGCTGGTGGGCGGCGCATTGAACGGAACCGGCAATGCCTCCGCAAACTCCCTGGTTGGAAATGCGAACGCCAATGTCCTGAGCGGATTGGACGGGCACGACACGATCGATGGCGCAGAGGGTAACGACACCCTGGCAGGCGGGAACGGAAACGACTCGTTGACGGGTGGTTCCGGTGCCGACAGCTTCCGGTTCGACACCTACCCCAATGCGACGACCAACAAGGACACGGTTGTCGATTTTGTGAGCGGCACCGATACCCTGCAGTTGAAGGTGTCCGTCTTTTCCGCGCTGGGTCTCGCAGGACCCTTGACGGAAGCGATGTTCGCGACAGGCCCTGGTGTGATCAAGGGCAACGACACCAGCGACCGAGTCATTTACGACACAAGCACCGGCACACTCTATTACGACCGTGACGGCAGTGCGTCGGCTGCGCCGATTGCTATAGCCGTGATCGGCACTGACCAGCATCCGGTGCTCTCGCTGGCTGACTTCGTCCTGGTCTAAAAACTGTTTTGGACCCTAGGTGTCGGCAGAGGGCACGCGCGGCGTCTGCAGGTAGGTCACCATGGCCTGCGCGTCAGCTGCAGGCACCTGCAGCTGACACCAACCCATACCGGGTGAGCGCATCACGAGGAGAAATCCTTCTTCGGCCGGCGTTCCCTTGCTATTGGCACGTGGTAGCAGTTGCCAGGCGTCCATCGGGTGATAGACCCATTCATCGAGCGGCGGCGGCTGGTCGGGGTGCGCAGGCTCTAGGCCCGCTCGCAGCACGGCCAGCGACAACAGCAGCTGGTCGAATTGCGCGGCATCGAGCTTGATATCCGGCACCGTGAGCGTCACGCTTTTTTTGTCTTGCGCGATGACGTAGCGGATGGCGTCGAACGGGTCTTGTTCCATGTCGGACTTTCCAAAAAAGAGTAAAGGGTTAGCGGCGTCGAACTCGCTAACCCTTCAGTGGCAGAGGTGGCGACAGGAATTGTGCCAGAAGGGCCTCATCCGGCGGCGTCGGACCTGCATGCCGCTCACCTTCCGCATGTCTGCGCTACTACCGGGCAGTGAGATACTGGAGTCATGCATTTGAACGCTGTGAAAGTGACTTGAGAATGCGGCCATTCTGGATCGAGCAGGCGCTATTCAACGACGGGGACCTCGCGCCTGCCCTGCAAGGTGCGCAGCGCGCCGATGTTTGCATCGTCGGCGGCGGTTTCACTGGCTTATGGACCGCGATACAGGCGAGGCAGCAAGACCCGTCGCTCGACATCGCGATCATCGAGAGCGATCTCTGCGGCGCAGGCGCGAGCGGGCGTAACGGCGGCTGCCTGAACACCTGGTCCGCAAAATTCTTCACCTTGCGCCGTCTCTACGGCGAAGCCGAGGCGATCCGTCTGGTCAAGGCGTCCGAAGCAGTGCTTGGCCACCTGGCCGCCTTCTGCCGTGAGCACGGCCTCGACGCGGAGCTTCGGCAGGATGGCACGCTCTTCACCGCGACATCGCGAGCCCAGGTTGACACCTTCAAGCCTGTGATGCGCGCCCTGGAGGAATGCGGCATCCACTCCTACCAGGTTTTGTCGCCCGAAGAGGTGGTGCGCCGATCGGGTTCAGCGCGCAACATCGCGGGCGTGTATTCGCAGACCGCCGCGACGGTGCACCCAGGCAAGCTGGTGCGCGGCCTTCGCCGGGTCGCACTCGCCATGGGAATCCGGATCTACGAGCGCAGCCCGATGCTGGACTTCAGCCGGGGTCATCCGGTGGTTGTGCGCACGCCCAGCGGGAGCATTGAGGCGAAGAAGCTGGTCCTGGCAATCAACGCCTGGATGGCACGCGCTGTACCCGAGTTCGAGCGAACCATTGCCGTGGTGTCAAGCGATATGGTAATTACCGAGAGATGCCCTGAACTGCTGCGCGACATGGGTCTGGACAACGGTCTTTCGGTGATGGACTCAAGGACCTTCGTCTATTACTACCGCACGTCGGTCGATGGTCGGCTGATGTTGGGCAAGGGCGGCAATACATTTGCAAGGGGCGGCCGAATCGCGCCGGTGTTCGACCAGCGATCGCCCTATGAGGCGGACCTGACGCGCGCGCTTCATTCGTTCTTTCCTGCGCTGCATCAGACCCCCATCACGGCGAGCTGGAACGGACCCTCGGACCGGTCCGTCACCGGCTTGCCCTTCTTCGGCAAGCTCGACGGCGCGCCGCATATTTACTACGGTTTCGGCTATTCCGGCAACGGCGTTGGCCCCGCCTACATGGGCGGGCAGATTCTCTCTTCCATGCTGCTGGACCAGGACAACGCGTGGACGCGCAGCCCCTTGACGCGGGGGCCGCTGGGGCATTTTCCCCCCGAGCCGTTTCGCTACGCAGGCTCAATCGTCGTGCGAAACGCGATTCGCAGGAAGGAGCGCGCAGAAGACGCAAATCGGCAGCCCTGGATCATCGACAGGATGCTAAGCAAATTGGCGGACGCTGCGGGAAAATCGGACAAGGCCTAGTCTTTCGCAACGCGACCATTTGTCGGGCTATTTCTGTTTCACGATGTCCAGGGTGTACGGCGTTTCGAGCGCCGGCGTTGCTCCGTTGTTGCCCTGGACCACGCGCACCGTCATTTCTCCCACGCGTTCGATGTGGATGCAGATCTGGTCCCCCGCCTTGACAGGTCCCACACCGGACGGCGTTCCGGTCGCAATGATGTCGCCCGGATATAAGGTCATCACGGCTGAGGCCATTTCGATCATCCCGGGAATGTCCAGCACCAGATCGCGGGTGTTCGCGTGCTGCTTCAGTTCGCCGTTGACCCGCAACGTCATGTCGAGCTGAGTCGGGTCTCCCACCTCGTCCGCAGTGACAATCCAGGGTCCGACCGGGCAGAAGCTGTCGTACGCCTTGCGAAACACGCGCTCCTCGCGGCCGCGCACCACCATGTCGAGCAGGCAGGCATAACCGAACACGTGATCCTGCCAATCCTTGCGCGCAATGCTACGGCCCTGCTTGCCGATCAC
>JAZKFD010000035.1:9301-9764 GCA_040386635.1 Pseudomonadota bacterium
AGTTCGCGCCCATGGTCGTGGTAATTGACCGGGTATGCGATGACCTTGTTGGGCCATGGCACCGGCGTCAGCAGCCGAACCGACGCCAGCGGAATGCGGGGCAGCGTCGGCAGTGCCGCAAGAATCTTGGGCCGAATGGAGTCAAAGCCTGCAATGAGTGACGTCGCCGCGACCGGAGGCCATTGCTGCGGGTCGAGCCCGACGATATGACTGATGTCAACGATGTGCTGCTCATCAAGCACCACGCCAAGGCTACCTTGGTTGAAGCGCGCGATTTTCATGAGAGGGAACCGGTGATGTGTTGCGTTTGGTCGCCCTGTGCCAAGCGCGACACATTGCGACGCAGCACGATCGGCTTGCCACCTGTCCTGCGTTTCGACACCCAGTGAGCGAGGGCCGAATCCAGGTGCTGGACGTGCGCTGGAAACCAGTGAGCAAGCTCGTCGGCGAGCCTTCGGCCCAC
>JAZKFD010000036.1:0-11958 GCA_040386635.1 Pseudomonadota bacterium
GGAACTCAACCTGCAGGCGCTCTCCCAGCAACCCCAGTTCCTGAGCATCAGCGCTGCAAGCGCCTAGTACAGCATTCCCCGGAAGGCCCGCACCATGTCCGTCGTTGATTCCCTGAAAAACCTGTTCTCGAAAAAAGACGCCGAGCCTTCGGTCGATCACTCGGGTGAACTCAGTCTGGGCATGCCCGATCCGAGTGTCGATCCGGCCAGCCCCGATCCAGCGGAGGCGCGCATGGTCGCTGCCCCGGCCGATCCCGACAGCGTGACCGACGAGTCCCTGGCCCCAATGGAAACGGTCGACGAGGCCGAGCTGATTTCGGTGCCGCTTCTGGGTCGGCGCACCATCGTCACCCATCAGCGTATCCTTTTCACGTTGCTGGCCCTGTCGCTGGTCGTGCTGGGGTCGGTGGCTATTTTCTCGGTGCGGCAGGCCGATACCGTCGCGCAGCAGGTGGCTGGCACGGGCCAGTCGCTGATGCAGTCGCAGCGCCTTGCGAAATCGGTTTCGCAGGCGCTGGTGGGAAGCCCGCAGGCCTTTCCTGACGTGAAGGAAAGCGCCGACGTGCTGGCCCGCACGGTGCGCGGATTGAAGGATGGTGACGAAGCCCTTCGCATCCAGCCGGTTGCCACCGAGTATCAGGAAGACGTGACCAAGATCACGCCACTCATGGAGCGTGCCGAAAAGAATGCAGCGACCGTGATGGCACAGCAGCAGATCCTGACGCAGGTGGGCGCCGCGCTTCGCACCATCAACCGTCAATCGTCGGACCTGCTGGAAATTGCTGAAACCGTGTCGTCTCTCAAGCTTCAGCAAAACGCACCGCCGGCAGAGATTTCGGCCGCCGGCCAGCTCGTGATGTTGACGCAGCGAATCGGCAAGTCGGCCAACGAGTTCCTGACGATGGAAGGCGTGTCACCCGAGGCAGTGTTCCTGCTGGGCAAGGACTTGAACTCGTTCAAGGAAATCGCGCAGGGGCTGCTTGACGGCAGCCCCGAGTTGCGCCTGACCGGCTCGAAGGATCCGCAGACGCGCGAGCGCCTGGAAGCCCTCATGAAGTTGTACGAGCAGACCCGCACGCAGGCGGGTGCCATTCTGGGCAACCTGCAGGGCCTGGTGTCTGCGCGCGAAGCGCAGGCCGCGATCATTGCAGACAGCGAGCCGCTGCGCCGCTCGATGGAAGACCTGCAAGGCAAGTTGTCCTCACGTACCGGCCTTGGCGCCGGGGCGCTCACAACGCTGGCGCTGTCTTCCCTGTTCGCCATTCTCTGCGCCGTGGGTCTTGCCTACGTGCAGCTGCAGGATTCGCGCAAGCGCCAGGTGGTTGCCGAGCAGCAGCGACTGGAAGCCGAGCAGCAGGAGCAGGAAGCCAAGCGTGTGAACGACGCCAACCAGGCCGCCATTTTGCGATTGATGAACGAGTTGCAGACAGTGGCTGAAGGTGATCTGACGCAGGAGGCCACGGTGACCGAGGACATCACGGGCGCCATCGCCGACTCGGTGAACTACACGGTGGAAGAGTTGCGCCAGCTGGTGGGTAACGTGCAGAACACGGCTACCAAGGTTGCGCAAACGACGGCGCAGGTGGAAAGCACGTCCACCGAGCTGCTGGCGGCTTCGACCGAGCAGCTGCGAGAAATTCGCGAAACCGGCCAGTCGGTGCTCGACATGGCGGGCCGCATTAACCAGGTGTCCGGACAGGCGCAGGAATCTGCCCAGGTCGCGCGCCAGTCCCTGATGGCTGCCGAGTCCGGTCTCGCGGCTGTGCAGAACGCCATCGGCGGCATGAACTCGATTCGTGACCAAATCCAGGAAACCTCCAAGCGAATCAAGCGGCTGGGTGAATCGTCACAGGAGATTGGTGAAATCACTGAACTGATTTCCGACATTACCGAACAGACGAACGTGCTGGCGCTCAACGCCGCCATTCAGGCCGCGTCAGCCGGTGAAGCGGGCCGGGGCTTCTCGGTGGTGGCAGAAGAAGTGCAGCGACTGGCCGAACGCTCCGCAGACGCAACGCGCCAGATTTCGGCGCTGGTGAAGGCCATTCAGACCGACACGCAGGATGCGGTGGCGGCGATGGAGCGCTCCACGCAGGGTGTGGTGGAAGGGGCCAAGCTCTCCGACAACGCAGGTACTGCGCTGACCGAGATCGACCAGGTGTCCCGAAAGCTTGCGGAACTGATTGAGCAGATTTCCACCCGCGCAGCCAGCGAAGCCGAATCGGCCAACGTTGTGGCCGGCAACATCCAGCACATTTTTGCGGTGACCGAGCAAACCGGCGAGGGCACGCGTTCCACGGCGCAGCAGGTGCGGGAGCTCTCGCGAATGGCCGAAGAACTTCGTCAGTCGGTATCGCGATTCAAGATCGCCTAAAAATGTGACCCACCCCCCAAGCGCCTGCGGCGCCTCCCCTTCGAGGGGGCGCCTTCAGCGGCCCGGCACAGCCGGATCCGCCGTGGGCCATGTAAAAGCTCGATTGGCCCGATTGGCCCGCGTGGCATAGGTGAGCAATGGAATCAACTCCGGAAATCGATGTCGCTACCAATGACCTGGGTCCCCTGGCCTGGGTGCTGGACGAGCTTCGCAAGTCTCTTGAATCCGCGTCGGCTGCGCTCAGGCGCTTCGTCCGCGACACCGCACTGGCTCGGGGCCAGGACATGGCCTCGGTCGATGGCGGCCAGCTGCGCATTGCGCGGCAGCAGTTGCACCAGGCCGTAGGTGCGCTTGAAATGGTGGGGCTCGGTGCGCCGGCCCACATGCTGCGTTCCATGGAAGCGGCGGTACAGAAGTTCATCGAGCAACCGTCGCTGTGCACCGAGGCGGCCGCCGCCAAGGTCGAGCGTGCCGGCTACGCGCTCGCCGAATACCTCGAAGGCGTGCTTCTGGGCAAGCCCGCCTCCGCCGTTGGCCTGTTTCCCCAGTACCGCGACACGCAGGAACTCGCCGGTGCCGATCGCGTGCACCCCGCCGACCTTTGGTCGCAGGACTGGCGCTGGAACGATCCCCAAACACCCACGCCCGCAGAGTCCATCATCTATGACCCGGCGGTGCGTTCGCGCATGGACCAGGGCGTGCTCAGGCTGGTCAAGACCGGCGACGTCGAAGCCGCCGCAGACCTGGCACGTGTCAGCCTGTCGCTGTCCGCGACGCAGTCGGCCCGCCAGCCCAAGATCTTCTGGAAAATCTGTGCGGCCTACTTCGAGGCCCTTGCCATCGGGATCCTGCCGCTTGATCTTTATGTCAAGCGTGCCGCCTCACGCATCCTCCAGCAATACGCATCGCTCGCGCGGGGCGAGCTCGGCGTGTCGGACCGTCTGGCGCACGACCTGGTCTTCTTCTGCTCCCAGGCGGTGCCGCGTGCAGGCGACGATTGCCCGTCGCTGGATGCGGTTCGACATGCGTGGGCGCTCGGCCGCTTCGTGCCGGTGGATTACCACTCAGCGCAGTACGGCAGGTTCGATCCGGTGCTGCTCGCCCAGGCGCGCAAGCGCATCACCTCAGCCAAGGAAACCTGGTCGTCCCTGTCCGGTGGCGACGCCAACAAGCTCAAGGGCGTGGTGGACCAGTTCCATCTGGTCAGCGATTCGCTGCTGAAGCTCCATCCACCCAGCGGCCCGCTGGCGAAGGCGCTCACCGATATCGTGGAAGGCGTCGTACGCACGGCGCGTCCGCCCGGCGCCGAAGTCGCGATGGAAGTCGCCACAGCGGTGCTGTACCTCGAAGCGGCCTTTCAGGATCTGGATCCCAACGATCCGCAACTGGCGGTTCGCACGGCGCGGCTGGCCGAGCGCCTCGACCAGGTTCGCCAGGGCGGGCAGCCCGAGCCACTTGAAAGCTGGATGGAAGAGCTTTACCGGCGTGTGAGCGACCGTCAGACGATGGGCTCGGTCGTGGGCGAGTTGCGTGGAACCCTGGGCGAACTCGAAAAGCTGCTCGACCAGTATTTCCGCAACCTGCAGGACAAGACACCGTTGCGCGATGCGCCTTCCTACCTCGCGCAGATGCGGGGTGTGTTGTCGGTCCTGGGACTCGACCAGGCGGCCCAGGCCGTGGGTCGCATGCGTGAAGCGGTCGAGGCCATCATCGTCACCGAGGTGAATGAAGCGCAGGCGCGTAGCGCGGGCACGTTCGACAAACTGGGCAACAACCTCGGTGCGCTCGGCTTCCTGATCGACATGCTGAATTACCAGCCGACGCTTGCCAGGAAGCTGTTCGTGTATGACGACAGCACCGGCGAGTTGCGTCCCCTGATGGGGCGCACCGGCGATGCCGACCAGACGCCCGGCCTGCAACCAGAGCCTGCCGCGCAGACGGCGCCACCGGTGGTTCTTGATGCGCTGCCCGAACCCGCATTCGGTGAGCTCGCCCAGGCACTCGATGGCTTCGACCTGCCGGCGGCGTCCGAAGCGCCTGCACAAGGCGTCCTGCCCGAGACCACGAAAGCGCTCGAGACGGCTGCCATCCCCGCAGTCGCACCACTGGCCGCGCCGGAACCCGATATTGAAGAAGACGACCTGCTGGACATCTTCCTGGAGGAGGCGCGGGAAGTCGTGCAGACGGGTCTGGCCGCACTGGATGCGCTGGCCGTTAACCCCTCGGATCTGGGTGAGCTCACCACGCTGCGTCGCGCCTTCCACACGCTCAAGGGCAGTTCGCGAATGGTCGGCCTCGATGAGTACGGCGAAGCGGCATGGTCGCTCGAGCAGCTGATCAACACCTGGCTTGCAGACCAGAAGAACGCGACCGACGAATTGCGGGTTTTGGCGCGCGACGCCATGCGCGGCTTCGGACGCTGGACGGAAGATATCGCCCGGCACGATGCCACCATGTGGAAGGCCGGCGTATTCCGGGTCCCGGCCGACGCCTTGCGAGTCGATAACAAGCTGCTTGCCTTCGACTTTCCGGCCACACCCGCAGCAATCGAAGCAATCGAAGCAATCGAAGCAATCGAAGCAATCGAAGCAATCGAAGCAATCGAAGCAATCGACCTGTCCTTCGACCTCGACGTGCAGGTCGCCGATGCGGCAATGCCGGTATTCGAGTTTCCAGAAATCGCAACGCCCGCGCAGAACGTGCAGGACGTTGTCGAACCCATCGAACTCGATGCGCCCGAGGCAGCGAAGGTATCGGATGAATCTAAAGAGCCGGTGGTCATGGAGGTGCCCGCGGCACCCGTGTCGCCCGCCTCCGAGCCTGCAGGATTCGATTCGACGCAGGTCATCCGGCCCGCACCGACCGAACCGGCAGAGCCGGTTGAAGTGTCGATCGAAGAATTCAGTGCCGATTTCGATTTTGATTTCGACCCGCAGCCGCCAGCGGAACAGCAATCGCCATCACTGCCGCAGTCGTTGTCCACCATGGACACCGAAGCGGTCGAGCCATTCGCTGGCGAGCCTGAGCACGAGGAGCTGGAGCCGTCCCCCGAGGCCGACGAGCAGGTCAAGGTCATCGGTTCGCTGCGGATTGGCATTCCCCTGTACAACGTTTACCTCAACGAGGCCGATGAGTGGTCGCGCCGCCTGGCCAACGAAGTCAGCGACTGGGCCCTTGAACTCGATCAACCCGTGCCCGACTCTACCGTCGGCCTGGCGCACGCGCTGTCGGGCAGCTCGGCCACCGTCGGATTTCATGCACTGTCCGATATTGCCCGTGCGCTCGAGAGCGCCCTGCAGCATGCACAGACGCTGGCCTATTGCACGCCGGAACACGGCAAGGTGTTCACCAATGCCACCGAGGAAATCCGGCGGCTGTTGCACCAGTTTGCCGCCGGCTTCCTGAAAGAGCCCGCTTCCGGAATCGTCGAGTCGCTCCAGGCCCTTGGCGAGCTGGACATCGCCAAGCGCGATGACGCACCTGACTCGGCCTTGCCTGGGATGAGCGGATTTGGCGATCTGGATTTCGCCGCACAGGAGCATCCACCGCTCCAGCCGCAAGCCATTGCGGATGCGGATGCGGATGCGGATGCATCGCGAGAGCCTGTAGGCGTGGACGCATTGGCAGAGCCCGCGCACGAACCGGTGGCAGAGCCGGTCGGCGAGGAAATCTCGCTCGAAGAGTCACTCGTCGAGGAATTCGTTGCGCAGGAGCCTCTGGTTCAGCCGCCGATCGAGCTGATGGAACCGATGGAACCGATGGAACCGATGGAACCGATGGAACCCATGGAACCCATGGAACCCATGGAGCTGGTGCGGCCGATCGAGCCCCTGGCGCCTATGCACCCGTCCCAGCCGGCGCCGGTGTTCCATCCCGTTTCCGAGGTGCCGGAAGCGGTCCGGCGCACTGTGGTTTCCTTGAATGACGATGAGGACGACATCGATGTCGAGGATGCACTCGATCCCGATCTGTTCCCGATCTTCGAGGAAGAAGCGATTGAACTGATGCCGCAGCTGGGCGGCGCCTTGCGTCAGTGGAGTGCGCGTCCGGAAAACCGCAGCGCGCGCGACGAGGCGCTGCGGGCCCTGCACACGCTCAAGGGCAGCGCGCGGCTTGCCGGCGCCCTGCGCCTGGGCGAGCTCGCGCACCGCATGGAGTCCGAGATCGAATACCTCGGCATGGATGCGGTGAGCACGGAAAACATCGAGCCGATCCTGCATCGCTATGACGGCATGCAGGCCACGTTCGAAACTTTGCGCATTACCGGCATCACCGGCCTTGCCGCCGCCGCTGGCACCTCCGATCTCGTTGAGCCAGTGCAGCTGGAGCAGCCGCTCGTAGCGCCGGAGCCATCGGCAGCCGCGCAGGATTCGTTGGCCGAGTCGGCGCAGCAGCAACCGCAACCCATGGCGCGCTCGCTCATTGCCCGGCCGGTTACCACCAACATCGCGCCGCAGCGCGCCGCGGCCAACCAGGCGGTGCGTGTTCGATCGCAATTGCTCGATCGCCTGGTCAACCAGGCCGGCGAGGTGATGATCACCCGCTCGCGGCTGGAGGCGGAGCTGCGGCAACTGCGCAGTTCGCTCACCGACCTCACGGGCAACCTGGATCGGTTGCGTTCGCAGTTGCGCGACATCGAGCTGCAGGCCGAATCGCAGATGCAGTCGCGCCTCGCGCAGGCCAAGGATTCGGCTGCCGGCTTCGATCCGCTTGAGTTTGACCGCTTCACCCGCGTGCAGGAACTGACGCGCATGATGGCCGAGTCGGTGAACGACGTGGCGACGGTGCAGCGCAATTTGCAGCGCACGGTGGAGTCCACCGAAGATGATCTGATCGCGCAGGCGCGTCAGACGCGCGAACTGCAGCGCGACCTGCTCAGAACCCGCATGGTGGAGTTCGAGGGCATATCCGAGCGCCTGTACCGCGTGATCCGGCTGGCTTCCAAGGAAACCGGCAAGCAGGTGAAGCTGGACATCATCGGCGGCTCCATCGAAATGGACCGCGGCGTGCTGGACCGCATGACACCCGCGTTCGAGCATCTGCTGCGCAACTGCGTGGCACACGGAATCGAAGATCCGATTGCGCGGACGCAAGCCGGCAAGGAGGCAGCCGGGACCATCCTCATCGGCCTGCACCATGAAGGCAACGACGTCTCGGTGGAATTCCGCGACGATGGCGCGGGCCTGAACGTGCCGCGCATCCGCGAGAAGGCCTTGCAGCAGGGTCTCATCAAGCCGGATCAGGCGCTGTCCGATCAGGAAGCCGCCAATCTCATCTTCATGCCGGGCTTTTCGACGGCGGCGGAAATCACCGAATTGTCGGGCCGGGGCATCGGAATGGACGTAGTCCGCGCTGAGGTCAATGCACTGGGCGGCCGGATCGAGACCACGACCCAGGCGGGTCAGGGCACGAGCTTCAAGCTGGTGCTGCCCTTGACCACAGCCGTGACGCAGGTGGTGATGATCCGCACGGGCAAGCTGTCGATCGGGGTTCCCGCCAACGTGGTGGAGGTGGTTCGCCGCGCCACACCCAAAGAGCTCGAGCAGGCCTACGCGAGTGGTACCTACGATGTCGGCGGCGAAAAGGTGCCGTTCTACTGGTCGGGTGCGCTGCTTCAGTCCTCCACAAGGAGCGTGGAACCGCAGGGGCGGACGCTACCCGTCGTTGTTTTCCGAAGTGCCGCACAGCGAATTGCCATGCACGTCGATGAGGTGCTGGGTAATCAGGAAGTGGTAGTGAAGAACCTGGGCCCGCAACTGGCTCGCCTGCCGGGTCTTGCGGGCATGACGGTGCTGGCGTCGGGTGCTGTGGTGCTCATTTACAACCCGGTGGCGCTCACCACCGTGTACGGCGATCAGGCACGCACGATGAGCGCCGACGCGGCGCAAGCGCAGACGCCGAACACCGGCGGTATCGCGCAGGTACCGGCTGAACCAATGCCTGCCGTACCGCAGATCCCGCTGGTCCTGGTAGTGGACGATTCGATCACCGTGCGCCGTGTGACACAGCGTCTGCTGCAGCGTGAAGGCTACCGGGTGGCCATGGCTGCAGATGGCCTGCAGGCCCTCGAACGGCTCGCCGAAGAAAAGCCCACCGTCGTGCTGTCCGACATCGAGATGCCACGCATGGATGGCTTCGATCTGGCGCGCAACATCCGCGGCGACCAGCGCCTGAAAGACCTGCCGATCATCATGATCACTTCGCGAATCGCGCAGAAACACCGCGAGCATGCGCAGGAACTGGGCGTTGACCACTACCTGGGCAAGCCGTACTCGGAAGAAGAACTGCTGTCGCTGGTGAAGCACTACTGCAATGCGGCAGTGCTCGCCTAGCCGGATTGACTCTGATCGACCCTACTGACCCTTGACGACCGCGTATCGTTTGAGGGTCTTCTCCCGCGCTTCGTCGTGCCTCACGATGGGCGCGGGATAGTTTTTTGGCCGAGCGCCCGTCCATGGTTCGTGAATCAACCGGGGTCCCAGCGCTGCCAGTTGCGGCAGGTACAGCGAGATGAACTGACCGTCGGGATCGAACCGGCGGCTCTGGCTGACCGGGTTGAAGATTCGAAAGTACGGCTGTGCGTCGCAACCGCTCGATGAGGCCCACTGCCAGTTACCGTTATTGGCCGCCAGGTCGTAGTCATTCAGATGCAGCGCGAAGTAGCGCTCGCCGCGCCGCCAGTCGATGCCCAGGTCTTTTGTCAGGAAGCTTGCCACGACCATCCGCAGGCGGTTGTGCATGTAGCCCGTGCTGTTGATCTGCGCCATCGCCGCATCGACCAGCGGATAGCCGGTGCGCCCCTCGCACCATGCCGCGAAGTGCGCTTCGGCTTGCGGTCCTTCTTCCCACTCGATCGCATCGTAGGCAGGGCGAAAGCTCGCGCCCTTGTGGTCGTGCCCTGCCACATGCGGGAAGTTGGCCAGGACCTGAAAGAAGAAGTCACGCCAGACGAGTTCGCCAAGCCATGTTGCGGCACCGACAGAGCCGGCTTGGAAACGGGGCAAGGCACTGGCAACGGCTTCCCGGATGGAAATCGTGCCGAATCGAAGGTGCACCCCCAGGTAGCTCGGACCGTTGACGGCCGGGAAGTTTCGCGTCTCGTCGTAGGCGTCGATACGGCCCGCGAAGGTCTGCAACAGCTTGCGGCCACCCGCCGTGCCCGTGGCGATCTGGAGGTCTCTCAGGTTGCTCGGCTCGAACCCGAGATCAGACAGCGATGGAACGGGGCCACGCATGCCAGCCGGTCGGTCGGCCAATCCACCGGCACTGGCTTCGACGGGGTGTTCCCCGATGTCTGCCGGTCCAAGCTTTGCAAGCCAGGCCCGCTTGTAGGGCGTGAACACCGTGTAGGGCGACTGCGACTGGGTCAATACCTCGCGCCGCTCAAAGATGGTGTGATCCTTGAACGTGTGAAAGGCGATGCCCCGCGCTGCCAGAGCAGTCCTGACTTCGCTGTCTCTTTTCAAGGCGAGGGGCTCGTCGTCGTGATTGGCGAACACTGCCTGCGCGCCCAGCTCGACGGCAAGCCGCTCGATCTCCGTCGCAGCGGCGGCGTGGGAGCAGATCAGCCCCGCACCCGGTCGTGCGGCAAGCGCGCGCAGATCCTCATCGAGCGAAGCGACAGACTCCCGGATGAATTCGACCCGCCGGTCTCTCCGGGGCAGTGATTCCAGGATGGTTCGGTCAAAGACGAATGCGCAGTGAACCTGCCCGCAGGCCTGAAGCGCTTGCGAAAACGCGGCGTTGTCGTGGGCCCGCAAATCCCTTCGAAACCACACAAGACCCGCAGCGTATGTTGAGTTCATCGAGGAGTTAAAATGACCGATCATGCCTTCCGAAGAATCGTCCATCAACCTGACGCATCATTTCCTCATAGCGATGCCGGGGCTACAGGACGCAGCCTTTTCCAGATCCGTCGTTTATCTCTGCGAGCATAGTGCGCGCGGCGCGCTGGGCCTTGTCATCAACAAGCCCAGCGATATCAACCTGGGCAATCTGTTTGACAAGGTGGAGCTTCCGCTGGGGCGGGACGACCTGGCGCGAACCCCCGTGTTCCAGGGCGGTCCCGTGCAGACCGAGCGCGGATTCGTTCTCCACGAGCCGGTGTTCACGCGCGAGTCAGCACCCAGCGAACCGGTTTACGCCTCGACCATGACGATTCCCGGCGGCCTGGAAATGACCACTTCCAAGGATGTCCTGGAAGCCCTGTCCACCGGTGCCGGTCCGCGCAAGGTGCTGGTGTCACTGGGATATTCGGCCTGGGGCGAAGGTCAGCTCGAATCCGAGCTGGCCGAGAACAGCTGGCTGACGGTGGGTGCAGACATCGGCGTAATTTTCGATACGCCCGTGGAGCAGCGGTACGAAAAAGCCCTGTCGCTGCTTGGCCTGCAGTCCTGGATGCTCTCTCCCGATGCGGGGCACGCGTAGTGAGCCCCTTCGCATGAGCAACCCCAGCGCCACCGTCCCTCCCCATTTCCAGACGTTTCTTGCTTTCGATTACGGATTGAAGCGCACCGGCGTGGCCGTGGGCAACCGGCTGCTGCGCAGCGCGACACCGCAGCCCACCATCAAGGCCGAAGGGGATGCGCGGCTGGTTCAGGCCGGGCTTCGGGTCAACGAGTGGCAGCCCGACGCGCTGGTCGTCGGCGTGCCCTTCCATCCCGATGGCGCCAGCCACGACAATACGGCGCGGGCGCGAAAATTCGCCCGGCAATTGCGCGCCAGGCTGAAGCTGGAAGTCTACGAAGTCGATGAGCGCTACAGCACGACCGAAGCGCTTTCCGCTGGCAGCGCCGACGCAGACGCGGGCGCTGCCTGCGTGATTCTTGAACAGTTTTTGAGGAGCCTGCCGTGAGCAGTCCAAGCAACGCGGGGGCAGGTGGTTCAACACCTGGCGCAGGAGCCTTGTACCTGGACGCGCAAGCGCTGTACGGCGAATTACTGCGAGGCGTGCAGCAAATGGGCATCGCGAATGCGCGGCTGGTCGGGATCACCTCCGGCGGCGCGTGGCTCGCGCAGCGCCTTCACGGCGACATGCAACTGCCTGGCAGCGCGGGCGTGATCTCCTCGTCCATGCATCGCGACGACTTTGCCAAGCGCGGTCTGTCCGGTGCGGGCCGGCAGACGCAGCTCGAGTTCGATGTGAACGATTCGCACATCATCCTGCTGGACGACGTGCTCTACACCGGTCGCACCATTCGCGCGGTGATCAACGAGCTGTTCGACTATGGACGGCCGGCCAGCGTCAAGCTCGCCGTGCTGGTCGATCGGGGTGGGCGCGAGCTTCCCATCCAGGCCGATTTCGCCGCTGCACGCGTGAGCTTGCCTGCATCGCAGTCGCTGTCGCTGGTACGCAGCGAAGCGGGCCAGTTCAGTTTCCGGATCGAGGAAGCCTGATGCTCTACAAGCGCAATCCCCAACTGAACAAGAACGGCGAGCTGGTGCACCTGCTCTCGGTCGAGGGCCTGCCGCGCGACATCGTCACGCACATCCTGGATACCGCCGCGAGCTTTGTCAGCGTGAGCGACCGCGAAGTCAAGAAGGTGCCGCTGCTTCGCGGCAAGAGCGTGTTCAACCTCTTCTTC
>JAZKFD010000037.1:0-8708 GCA_040386635.1 Pseudomonadota bacterium
CGCGCGGTGCCATTTCGACGGCGGTGAAGAGAGACATGGAGATCCTTGTAGCTGGGAAGTTGTCAGTAGCACAGCGGGGTGCGCTTGCGGTACGCTGTCCGGTTGCCCGGTGATTTTACCGTTGACCAAACGGCAATTCCCGCGTAGCCCCATCCGCCCGCAGCTATCCGTACACGTCCGATCTTCCTGCATCGAAGCATCCAACCCAGACCTATGTCCGAAATCACCGAAGTCATCGAAGCGCCGAAACAGGGCGAGTTCATCAGTTTTCCGGATTCGCCGTTCGAACTGTTCATGCCATACCCGCCGGCCGGCGACCAGCCCGGCGCCATCGACAAGCTGGTGGAAGGCGTGCGCGACGGCGAAGTGTTCCAGACGCTTCTGGGTGTGACCGGTTCAGGCAAGACCTTCACGATGGCCAACGTGATCGCGCGCCTGGGCAAGCCCACCATCGTGTTCGCGCCCAACAAGACGCTGGCTGCGCAGCTCTACAGCGAGTTCCGCGAATTCTTTCCGAAGAACGCGATCGAGTATTTCGTGAGCTACTACGACTACTACCAGCCCGAAGCCTATGTGCCGCAGCGCGACCTGTTCATCGAGAAGGACAGCTCGATCAACGAGCACATCGAGCAGATGCGCCTTTCGGCCACCAAGAGCGTGCTGGAGCGGCGCGACGTGGTGATCGTGGCGACGGTGAGCGCGATCTACGGCATTGGCGCGCCCGAGGACTACACCAAGATGCGTTTCATCACGCGGGTGGGCGACAAGATCGGGCAGCGCGATGTAATCTCGCAGCTGATCCGGATGCAGTACAACCGAAACGAGCAGGACTTTTCGCGCGGCACGTTTCGTGTTCGGGGCGACACGATCGATATCTTTCCAGCCGAGCATTCCGAGCTGGCGATCCGCATCGAGCTCTTCGACGACGAGATCGAATCACTGCAGCTGTTTGATCCGCTCACCGGCCGCATCCGGCAGAAGGTGCCGCGTTTCACCGTCTATCCGTCCAGCCATTACGTCACCCCGCGTGAAAAGGTGATCGGCGCCGTCGAGTCGATCAAGCTGGAGCTGGACCAGCGGGTGAAGGAGTTTGTCGCCGATGGCAAGCTGGTCGAGGCGCAGCGCATCGAGCAGCGCACCCGGTTCGACCTGGAAATGCTCAGCGAAATTGGCCACTGCAAGGGCATCGAGAACTACACGCGGCACCTGTCTGGCGCGCCGCCCGGGGCGCCGCCGTCGACCCTCACTGACTATCTGCCACGCGACTCGATCATGTTCCTGGACGAGAGCCACCAGATGATCGGCCAGCTGGGCGCGATGTACAGCGGCGACCGCTCGCGCAAGACGACACTCGTGGAGTATGGTTTTCGCCTGCCGTCGGCGCTGGACAACCGGCCGCTCAAGTTCGAGGAGTTCGAAACGCGGATGCACCAGGTCATCTTCGTGTCGGCCACGCCTGCTGCTTATGAAAACGAACACGCAGGGCAGGTCGTCGAGCAACTCGTCAGGCCGACTGGCCTGATCGACCCGGTGGTCGAAGTTCGCCCCGCGACCCACCAGGTCGATGACGTGCTGCAGGAAATCCGCTTGCGGGTCGAGCAGAACGAGCGGGTACTGATCACCACGCTCACCAAGCGCATGGCCGAACAGCTCACCGACTACCTGTCCGACAACGGCGTGAAAGTGCGCTATCTGCACAGTGACATCGATACGGTGGAGCGGGTGGAGATCTTGCGCGATCTGCGCCTGGGACAGTTCGATGTGCTGGTGGGCATCAACCTGCTGCGCGAAGGACTCGATATTCCCGAGGTGTCACTTGTGGCGATACTTGACGCGGACAAGGAGGGTTTCCTGCGGGCAGAGCGCTCGCTCATCCAGACGATTGGCCGCGCCGCGCGAAACCTGAACGGCAAGGCGATTCTTTACGCGGACAAGATGACCGACTCCATGGCAAAGGCCATTGGCGAGACCGATCGTCGGCGGACAAAGCAGATTGCTCACAATGAGCTGCATGGCATCACGCCGCGCAGCATCCGGAAAGAAGTGCGCGACCTGATCGACGGTGTTTACAGCGCCAAGACCGAACGCGAAAACGAAAAGCAGGAGCTCCAGCGCGCGATGACCCAGGACATGTCCGAAAAAGACATCGCCCGCGAGATCAAGCGGCTCGAAAAGCAGATGCTCGAGCACGCGCGCAATCTGGAATTCGAAAAAGCCGCCCGGGTCCGTGACCAGCTCGCGCTTCTCAAGGAACAGGCATTCGGGGCCGTTGTGCACGACAACGTTGTACTGATCAGCAAGGGCGCTGGCTGACCGCCAAGGCGCGGCCTTGAGCAGCGGTGAGCGGTTGAGCCACTGGGGATTACCCGAGCAGAGTAAGGGGGTACCTGCTATACTTGACGGAAATACTCAAGAACAAACAGCACCCATGAGGGCGGAGACGAACTTGCGGCGATCTGTTCGCCGTCAAGCGATATGAAAGACAGGCATTAAGGAGCTTCCAGATGCGTCTCACCACAAAAGGCCGCTTTGCGGTCACCGCAATGATCGACCTGGCCCTGCGCCAGAACAATGGCCCTGTCACGCTCGCTGCAATCAGCCAGCGCCAGCAGATTTCCCTTTCCTACCTCGAGCAGCTCTTTGGCAAGCTGCGCCGGCACGAACTCGTGGAATCGACACGCGGGCCGGGCGGCGGCTACACCCTGGGTCGCAAGGCGGCCAACATTACCGTTGCCGACATCATCGTCTCCGTCGATGAGCCCATCGACGCAACCCAGTGCGGCGGCAAGGAAAACTGCCAGGGCGATGGCGGTCGGTGCATGACACACGAGCTGTGGTCGCAGCTTAACCAGCGCATGGTCGAATTTCTCGACTCGGTTACGCTGCAGAAGCTGGTTGAAGACCAGCTCGCCAAGGGCATCACCATCGAGGACAAGCCGGCTGTCAAGCGCGCGATTTCTGCTCAACCGGTGGTCAAGCCGATCCGGGTGAACGCGCCCAACTCAGTGTTCGCTCTCGGCAATTCGTTTGCCAAGTCCTGATCACGGATTCGTCAGCCAGGTTTCTCAATCCCGTTCGACAACCGTTCGACAACTTCAGCCGGCAGCCAGCATGGACATGACACCGCACTTTCCGATTTATCTGGACTATGGCGCGACGACGCCGGTCGATCCGCGCGTCGTTGACGCGATGGTTCCGTGGCTGCGCGAGCACTTCGGCAACCCGGCATCGCGCAGTCATGCGTGGGGCTGGGAAGCCGAGGCAGCGGTCGAGAAGGCGCGCGGCGAAGTTGCGGACCTGATTGGTGCCGACCCGCGCGAGATCGTGTGGACTTCCGGCGCGACCGAGTCGATCAATTTGGCAGTCAAGGGCGCGGCCAACTTCTACAAGACACGCGGCAAGCACCTCATCACCGTCAAGACCGAGCACAAGGCGGTCCTGGACACGATGCGCGAGCTGGAGCGCCAGGGCTTCGAGGTGACCTATCTCGATGTCAAGGAAGACGGCATGCTCGACTTCGAGGTGCTGAAGGCCGCCATGCGCCCCGACACGATTTTGCTCAGCGTGATGTTCGTGAATAACGAAATCGGCGTGATCCAGGACATTGCCGCAATCGGTGCGCTTTGCCGCGAAAAAGGCATCGTGTTCCATGTGGATGCGGCCCAGGCAACGGGCAAGGTCGAGATCGACGTGAAGAAGCTGCCGGTCGATCTGATGAGCCTGGCGTCACACAAGACCTACGGCCCCAAGGGCATCGGTGCGCTTTACGTGTGCCGCAAGCCGCGCGTGCGGATCGAGGCACAGATGCACGGCGGCGGGCACGAGCGCGGCATGCGTTCGGGGACGCTTCCTACCCACCAGATCGTGGGCATGGGCGAAGCTTATCGAATTGCCAAGCTCGAGATGGCACAGGACAACGCCACGGCGCGTGCGCTCCAGCAGCGCCTGCTGGACGGACTGAAAGACGTTGAACAGGTGTTCATCAACGGCAACATGGATCACCGTGTCGCCCAGAACCTGAACATCAGTTTCAATTTTGTCGAAGGCGAGTCGCTGATCATGGGCATCAAGGGGCTGGCGGTTTCGTCCGGCTCGGCCTGCACGTCGGCCTCGCTCGAGCCGAGCTATGTCTTGCGCGCCCTGGGCCGCAGCGATGAGCTGGCGCACAGCAGCCTTCGCATGACCATCGGCCGCTTCACGACCGAAGAAGAAATCGACTACGCGATCTCCACCATCAGGCAAAACGTCGCGCGGCTGCGCGAGTTGAGCCCCTTGTGGGAGATGTACCAGGATGGGATCGACATCTCGACCATCCAATGGACCGCGCATTGAACAACTGCGAAGTACCGGAGATTTGAACCATGGCCTATTCTGAAAAAGTCGTTGATCACTACGAGAACCCCCGCAATGTCGGCTCCTTCGACAAGAGCGATGAGTCGGTTGGCACCGGCATGGTCGGAGCGCCTGCCTGCGGCGACGTGATGAAGCTGCAGATCAAGGTGAACCCGCAAACCGGGGTCATCGAAGATGCACGCTTCAAGACCTACGGTTGCGGCTCCGCCATCGCTTCGAGCTCGCTCGTGACCGAGTGGGTCAAGGGCAAGACGCTCGACCAGGCTGCAGCGCTCAAGAACAGCGAGATCGCGCAGGAACTCGCCTTGCCGCCGGTGAAGATTCACTGCTCGATCCTGGCCGAGGACGCCATCAAGGCGGCTGTTGCGGATTACAAGAACAAGCACCTGAACTAAGCCGTGGCCATTTCCCTTACAGAAGCAGCAGCGCGCCACGTTTCACGCTACCTTGGAAAACGAGGCAAAGGCGTCGGTGTGCGCCTTGGCGTCAAGACAACCGGCTGTTCGGGGCTGGCTTACAAGCTTGAATATGTTGACGAGGTAGCGCCCGAGGACATCGTGTTCGAAGACCATGGGGTGAAGGTGCTGATCGACCCCAAGAGCCTCGCATACATCGACGGCACCCAGCTTGACTTCGTGCGCGAGGGCCTCAACGAAGGCTTCAAATTCATCAACCCCAACGAGCGCGACCGCTGCGGCTGCGGGGAATCGTTCCGGGTGTGAATCTCAACGCCAACGATTTCGAGCTTTTCGGCTTACCCGCCAGGTTCGAGCAGGACCGTTCCGCCATCGATGCGCGATGGAAAGAGCTCCAGCGAGAGGCCCACCCGGACCGGTTTGCGGCTCAGGGTCCGGCAGCCCAGCGGGTGGCCATGCAATGGTCGGTTCGCATCAATGAGGCTTACCAGCGCCTGAAAGATCCGCTCAAACGCGCCGCCTATCTTTGCGAACTGCGCGGCGCGCCCATCCAGGCAGAAAGCAACACCGCGATGCCCGCTGAGTTCCTGATGGAGCAGATGGAACTGCGCGAATTGCTGGATGAAGCGGACGATGAAGCGGCTCTTGACGTGCTCGACAGTCGACTGAATGCCACTCGCAATGAAACCGTTGCGCGCATCGCAAGCTTGCTGGACGTTCAGGGCGATCCTCAAGCGGCGGCCCAGCAGGTGAGAGGCCTTATGTTTGTTGAGCGATTCGGCCAGGACGTGCAGGCCCGCTACGAGCAACTGGGACAATAGCGTCTTACTCCGAGGCGTTCACGCGCCTGCTTTACGCGCTCCTTTATGGCACTCCTGCAGATATCAGAACCCGGCCAGACGCCCGATCCGCACCAGCGGCGAATCGCAGTGGGCATCGACCTTGGCACGACTCATTCGCTGGTTGCGGCCGTGCGCAGCGGCGTTGCCGAGTGCCTGCCCGATGACGAAGGGCGGGTGTTGCTGCCTTCCGTGGTGCGATACCTCGAAGGCGGAGGCCGCCAGATCGGGTTCGACGCGCAGGCGGCCCAGGCGCAAGACCCGGGCAACACAATCGCCTCTGCGAAGCGAATGATGGGGCGTGGCCTGTCCGACATTGCCGGGCGCAGCAAGCTGCCCTATGAATTCCTGGACCGGCCCGGGATGGTCACATTGCAGACGCGTGCGGGCGAGAAATCGCCTGTGGAGATCAGTGCCGAGATCCTGGCCACCCTGCGGTATCGCGCCGAAGACACCTTCAACGACGACCTGTACGGCGCGGTGATCACGGTGCCGGCCTACTTCGACGAAGCGCAACGCCAGGCGACCAAGGATGCCGCCAGGCTTGCCGGGATCAACGTGCTGCGCCTGATCAATGAGCCGACGGCTGCTGCCATCGCTTACGGCCTGGACAACGCAAGCGAAGGCATTTACGCGGTGTATGACCTGGGCGGCGGCACCTTCGATATCTCCATCCTGCGGCTGGCGCGCGGTGTCTTTGAAGTCATTTCAACCGGTGGTGATTCGGCCCTGGGCGGTGACGACTATGACAGCGTGCTGGCAGACCTGATGCTGCAGGATAGCGGCTCCCAGGCCGTCACGGCCAGCGACAAGGCTTCGATCAGGATGGGTGCCCGGATGTTGAAAGAGCGCCTCACGTCCGAGGCGACGGCGTCCGTTCAGGTCGTGCTGGGCGCCGATAAAAGCGAGTTTTCCGCGAGCCGCAGCGACTTCGAAGCGGCAACGGCCGCGCTCACCGCGCGAACCCTGGCTGCCGTTCGCAAGGCGCTGCGCGATGCCCGGCTGGACAAGGAAGACGTCCAGGGCGTCGTCATGGTGGGTGGCTCCACGCGTATGCCGCAAGTGCAGCGGGCCGTCGGTGAATTCTTTGGACGCCCGCCCCTGACCAACCTCAACCCCGATGAAGTGGTTGCGCTTGGCGCGGCGATCCAGGCAAATCAGCTGGCTGGCAATGATCCGGCAGGCGATTTGTTGCTGCTCGACGTGATTCCGCTGTCGCTTGGCATCGAGACGATGGGCGGCCTCGTGGAGCGCATCGTGCCTCGCAACGAAACGATTCCAACGGCGAAAGCGCAGGACTTCACCACCTACAAGGATGGCCAGACGGCACTTGCGCTGCACGTCGTGCAGGGCGAGCGCGACCTGGTGCAGGATTGCCGCAGCCTGGCCCGGTTCGAGTTGCGGGGTATTCCACCCATGGCGGCTGGCGCGGCCCGAATTCGCGTGACCTTCACCGTCGATGCCGATGGGCTGCTGAGTGTCACCGCAAGGGAGCAACTGAGCGGCGTCGAGGCCAGCATTGACGTGAAGCCCTCCTATGGGTTGTCTGATGACCAGATCGCGAACATGCTGCAGGACAGCTTTACCACCGCCGAGCAGGACATCCTGGCCCGCGCCCTGGCCGAGGCGCGGGTGGAGGCTGATCGCATGCTGATGGCCACGCAAAGCGCGCTCGATGCCGACGGCGAGCTGCTGTCTGACAAGGAGCGAGAGGAAATCGCCGGCTTGATGGCGCAGTTGCGACAGACTGCAGCGCAAAGTGAGGACGCCGCCGTGATCGAGGCTGCGACGAAGGCGCTGGCCATGGGCACGGAATCCTTTGCAGCCGAACGCATGAACCACAGCATCCAGAAGGCGCTGTCAGGCAAGAACGTGGAGAACCTCTAGTGCCCATCATCAAGATACTGCCGCATGCCGAGTACTGCCCAGATGGCGCTGAAGTGAGTGCGCCTGCGGGCACCACGATTGCAGAGGCGCTGCTGGACAACAATATTCCGATCGAGCACGCCTGCGACCTCGTCTGCGCCTGCACCACGTGCCATGTCATCGTGCGCGAAGGCTTCAATTCGCTCAGCGAGATGGAAGAGGGCGAGGAAGACATGCTTGACCGTGCATGGGGCCTGGAGCCCAATTCACGCCTTTCCTGCCAGGCGATTCTCAAGCAGCAGGATGTGGTGATCGATATTCCGAAATACTCGATCAACCACGCCAAGGAAAATCATTAGCATGGAGTAACCGCTGTCCTCGGATTGCGGTTCCGGTGATGGGCGCTCAAGCATAATTCGGGCGATGCGCCAGATCGTTCTAGACACCGAAACCACAGGCCTTTCTGCAGAAGGCGGAGACCGGATCATCGAAGTGGGTTGCGTGGAGCTTGTCAGCCGCAAGCTGACCGGCAACAACAAGCATTTCTACCTCAACCCCGAGCGTGACAGTCACGAAGACGCGCTCAAGGTCCACGGCATCAGCAATGAGTTCCTGCGTGACAAGCCGCTTTTCGGCGCCGTCGCCGATGAGCTCATGGCCTATCTCGAAGGCGCTGAAATCATCATCCACAACGCGGCGTTCGACGTGTCGTTCCTGGACAAGGAACTCGAGCGCGTGGGCAAGCCCCGCTTTCGCACTTATGTCGCGCAGGTCACCGACACGCTCGCGATGGCCAAGGAAATGTACCCAGGCAAACGCAACAGCCTCGACGCGCTGTGCGACCGGCTGGGCGTTGACAACTCCTCGCGCACGCTGCACGGCGCGCTGCTCGATGCAGAACTGCTCGCGGATGTCTACATCAACCTGACACGTGGCCAGGACGCGCTTCTCATCGACATCGTTGACAGCACCCCGGTGGGCGGCATCGACACGCGGGTCGATCTTTCGATCTTCACCTTGCCGGTGCTGCTCGCGACAGAGCAGGAGTCGTTCGCGCACGAAGAAGTGCTGCTGCAGCTCGATAAGGCGAGCGGCGGCAAGACGTTGTGGCGGCTGGGCTCATCAGCGCCTATGGCATAATTCGAGGCTTTCCTGCAGCGTCCGGCCCCGTAGCCGACATGCAGCGACAGGGCGGTTAGCTCAGCGGTAGAGCGATGCATTCACACTGCATAGG
>JAZKFD010000038.1:0-33226 GCA_040386635.1 Pseudomonadota bacterium
AGACAGGTTCGGTAATGTGTGCCGTGACCTATTCGGAACGAATGGGGAATGGCTCACCGACGGCGTAGCAAGCGGCGTGACATACATGCGGAGGACCGGAAGGTCTGACGCGTGTGTGGCGCGGCGGTTGCATAGCCGGCATGAAAGCAACTAACGCAATAGGAATCACAGCGAAGACGCGTTCGTGATCGAGTGCGATTCGATGACGAACGAAATGGAGTACACGATGGAAAACGAAAACGAAAACGAAAAGTCAGGGGAGGCCTTGCAGGCTGTCGGGGAGCATGCAGTTGTAGATCGGGCTCGGTCGATCGTGGCTGCAACAACGGAAGTTTCAGCAACAACCATCAATTGCTATAAGGTCAAGGGCAAGTTGCTGACGGCGCAACGAAAAGTCTCTTTGGCGGCTGGCGAACCTGGTTGGGATCATGTATTGATGCCGTATGCACCCAATCCGAACTCGTACCAGGTGATGTCGAACGCGCTGAAGTGGGTGCTCAAAAGCGCGCTCAAGACAATGCTCTTGCGCTACGACGCGACGGAAGGAGATGAAGCCGCAAAGGAAAAGCGCGCCGAAGCCGCGGCATTTATGCGCGGTCTTCTTCACGACTTGGACGCGGTGTGCGAAATCAGCCGCAAGGGTCTCCTCGCGCAAAGTGGTGAAACTGCTCGACCCGTCCGATCGAAGCGCGGGAATATGAAGCATGACGAATGGGGCTCCAAGATGCTTTCGATGGCATTGAAAAGCCGCAAGTGGGGGCCAGTCGTCTGGGCCCTCCTGGAGCTTGGTTGTCGCCCTAGCGAGCTGTTGAAGGGTGTGCAGTTTCTGCGAGTCGGAAGCAAGGTGCGCCTGCGTGTTTTGGGCGCGAAGGTCCGCGACAAAGTGGCCGGACAGAAGGAGCGCGAGGTGGAGATTCCGGTGTCTTCCGTGCCCCAGCCAATCATGTCGTTGATCCTGGCCGATGGGGGCGAAACCGTGGTCCGGATCAAAAGCGACGCGGTTCTGAGGAATCGACTCGCGAGATGGGGCCGAATGTTGTGGCCGACTGGCCCTCGTGTATCGGCCATTGATTTTCGCCATTCGGTGGCGGAAGATCTGCGAGAGCAAGGATGGGATGCCATGGAAATTGCCGAAGTGCTCGGGCACGCCGTGGACGGGACATCAAAGCGGTATGGGCGCCGTCGCCGGCCAGGACAGCGAAAAAACACTTCGAAGGAGCGAGCGCTTGTCAGGGGGAGCGCGACGGTTTCTGAGCCGGTCAGAAGCTCGGCAAAGAAAACCGGCTGGGACTCGTCAAACGGTCGCCCCGGACAGTCGTAGGGCGCTATGAAATTCCCAGCCAGAACGCGATCCGCGAGGGTGGTCTCGGGCAGGCTGATACCTTCGTAAGGGTCCGTGAGCAGCAGGTGCGGCAGCGCCCATGCTGGCCAGCCGATTGCGTCGTCGTCCAAGGCGAGCCATCGAGGCGGTTGACGGCGCTCCACATCGGAAGCCACCTGCGCTCCGCGCGGCAGGTACCTGAAGTCGGACGTTTGGCCGTCGTAGATGCTCCCGACGACCCGGCTGCGTAAGCCGGCCGGCAGCTCCTTCGCGGCTTTCCGGAGTCCATAGTGCAGGACCCACGACGTGCTCAGGACGATGGCGATGGCGGGGTGCGGCGCCATCAGCTGCTCGAGCAACGGGGTGTGCTGGAACAGCCAGTAGCGCTCTGGCGCGCGCATCTGGGGCCGGCGGATGGTCTCGTCCCAGTAGACGGACTCGTTGTGCAGCGGGCCGTCGTAGTCGAGGTACATCACGGGCAGTCCGGCGCTTTTCAGCTCCTCCGAGGTCGGGTCATTGCCGTTCACGGGCATAGGTTCTCCCTTGCGCCCAGCGCGTCCGGGCTGCAATCAAGTTGTTTCGGGCAAAGCTGTCCCCACGGCTCTCGCAGGAGCCGCTGGTCAGCGCGAATGGAGTGGCCTCACGGCCCGGCGTTGGAGGTGGTCAGTCGGTCACCTCCTGTAGCTGCGGAACTGGCCCACGACGACCCCGAGAATCTCGAGCTCGCCTTCGGGCAGGATGTCTGCGAAGGCAGGGTTTGCGGCCTGCAGGTAGAGGCGGCCGTCCGGTTGCTGGCGCAGGTACTTGACCGTGACCCGGCCGTCGATGACTGCCACGACGATGTCTCCGACCTTGGTGGGGCAGTTCTTCTGCACCACCACCATGTCGCCGTCCAGCAGGCTGGCATCCTTCATCGAGTCGCCCTTGACCCGCGCCAAGAAGGTTCGGTTGGGGTCCGGCACCAGGTAGTCGTCGATGGTGAGCACGTCGCACTCGTCGTCCTCTTACCGGGGCTGGGCAGGCCGGCACGGACCGCGCCAACGAGAGGCCGGGCGAAGAACCGCTTGGTCGGCGCGATGCGGCCTTCCACGCGCTGCACGTAGCCGGCGTCTTTCAGCCGGGTGACCAGGTCGAAGACGCTGGCGGTGGAGCCAAGCCGACGACTTCACAGAGCTTCGCCATGGCGGGAAATGCATGGTGCTGCTTCCAGTAGGTGCGAAGCTTCTCGAGGTGCTGCGTGTCGCTGACTGGCATCTTTCTCACCGACGAATGTTCGTTCGACGGGGATACTGTATATCCATACAGCACACTCGGACAAGCGGCCCGAGAATTGACCTGCGGCGTAAATCGGGTATGCGAACAGCTCGCATCGTTTTTTAGGCCTGGCTGTTCCTGGAGCCTCGTTGCAGCGCGCACCCGCCTAGAGAAACATTTTCTTCAGGGCGGCCCCTTGTGACGGTGCTCAGCACCCGACGGCGACGCAGTGAAGTCGCGGGCCCTAGCCGTCGATGCCGGCCCACGCAACAACATCCTTGGCAAGGGGATTTGGCGAATCGTGCGTGGCGACCAAGAACCCCTGCTTTTCTAAACTCCAGCTCTGCTCGCCGACGATGTTGTCCAGCCGGTCGAACTCCGCGGGCGACATGGCGCCCGCTGGCGGAGTCAACACGAACAACCCGAGCTGCTGGTCCCCG
The DNA here is from genome assembly GCA_040386635.1 of Pseudomonadota bacterium. Lineage (GTDB taxonomy): Bacteria > Pseudomonadota > Gammaproteobacteria > Burkholderiales > Burkholderiaceae_C > Ramlibacter. The sequence continues at coordinate 3,016 of JAZKFD010000038.1, forward strand.
AGTTTCTTGATTCGCGAGTACGTCGCGAGGTCCTGGGACGCGCGAAAGAAGTTCAGTTCGACGTTGGTCGGGGTCTTGTAGACGGCCGAAATGACGCTTCCCGCCTTGCCCGGCGGCTCGAGATTGAACTCGAGCCAGTGCGCATCCCCTGAGGCCTTGTCCGTCAGCGCGCGCTGCGGTTCGGCGCTGATGCGTTCGAACGCCAAGCCTGCGATGCGCTTCAATTCGTCGTTAACCATCCGCCGCACGGCGTTGTTGTCCAGAGTCACGAAGTCGCGTGCCTTGCGCTGCTCGCGGGGCAGAAAGGGGATGACATCTGCGTAGAGCCGGCTGAGCACCGCGTCGAGCGAGCTGCCGGCTGTGGGCCAGAGTTCGCCAAGCATCAATGACGCGGTTCCGAATTGAACATCCCGCAGGGCAACTCTGTCGCGCTGGGCGCGCTGCAGCTCCTGCTCGGCGGCCTCGAGCAAGGCGCGGACCTCGGCGACATCGTCGCGCCCGTACAGACATTCGAATTTGGTCAGGTCGTCCAACAGGCGAAAGGAGAACGCGCCATCCAAGTTGGCCACGGCAACACCCACTGTGTACCGCTGTCTCGCAAAGGAATCAGGCTGCAGTTCGATGGTCGACCATGCGCCCTCGAAGGCTGCCTTCGGCACTGCGGCCAAGTGCGGGCGCAAGTGGGATAGTGGGTCGCTGCCGGCAGAGGAGAACGAGACGTTCATGGGATGACTCCAAGTTGCGTGGCGACCCAGTCAGGCTGGGAGCGCTGCCCCAAGAATTGCAGGATAGCAGTGGCGAACGCGGCCCGTGTGGCTGGATCCGGGTCGGCGTTCAATGCGTCGATAAATTGCTGCAACGCCGGCGCCGCAGCAAGGAAAGCGGCGTCGTGCTTCTGTGACGCAACCACTACTGAGTCCACGAACTTCGTGTAGCCACTGCCCCCGAGTAGGCCCTGTGCTTGCCCAAGCAGACTGTTGTGGTTGTAAGTCAGCCCACGAGGTGCCCACAGCAGGTTGTAAAGCACCAGCTCATTGTCAATCGGGACGTATTCGCCGCCCCGTGTCCGCAGGAAGTTGCCCGTGTGACGGTCTTGGTTGTCCACCCATGCGTCGAATGCGGCAATGCGGGCCAGGTCCGCGTGTTTGAACGCTTTTGCCTGGCGCAGCTTTGCAAGCCACTGCCAGAGGCTGGAGATGTGCTTGCCGTCCACCGTTGACGAGCAGAACGCCAGTGCGCCTTGCTTGTGCATCCAGTATTGGTCCAACTCCATGTGCAGTTTGAGCTTCTGCACGGGCAGAACCAAGAGTGCAGCGAATCCAGGACGCGGCAGGTCCAGCGCCTCGGCAAGTAACCAGGCCAGCCCCTCCGCGAAAGCCATCGGGTATTCGTCGGGAGACGCCTTCACAAAGCACTTGTGCTCCCGGCCCGTGGCGTCCACGACCAACGCTTGATGCGTAGTCTTGTTTTGCCCCTTCTTCGCTGAAGCTCCCCTAAATTCCAGCCAAGCCGTGTCCGGCAGGATTGGCAGCATGGGCGTCCCCCTTTTTTTAGGTTTTAGGCCCGAATGCTAAGCCAATGCTCCTTCGAAGCTGGCAAAGCTCTCAGTGAACGTTCGCCCCAACGCCGCCGCCGGGTCGGCGCGAACGACCGCAAGTTGCGCCACGATGGCGACGATGCGACGAGCGCAAAGAATCGGCTGAGGAGCTCTCAAGTGGGTGAATCAGCCCGAAATCTGACCTCCTCAGGCGAGGGCCTCATCGGCGCGCATCAAGGCGTCTATCAGTGGACAGCTCACCTTTCGACGGCTGATTGAGCAACTGGCCACTAACCCTTGAAGGGCCTGCTCGAGGGCGCGCAGCGTCTGGATTCGCTCTCGGACCTCCGCCAGCTTGCGCTCTCCCAAGACGCGAGCAGACGAGCACGCTTGGCCGTCGTCCAGCGAGAGAAGGGCTCGCACGTCTTCCAGGGAAAAGCCCAGCGCCTGCGCCCGCTTCACGAAGCGCAGCCGAGTCAGGGCGCTTTCCGGGTATCGGCCGATACTGCCGACCTCGCGCTTGGGAACGGCCAACAACTCGCGGCGTTGGTAGTACCGCACTGTTTCGACGTTCACGCCTGCAGCAGCTGCGAGCTGCCCGATTGTCATTGACTGCATAGGGGGCTTGTTTCCGTACTCAGGTACGTCCATACACTACTCGAATGGACGAAAGCAAGCCAACTGATACCCGACCGTGGAGGACTGGTGCATCCCTGCTGGCGGGCGCCGCTGCAGCTGTGGGCGCCTCCGCTTGCTGCGCCGGGCCGCTGCTGCTCGTTGTCCTCGGCGTCGGCGGCGCTTGGGGTTCGCAGCTGACCGCCCTCGAGGCCTATCAGCCCTATTTCCTCGCCGCCGCGCTGGCGTTCTTCGGCTACGCGTTCTACCGCCTCTACCTGAAGCCAGCACAGTGCGCACCTGGGGACGCCTGCTCAGTGCCCGCAACCCGCAGTACCCAAAAGGCGCTCTTCTGGGTCGTTTCCGTTGTTGCGGTCGCGCTCGTTTCTCTGCCGCTATACGCGCCCATCTTTTACTGACATCTCATGAAATCACTTGCCATTCTTCCGAGTGCACTGGCCATCGCAGCCGGCGCCCACGCTGCTGCAGACCGAAACGTGACCCTGCAGGTCAGCAACATGACTTGCGCTACGTGCCCCATCGCAGTCCGCATGTCGCTGGAGAAGGTTCCGGGCGTCGAGGCTGCGAAAGTCGACTTCAAGTCCAAAATAGCGGTCGTCAAGTTTGACTCGGGCAAGACCAAGCCAGAAGCACTCATGAAGGCGACCGCCGACGTGGGCTTCCCCTCCACCGTGAAGCAGGTGCAGTGAAGTGACCGCTGTTGTTCTGGAGTCCACGCTCATGTGTCCCGAGTGTGGGCACGAGAAGGCCGAGACCATGCCGACTGACGCCTGCCAGTGGTTCTACGAGTGCGAGAGCTGCAAGGCCGTTCTGCGTCCCCAGCCGGGCGACTGCTGCGTGTTCTGCTCGTACGGTACGGTGAAGTGCCCGCCGATTCAGCAGGGCGGCGGTTCCTGCTGCGCGGGGTAGCGCAGCGCCCCGGTGCGCAGGCCGGCGCTTTCCTCTAAAGACGTTCTGAAAGGCAAAGCGATGGCGCGTAAGTACGACCTGGTTGTTCTGGGGGCGGGCACGGCCGCCATGACCGCGGCCTCCCGAGTGAAGGCCGCAGGCTGGTCTGTCGCGGTGGTGGACTTCCGCCCGTTCGGCGGCACCTGCGCCCTCCGGGGGTGCGACCCAAAGAAGATGCTTTTGAGCGGGAGTACCGCCATCGACCACGTGCGCCGGATGCAGGGCAAGGGTGTCTCGGGCGACGCTCGCATCTCCTGGTCAGAGCTCATGGCGTTCAAGCGCACTTTCACAGACCCCGTCCCTGAGCGCCAGGAGCGCAACTACCAGGACATGGGCGTCGACACGCTGCATGGCCAGGCCAAGTTCACGGGGGCGCAGTCGCTCGATGTGGCCGGCGAAACGCTCGAAGCCCGGTTCGTGCTGCTGGCTACTGGGGCCGAGCCGGTCAAACTTGGCATCCCTGGTGAGGAACACCTAGTCACCAGCGAGGCGTTCCTTTCGCTCGAATCACTGCCTTCGCGCGTCGTGTTCGTCGGGGGTGGGTACATCGCCGCGGAATTCTCGTGCTTGGCCGCACTGGCCGGCTCGAAGGTGACGGTCCTTCAGCACGGGAGCCGAATGCTCAAGGCGTTTGACGCGGACTTGGTCGGCTGGCTGATGGAGAAGTTCGAGAATCTCGGAATCGACGTGCAAGTTGGCACTGCGGTGACTGCGGTTCAAAGGGCGGCGGACGGCTACCGCGTGACGACCAGAGCGGGCGGGGCTGAGCAGACGGTCGACGCTCACCTAGTGGTCCACGCTGCCGGACGAGCCCCCGACCTGGGACCGCTGAACCTTGCAGCAGCCGGCGTGCAGGTCGAGAACTACCGCATCAAGCTCAACGAGTTCCTCCAGAGCGTCTCAAATCCCGCTGTGTAAGCTGCCGGAGATGCGGCGCAGAGCGGACCTCAGCTGACGCCAGTCTCCAGTCACGACGGCCACGTTGTGGCTGCGAACATGGTGCGAGGGAACGCGCGCCGACCAGACTACCGCGGCGTGCCGAGCGTCGCCTTCACGGTGCCGCCACTTGCGTCGGTCGGCATCACGGAAGAACAGGCCCGCGCGCAAGGCCTGAAGTTCCGAGCCAAAAGTCAGGAGGCAAGCTCCTGGTTCACCGCGCGTCAGGCTGCGGAACCGGTGTACGGGTTCAAGGTTCTCGTTGACGAGACGAGCGACCTGGTGCTCGGCGCCCATCTCGTCGGGCCTCATGTTGATGAAGTCATCAACCTTTTTGCGCTCGCAATCCGCCACGGGCTGACCGCTGCCAGCCTGAAGCAAACGATGTTCGCCTATCCGACGGGTGCTTCGGACATCGGCTACATGCTCTGAACGGGCGGCCGGCCAGCCTCAGCCGGCCGACGTACGCACGTAGGGAGGCTTCAGCGCCGCGGCGCTGCACGGGCACGACCCGGCGCCAAGACGCTGATGACAGCGGCCGGCACAGAGGCTCCAGGAAGGCTAAATATTCAGCTGCGCGGAGTCTCTCGGGCACTGCACATCGAGGCTTCGCCCTCAAGCAGCATGCCCGTAAGTCCTTGATTCATATAGGGGGTAACTTACCCATAATGCCGAGATAGGTTTGTACGGGTTGAGGTGGGTGAGCTGGAAGGCGGCAAGAACTTGGTTGACCTCAAACTTACGTTCTCGCGACAAGTCGAGGTCGGGGAGCCAAGGGCAGTTAGGCTGACTTATGCGCAAGGCAAGTGAGTGGCGTCGCAGCGGATACGCGTGGCAGCGATGGCGGCGCTCCTAAATGCACGTTGGCAGATGACCGACGATTTGATCAGGTGGTCCGAACATGAGCGGCAGCTATCTCGAACCAGACTGGGCGGCGAAAGTCACCATATTGTTAAGCGTGTCAGCGAGTGCGGGGAGTTCTTCTACGCCGGAGTTGCGCTCAGCGCAGAGCAAATCACCGACGAGCGCTTTCGTCCCCGGGTCACGCAGGAAACACGGTCAAGATTCTCGATGAAGGTGCGCCGCTGCCGGCTGGCGGCCCTAAGCGACCGCAGCACCAAGGATGTGCTCGAATCTCGTGGTGCCTGCCGGCACCTTCTACGGATGCGGCTTCGGCCATGGACCGAGAGAGGCACCGAATCTCGAACACCGGCAACGTGTGCACCTGGGTTTTTTATGAAGATCGCGACACGCGCTGGTATTCGCTCGATGAATTGCGCACGGGCGTGCACGCAGCTAGGATGGCAGCCCAGCGACGCCATCAGCCCGAGGCAGACCCCCTACATGCCGTCGTGGTCGGCGTAGACAACAGACGCGGCCCCCAGCCTCAAAAGTGTCGTGTGGGGTCGAAGGAGATCAGGATCGGCGCGTCGTCGCGCTCGCGTCGGATAATGCCCTGGAGCTTGGCGTCACTGCGCCTAGTGCCAGTTCGCTCATGGGCTATCGAGGCGTGAACCGGATTCTGCGTTCCTTGGCTGGGCGATCGGACGGCAGGTGGGTCACGCATCAGCAGGCGCAGACCAAGGGCTGGCGAGTGCGTCGCGGCGAGAAGGGAACCGTAATCATCAAGGTCGTGGAGCTCGGCGATCGGCGCGACGCCGACGGCGCAGGAACGCAGCAGGGGCCCGTGAGCCCAAAGGACGCGAGTGAGCGCCAGGATCGCAAGGCGCTCGCCCTGCGCCGTTGCTTCGTCTCCAACGCCGAACAGGTGGACGGCACCTATACGGCACAGAATTTCACGAACTCTCACATTCGACGGTGCATCCGAAGAGGCTTGACAGGTCTGAGGCCTACGCGAAGCGGTGGGGCGACGACACATACAGCCTGGAGGAGCCGACGGCCGAAATCAGCTCGGCGATCCTGCCCGCGGAACTCGGAGTGGCCGACCACGTGAGCGAGGCGCAGCGCGCGAAGCATCTGGCGAACCACGCGGCCGACCTTCAAAGCTGGATCAAAGTGCTGCGAAAAGACCCCATGGCCATCTTCTCCGTCGCCAAGTCGGCGGAGAAGATCAGCGAATACGTGCTCGGCCTCGAACGCCAGGCCACCGCCCTGCGAGGCCATGCAAAATGGGTTGCGGAATACGACGCCGCGCCATCCTCGCTCCACGCCGATAATCTCAACGGTGGGAGGGAAGGGTGCGACACAACATCAGCTTGGCCGACGAGGCCTTCAAGAACGCGTTCGTGGCGGGCGAGTTCTTCATCGACTGCGTCGATATCAAATTGACCCGCAATGGGCCGGGCTCCCCGGGAACCTACACGGCGCGCGGTTCGCTGGAGGTCAGCCCCATGAGCGGCGTCAAGGCGCGCCTCGTGTTGCCGCGCGACCGGTCGATTCCCTACGACCCTATTGCGAAATTCGGGGAGCCTTCCTTTGAACTAGGCAAGATCGTTCCGGACCACCACTATTTCGCCCTGGCGGCCACCGACATGGACGGAAGAGTGTGGATCCACCCGTCCGCCGAGGTGAAAGTGGCCAGCGAGAACGAGGCATCCATCGTCCTGACCGTGGAGAGCGGCTATCTGCGTTGGGAGTCGAAGCTGGACAAGCCAGAGGATGGCGTCGCTGCGATGGTGTTCATGGAGGACGTGCCCTTTCCTGACCGGGCATCGATGGCGCCATCGGTGTTCAAAAGAGCGAAGCGGCCGGCGCTGGCCTCGGCCAAGTCTTCAATGGGCGTGGTCTCGGGCATGGCCGTGACGTTTGACCACCGGCTCCAGCGTCCTGGCCGGCAGTTTTACGAATTGTTCATTGAAGCTGAGACGTGCGGCCCGCTCCCGGAAGAGTTCGAGGAGCGTGTCCTCGAAGCCGCGCGTTTTTGCACCGCCATGATCGCCAGCCCAGTCATGACCGAGACCAATCGTGGCGGGGCAAGGGTCGTCGAGTTGGCGAAGTTCCGTCCTTCGAACAGAGGAGGGGTGATTCTGCCGCCGCTCGCTGCCACGGGCTACGAGGCGAGCTTCCACGCGCTGATGGAGCGCTATTACGAATACGCCCGCGCAAACGCCAAGGGAGGCGCCTTTGCCCCGTTGTCGGCGAGGATTTCAGGCCTATTTGCCTTGCAAGGCGTGTTCATCGACACGGTCGCCCTGCTACTTGCCGTTGCCGTCGAGAGCGTGCTGAGCGAGGCCCACTTCGCCACGCTGGGACAACCTGACACTGGCACGTTGGCCCAGATCGACAAGCTGCTCGCGCACGCCAAAGCGGTGTTGGCGGTTCATCCCAAGCTGATTGAACGCGGCGTTTCCGCGATCGGCAGAATGAAGTTCACGCGCGCGGTCGATAAACTGCACGCGTTGGCGGTGGCGGGGGTGATCAGCGACAAGGACCGCGCCACATGGAAGAAGCTCCGCGACGATGCGGCCCACGGCTCGTTCAAAGTGAATCCTGCCAGGCTTCAAAAGCTGTATGACGACGTGTGGCGATTGAACACGGTCCTCTACAAGCTGGTCTTCTTGGAGATCGGATACGCGGGCAAGTTCAGCAACCGCGCTGCTGCCGGCTGGCCGGTTCAAGACTTCGCGCTACCAACGGCGAGCGCTACGGCCGCGACCGCTCCGGTGGCACCGGCGCCGACACCATAACAGCGGCAATTTTCTGAGCCTCGCCTCATTGCATCGCCACTGGCGGGCACGGCCAAGCGGGCAGCAGGGAATGGTCGACCGGGACTGCGATGCTTGGGAAAGGCGGCGGCATACCCAGGAAGTTCGCCAACGTGGACCTTCACCCGAAGGTGGTGAGCAACGCGGACCTGGGCCATATGTTCGAAGAACTGATCTGCCGATTTGCGGAGCTCGGCGATAGCCGCCCGAGCCATCGGTAAGACCCCGTTTTATAAATGTCTAGGCGTATACAAGTCGTTGATTTGAAAGACTTTTTTCGAATCTGACTCACACAATGTCCCGAAACTGAGCTACATTATTCAATCGCGCAAGGCGTCTGCCATGCGCGAGTAAAACGGAAAGCAGTCGCTGGGCAGGCGACTTACCCGGGGCAGCTCCCCCCTCGGGGCTCTCTACACAAAAACCATGTGTAAAGAGAAAACAAATGTCTACTGCAATGATGGCCGCCGTCGCGGCTAAAGCCCCCAAGGCCTACTCTCTGTGCGATATCGACATCCACCAGCTCACGTCGATCCGTGCACTTCCCTACATCTGCCTTCACTTCGAGCCTTCTAACCCGCGTTCGCCCCTTAGGCCTAGCGGCACAAGTGGTGGCAAAGGGTTGGCTGGAGAGGCGACATGACCCCGCGCGCGGTGCGCTACGTGCAGCCGAAGGTCTTCGCGAAGCTGACGGGGTATACGGAAAAGGCCGTTGAGCGAAAAAGGCACGAAGGTATCTGGCGCGAGGGCCGCGAGTACCATAAAGCCCCGGACGGGCGAATTCTGATCGACCTAGAGGGCTTCGAGTCGTGGGTCGCTATGGGAGTACCCCATGGGTCGTGATGGAAGCGGCGTTTCCGAGCACGCCGGCAAGGTCCGCGTGTCTTTCATGTTCGAAGGCGAGCGCTGCCGTGAAACTTGGGATCTGAAATGGAGCGTGTCTAACAAAAACGCGGCCACGGCAGATCTTAAAAACATCCGGCGAGAGATCGCCGACGGCACGTTCAATTACAGCAAGTGGTTTCCCAACAGCCGTAAGGTGAAGACCGGTGCAGTGCCAAGGTCCGTGGGCGCCCGGGCGCTGACGCTGGGACAGGCGATCGCCGATTTTCTGGGCACTAAGGGGCGCAAAGCCGAAAACACAAAAAAGCTCTACCGTAACGCTGGGGAAGTCTGGAAAGTGATTTTCGGCGCCGAAACTACGCTGGCTGAGCTGACTCCAACCAAGGTTGAAACCACCATTGGCCGGCACCCGTTCGCATCGTCCAAGCTGCGCAATGACTATTTGATCGTGCTTCGCGGTGCATTCCGACTGGCACACAAAACGGACAAGTCCTGGCCGAACCCGGTGGACGATGTTGAAAACGAAAAGCGCGCCGACCCAGTTCCCAAGCCTGTTGATCACGTTCAGCAGGCAAAGATCCTGGCGCACATGCACACGAATTTTGATGAGCGTGTGGTGGCCTACATGGAGTTCCAGTTCGAAACAGGCTGTCGGCCGGAAGAAACCATCGCGCTAACGTGGGGAGACGTGTTGTTCAAGCAGCGCAAGGTGCATATTCAGCGTGCGCGATCACTCGGGCATACGGGATCGGTGAAGAATTTTGAGAATCGGTACATCGATCTGAGCGTGCACGCCATGCAAGCGCTGCAAACTATGATGCGGTACACCCATCGGGCGCGTTCGCCTGAACTTGAGGTATTCCAGAATCCGAACACCGGCAAGCCGTGGAACGACTCAAGGAGCCAAAACGACCACTACTGGAAACCGACCCTAAAGGCTCTGGGCATCCCAGCGCGCCGGGCGTACAACACGCGGCACACCTTCGCGAGCTTGCGGCTGAGCATGGGGGCCGACGTCTACTATGTGAGCAAGCAACTGGGCCACAAGAGCATCGCCACGACCATGAAGACCTACGCGCTGTACATCGACGACGCGAAGAAGGAGGCCGATCGTGTCCGCGGTCTGATGACCGGCCTGCGCGCCGACGCCGTCAACGAGGCTGAACTCAACCCCTAACCTCCATACCGACGAGCCCCAGGCCCTGGAAATCCCAGGGCCTTTTTTTTGGGTTATAGCCGGGATTACTTAGATAACCCAACCGGATCGAGCTTGTGCAGAGAAGCCAACCGCCTTACCCCTGACGCGTCAGAGAGCGGGAGAGCGGGACCAAGCGAAAGTACAGGGGAAATGATGCGGAGAGCCATTTACGACGGTGGTTGTGTTGTCTAAGCAGCATTTTCTCGTCCCGAGACAATGATTTCGGCTGGGGCAGGATCGAAGAAGCATCTCTTGTGTGACCGCGGTGTTCACTTCGGAAGGCATGAACACCGCCCCCGGGCCCCTTTCCGCCCCGCGGCGGCATCATCTAGCTGTTGCACCGGGATTTCGCTGAAACCTATGCTTGGTGCGGGTTAGAAGCCCATCCTTAGCTAGTTTCTGACCTGAACGTGGGGCCTCGTGGCCCCACGTTGCATGCAACGCCTCAGGTCATGAGCTCCTCGCCGGCGCTCTGTCACAACCGCGCGCGCACCTGCCACGGATCAAAGCAACCACCGTTCTGCTGGCGCGCGACAGGATTGCCGCCCTTCGGCAGGGTTGGGGCGCTCAGGAGCTGACGCATGGATCCCCGGCGCAGCCCAGCGCCTCGACTGAATACTCTGGCCGAGCATCTCCGGCTGGAAGCATCGAGCGCTTGCGGTCTGGCGAGGACTTTCACGCGGTGCAAAAGAGAGCCCCACACGCGACACCGCACTTCCGTCAGCCTCACTGCCTCTGTTGAAGGTCATCAACGAGCTTCTTCATCTCGGCGATCTCCCGCTTCTGCGCCTCGATGATGCCGTCGGCGAGCTTGCGCACGCGCGGGTCCTCGATCTTGGCGCGCGAGCTGGTGAGGATCGCGATCGAGTGGTGGGGAATCATCGCCTTCATGTAGGCCACGTCCCCGATGGTCGCCTGGGTCCGAGCGAGCGCAAGGCCCGCCAAAAACAGCACGACGGCCGCGCCCATCAGGCCCCAGTTCGCCTTCTTGTTGGGATACATGCCCCACATGAACAGCATCATGATCGCAGTCATCACGCCGCCCATGATCATGGCCATGAACAGGCGCATCCAGCTGAAGAAGACATGGTCCCACTCGAGCACGTTGAGATACATGGCGACGAAGCCGAGCGCGGTGGACGCTGCGACCATGGCCACGAAGCGCCCGTAGCTGGCCATCTTCATCGAGTGGCCGCCTTGGGCTTCATCGCGGTGGTGAGCTTGCGCAGGCTGCGAGCTCTGGCGGCGCTCTGCGCGCCTGCGTTCGGAGGAAGGCATCGATGCGGTCGACATGGCGGACCTCACTTCGACTGCTTGGGAGCGCCGGAGCCCTCTCCCTTGTGGCCCTTGCTCGCAAGCCACTTGTCGAACTCCGTGATCTCCTTCTTCTGACTCGCCATGATTTTGCGGGCCATCTCTTTCATCTTCGGGTCCTTGCCGTGCTCGAGCTCCCACTGGGCCATGTCGACTCCGCCCTTGTGATGCTCGCGCATCATCATCGCGAAGTCGACGTCGGGCTCGCCCGTCGGTTGCATGGACATCATCTTGTCCATGTTCTTCTGCATCATCGGCTTCATGTCGTGGCCGCTTTGCGCCTGGGCGAAGGCGGACGGCGCCGCGAGCGCCGCGCAGGTGGCAACGGCGGCGGCGAGTTTGGTGAGGTTGTTCATCTTTTTCTCCTGAGCTTGTGGGCGCGAGCGCCCGTGAATTGAGATTTGTCGGGCCGCGGCGCGCGGCGCGCACCGCGGATAGGCACAGCTGGGGCGTGACTCTAAGCAGTCGCGTCAGGCCATGGCCGCCATCTTTCTGCACTCCTCGGCGCAGCGCCGGCACGCCTGGGCGCATTGCTGGCAGTGCTCCATCTTGTGCTGGGCGCACTCGTCGCCGCAGGCTTGGCAGACCTCTGCGCAAGCCGAGCAGATCGTCTTGGCGCACTCGCTCGCACGACTCATGGCGGCGGCCGCGAGCTGGCAGATCTCGGCGCAGTCAATGTCGAGCGAGATGCATCGCGACATCATCTTGACGTCCGGCTCCTGCAGGCAGGATGCGGCGCAGTGGTTGCAGGCTTCGGCGCAATCGAAGCAGGCTTGGATGCAGCTTTGGAATTTCTGATGGGGCATTTAGGACTCCTGAGACAAGTTGATTCGTGGCGCTCGGACGAGCGCGAATGAAAGGCGGTGAGGACCGCCCAAGGACGCGGCTGGCGCCGCGGAGTCTCAGGAGCGAGGCGGCTTGTGGGGCACAGGTTCAGCCCAGCTGGCGAACAGCGCGGGCGGGAACTCGACCTTGTCGATGTGCACGTTGGCGAACTCGATCGCCGGCACGCCCGGCGTAGATACGGCCGCTTGGCAGCAACTCATGGAGCACTTTGGGCAGGCGCCGTGGGCTTTTCCAGACTCGACTGGGCCTCCCACATGCACGGCCGCCGGCGCGTCTTGGTTCGAGGCGCTCGCGACCCCGGTCGTACCCCCGTGCTTTGACGATGCGGCGGTCACAAGATGCGAGAGAGCAGCGGCCGCGTAGCCTGCCATGGCATGCGCCGCAGTTGATTCCTGCGACTGCCGCAGCTTGCACATGCAGGTCGCCGCCGCGAGTCCCTGCAAGGGAATCGCGATCGTGAGCGCAAAGGCCAGCAGCAACCGCACAAAGGACATCGTGCCAATCTAGGCCGCTGCCCAGCCCAGACATGTAGGACCGATTTGATGATCCTCGCCGGTGCAGGCACGAGCGCCGCACAGGCACAGCTCAGCCCTTGTGGCCGAGCCCTCGCTTTGCTCAGTTCGCCGCCTGGATCTCGACGATAGTCAATTGACCTCCCTTATCCGCGGCCCGGAACTTCACCTTGTCGCCCTGTTTGACCTGATCGAGCATGGCCGGATCTGCAGTTGCGAAAACCATCGTCATGGGGGGCATGTCCAGGTTCTTGATCTCGCCGTGCTTGACGGTGATCTTGCCAGTGGACTTGTCGACCTTTCGCACTTCGCCTTCCGTCATTTCCGCAGAGGCCGACGACGACGCCTGAGCGTCTTGCGTCTGCTGCGCGAGCACAGGGGCGGAGAGGCCGGACGCCAGAGCCGCAGCAAGAAGGAGCTGGTTGAGATGTTTCATCGCTTGTTCGTTTCGTAGTGTTGATAAACCTTGGCGGATCCGTCCTTCGCGAGGAGCAGCACGTCGAAACCGTCCTTGCGACCACCGTAGGCGGGCCCGTCCATGCCTGGCACGCCTATGGGCATGCCTGGGACCGCGAGGCCCACGGCTTTGGGCTTCTCGACGAGCAGCCGCTTGATCTCGCTCGCAGGTACGTGGCCTTCCAGCGCGTAGCCGCCGACGACTCCCGTGTGGCAGGAGCCGTATTTCTTGTCCACGCCCAGGCGCGTCCGCGCCGCGTTGTTGCCTGTCTCATTCACCTTCACCTTGAAGCCGTTCGCTTCGAGGTGCGCGACCCAATCCTTGCAACACCCGCACTCCGGGTCTTTCCAAACCTCGATCGCCATTGGCGCGGTTGCCGCGATCAAGAACGCCGGCGTGGACGCGAGCGCCAGGAGCGTGGCGGCCGCACGCCTGCGTGAGATGGCGCGCGAGCTCACTTTGCGCCTCCGGCGGCCGCGACATTGATCTTCCCGACCATGCCCGCCTGGTAGTGGCCGGCGATCAGGCAAGCGAAGTCGAACTCGCCTGGGCGATTGAATGTCCAGACCAGCGTCTCCTTCTTGCCGGCCGGCACGTGGGCCATGTAGGGCTCGTCGTGCTCCATCGTCGGGAACTTGGCCATGAGCGCGGCGTGCTCGTCGAGCGTCTTCTTGTCCCCGATCACCATCTCGTGCCGGACCTGCCCCTTGTTCGTGACGACGAAGCGAACGGTCTCGCCTTGCTTGACTTCGATGCTCGAAGGGGTGAAGCGCATGTCGTCGGACATGGAGACCTCGATCGTGCGTTTGGCGGCCTTCGCGTCGCCCGCGATGCCCCAAGGCTTCTGCTCTTTGATCACTGGCACGTTGGCGTCTTTGTGAACCGTGCCCTCGTGAGCGAGCGCGATGCCGGCTGCGAGCGCCAGAGCAACAGAGCCGGCTGCGACCGCCATGGCTTGCTTGATGTTCATGTGAATTCCTCTGGTTGAATCAGTGATTTGCGTGGCCGCTGGCGGGCTTGCGAATTTGGACTTCGACGTCCTTGGATGGAGAGCCGGCGGAGGGCGCTTTCGGGACTACGGCACGCGCAGGTTCCGGCATCTGCCCGGTGAACTCATAAGCGACTGTCCCCTCCGGGTGCTTGAACCAGCCCGGGTCCCTGTAATCGCCAGGCTTCTGGTCGCGGCGCACCTTCACGGTCGTGAACATGCCGCCCATTTCCAGGCTCCCGAAGGGGCCCTGGCCGCCCATCATCGGAGCGGTGTTGTCGGGGATCGGCATCTCCATCTCCCCCATGTCGGCCATGCCGCGTTCGCCCATAACCATGTAGTCGGGGACGAGCTTGGAGATCTTCTTGGCCACGTCCCGGTGGTCCACACCGATCATGGTCGGTACGTCGTGGCCCATGGCGTTCATCGTGTGATGGCTCTTGTGGCAGTGAAAGGCCCAGTCGCCTTCCTCGTCGGCCACGAACTCCACTTGGCGCATCTGCCCAACCCCGACGTCCGTCGTTACTTCATGCCAACGCGTCGATTTGGGTGTGGGCCCTCCGTCCGTTCCGGTGACCATGAACTCGTGCCCATGAATGTGGATCGGGTGGTTGGTCATCGTCAAATTCCCGAAGCGAATGCGCACCTTGTCGCCGCGCCGGACGTTCATCGAGTCGATGCCCGGAAAGATCCGGCTGTTGAACGTCCAGAGGTTGAAGTCGGTCATCGTCATGATCCGGGGCGTATAGGCGCCGGGATCTATGTCGTATGAGGACAGCAGGAACACGAAGTCGCGGTCGACCCGGTCGATCAACGGATTCGCTGCCTTCGGGTGCGTAACCCAAAAGCCCATCATTCCCATGGCCATCTGCGTCATCTCATCGGCGTGCGGGTGGTACATGAACGTGCCGGGCCTGCGCGCCTCGAACTCATAGACGAACGTCTTGCCAGGCTGGATGGACTTCTGCGTGAGGCCGCTGACCCCATCCATCCCATTGGGCAGCCGCTGGCCGTGCCAATGAACGCTCGTGTGCTCCGGCAGCTTGTTGGTGACGAAGATGCGCACCCGGTCGCCTTCGACCACTTCGATCGTGGGCCCCGGCGACTGGCCGTTGTAGCCCCAGAGGTGCGCCTTGAAGCCGGGCGTCATTTCGCGCACCACCGGCTCGGCGACAAGATGGAATTCTTTGACGCCCTGGTTCATGCGCCACGGCAGCGTCCAGCCGTTCAGGGTGACTACGGGGTTGTACGCACGGCCCGTGTTCGGCACCAGCGGCCCAGCGGTCGCCGCCCCCGTCTGCATCACCGGTTCGGGCAAGGCGGCCATTGCCCCCTTGCTCACGGAAGCGGCGCTGACTGCGCCGGCGATCGCACCGAAGCCGGCCAGGAAATTTCGTCGATTGTGTTCTGCCATGTGTCGCTCGCTCAGTGGCCGGCCTGCGCCGCGGGCGCGGAGCCCGAAGCGGAAGAGGCCGAGGCAGCCGAGCCCGTGGAGGGCTTGCCGATCAATGTGGAAGAAAGGCCCGCATCGGCCAGCCAAAAGTCGCGCTGTGCTTCGATCGCACCAATCACGCCCGAAACTTGGTCCCGTGCGTCGGCCAGGAGCTCGAAGACGCCAATGAGCATCCCGTTGTACCGAAGCACGTTCTCCTCTGAGATCGTCTTGCGCAGCGGCACCACCTCGTCACGTTGGTGCTTGGCCTGGTCGAAGGCGGAACGGTAGGCGCCATAGCTTTCGCGTGCCTGCGAGCCAGCCGCGCGCGCTACCGCCTCGTACCGGTTCGCCGCGGCCAGCGACCGGGCGTCCAGCGAAGCCCTGCGCGTCGCACCCCAATCGAACAGCGGCAAGCGAATGTCGAGTTCGAAGCCGCGCGTGGTCGACCTGTCGCCGTTGCCCTCGAACCGCGTGTCCCGGCGGACGCCCAGCTCTACGTCGACCAGGCTGGATGCCAGATCAACGCCGCGCGACCGGCCGGCGGCTTCGAGTTCGAGCCGGGCCAATCGAACGTCCAGTCTCTGGCTCGCGAGCTGTCCCGCGACATCGTGTGGGGACTTGGGAGACTTGGGAAGCTCCGGCAGCCGGTCTGGAAGCGTCAAGGACGCCGCCTGCGTGTCCGTTAGCCCCAACTGCCGAACCAGCTCCTCACGCGTCGCCAAGGCGCTTTGCCGGGCCGTCGCCAGGCGGGACGTGGCGTCTGCGTAGAACAGGTGCTGGCGCGCCGCCTGCAGCTTGGTGAAGTTGCCTACGCTCTGCAGGCGCCGGGCGAGCTCGGCGCTGGCCTCGGCCGCTTCCTTGACCTGGACCGCGTAGGTCTCGATCTCTCGCGCGGCGACCGCCTTGATCCACGCTCGACGCGCGGCGGAAACTTGCTCGACGACTGCTGCGGCCATGCGGACGCGAGCCTGTTCGCCTTCGATCTTGGACACGGCCCGGCGCTGCGGTAGCGTGATGAGGTCAAAGAGGCCGAACGACAGCAGGCGCCCGATCTCGAGGTCAGGGCCCTCGCGGAGTCGCTCGAATGAGAACAGCACCCCGCCTGGCAACCCGCGTTGCTGGGCCTGGGCGAGGTCAGCCCAACTCTGGGACAAGGCCGCCTGAAATCCGGGGCTGTTGGCGATCGCGAGCTGGGTCGCGCCATCCAGGGTCAGGGGCTTCGAAAGCAGGTCGGCTGAGAGCTTGGAGGCTGCCTCGCGCTGCGCGTCGTCCCGCAGGAGCTCGGCCTTCGCCCCGCCGGACACGGGGGCGGCTAGGTCGTTCGCCTCGCTCATTGCGGTCTGCATATTGGGCGCAGCGCAGCCAGCCAGCACCATTGCGGCCGCGGCGGCGATCACCAGTTGGGGGAGACGGGCCGCGCTCATTGGTGGTGCCCCTTGTGCGGGTCAGCCGGCTTCGGCTGCGCCTGGGGAGCTTGGCCTTGCGGCGCGGACGCACCCGCGGCCGGCCCTGGGGCCCCAGTGCGCATCTCGCGGGCATACGCCCGCCACCCGCCCACGTCCCTAGCCGTGTCGTTGCTCTTGCGCCAGTCCTGCACTTCGCCAGCCTCGAAGGGGCGGGAACCCTCGAATGCGGACTGGTACTCCGACTCAGCAGGCTTTGACGGCGTCGAGGCGGTCTGAGCCGCCAAAGGGAGGCTCGCCGCAAGTGCGGACAAGCCCAGGCAAATGGTTCTCGTTGTGAATGACATGGGACCTCGCGGATTTCGTTTCGCATGCGCATGACCCCGCTTGCGCGGCGATCAGGGCGGGAACGGAATGCGGCGGCTCGCCCCGGAATTAACCGGGGTGGCGGCCGCTCAGGCGCGAGGTGGTTTGTCGGGAACGGACGCCGTTCGCGTGACTACGCGGGGCGTCGGATGGGTCGGCTCAAAGCTCGGCGGAGCCGAGACCTGGGGAATTGCCTCGAAACCGCCCACAGCGACGACGTGACAGCATGACGCGCAGATCGGGCACGAGTGGCTCGTCTTGTCCTGGCTACCGGAGTCGTCGCCGGTCACCGTCTTGGCCTTGGAGTCGCCCGCGGTGGCGTGTCCATGCGCCGCGTGGTCATGGCCGGCCTTCAGCGCCACCGCTGCGTGCGTATGGCCGTGGTTGCCGTCGCTGCCGCCGACTTGTGCCGCGCTCGTCGTCTGCTCCATCCCGCAGAACAGCATCGTCGCGGCCGCAAAGCCCTGGAGGGGCAGTGCAGCTAGGACGAGCCAAGCAAGGAAGAGGCGAAAGCGCGACATGGAACCTCTCATGGTACCGTCAACGAAGGGACCTTGCAGCGTAGCGGGGACATCACGTGCAGAGCTTCGACGGCGTCAATGATGTCCCGCATGGCCGTGATGCGCGTGCACCAACGCGTGCCCCTTTCCCCGGGAGATCAGAAACCGGTTGAGCGGGAAAGCAGCAGCGCCCGCGATCAGCAGGGAGACAGCCAAGGCGACCCAGAACAGTGAGTCGGTCAAGCCGGCGTCCATCGCCCCGGGCCAGACCATCATGACCAGGTTGTCGACGAGTTCCATCAAGGCGATAGAAGCTGTATCGGCCCCGAGCGCGATGCCTGCCGCCGTCTTGGCTGCCATGCCTGACCTCAGCAACGGTGTGACCGTGAAGGCGTAGCCGAAGACGAATGCGAGAACGATGGACAGGGCAATGGTGACGCCATTGGAAAGCCCGAATCCGGTGCCCAAGACCATGCCGAGTACCTCGCCGACCGCGCAACCCGAAAGACAGTGCACGGTCGCCCAAAATGCAGTCGTGCTCAAGCTCGCCGGCGCCCGCGGCGCTGAGGAGTGGTCGTGATGGCTGGCGTGGTGCATGGGACCTCCTGAAGGGGATGAATGCAATGATGAACCTTGCCATGATGGCAAGGTCAAGGGGCGCGTTACCTTCTTTCAGGCTCTTCTGCGGCGCAGCCGAGCCCACGCCGAGCAACGTGGCGCCCTCCGCGTACGGGAGGCTAGCGCCAAGTGTATTTTCGCCCGGGATACCCTGGATGCACGCCCTGTGACCGAGCCGCGGCAGTCAGAGCTTTGGGCTCCGGTCCCGGTTCGTGTTCCAGGGCAAGGTGCACACCTTTCGACTCAGCGACCAAGCGGACATAGCCGCGGATCAAATTTTCTGAGAACTGCACCCACCCACGGCGTTGGCTTTCGAGGATCGCGCCATGCCGAGGGGATTTCAAGTTTGCGAGGTGCGCTTGGAAGGCAGTGAAGTCCAGCGGCTTGCGCTGCATGTCCTCCATGATCCGCAAGTAGGACTCGTCGTAGATGCGACGGTTGTTGCGCTGCAGTTCGAAGTGATCCGCCACCGCCCAGAGAACCTCCTCATAGCTGTCTCGGTCCTTCTTTGTGGCTTGGTCGTAGGCGCTGCGAAGCCGCGATTCGACGCTTCCGAGCGCGTCCCGCACACCGTCGATGTAAAAGTCAGAGGTGAGTTCGTCAACGATCTCTGATGAACGGAACGCGCGCCAACAGAGCTTCTGGCAGATCAGGTGCACATAGTGCGGGAAGCCGTCGGAGATCTGTGCGATGCGCAAGCGCGGGGTGTCCTCAATCCTGAGACCCAATGCACCGCAAGCGGCGTCGACGATTTCCCAGGAACCTGAGAACGACAGCGGGGGCGCCGGCAGCGAAATCTCCTCTAGGTAACGGTGTGCCGAGTTATGCCCTTGAAGGAGGCTGTCGAGGCCCTTGCCAATGCCGCAAAAAACGATCGACACCGGCACCCGCCTGTCACTTAGCTGTTTGATCAGTTCGGCGAACATGTGCCTGTCCTCAACGGTCGGCAAGTTCTCGAACTCGTCGATCACGACGATGCTGCGGCCTTGTCGCCGGACGGCCGCTTCATTGAGGGCCGCAGCAGCGCCGTTCAAATCCAGGCTGTCTATGCTCTTCTGCTTCTCGGTTTCCGAGTAGGACCCCTCGAGCCCGAATGCCTTGCCGCCGGCCTTCAAGGTCTTGTCGACCACGCGGAGCTCGGAGCGCCCATCGAGTTGAGACACGATGTCGCGCACGATGGACGCGAACGTCGTGCCGCGCCCGCAGGCGGTGTACACGGGCTCGCCATGCGCCGGGTGATGCTTGTAAGCCGCCGTGCGTGCAAGCGAGGTCTTGCCCGCCCCTCGATCGCCGTAGATGAAGATGTGGCGGCCAGGCGAGTTGATTGCCTCTTCGATTTTCTCCAGCTGGCGCTGCCTTCCTACCAGGTGCTCGAAAGACTCAATTGGCGAAGACGGGCTGATGTATTCGTTCAATACGCGCTCGAAGTCGTCGCGTGTGAGTCCCCGTATGGCCATTGAGCAATCTCCAGCAGTTCCCGTATTGTGTGGGAACTCATCAGCGCAACGCTAAGGGAGAGCTTGGCGCCAGCAGCGTCGGACTGGGACGGACCTAAGCGCCCGACCGGCGGACCGTGAAAGGCAGATTTGTTGAGCTGGCAAGTGGATCAGAGAGGTCGCTGATTGAGACGTGAACGCTCAACCCAGAGCGCCACTAGCCCAAGGATGGTGGGCATCAGGGCGGTGGTCCAGAACAGGGCTTCCATCCCCATGATCGTGCGCGTACGGCCGCAGTCTGTCGAGACGGCACTTTTGGTTTAGTTCGCTTGACGCCAAAGCCGAGCTCAGCTCACTTGACTGACGGTAGGACTCGGGAATCTTCCGACACGCTTGACCGACAGGCGAATACTGTATAAAACAACAGCAAATCCCCGCCCGCGTTCCGCACCATTTACTGTGGACAGCGTTGGGCTGTGGATGCGAACGCCAAGTATTTACCGCTTGGTTGCCGACCTCTTGAGGCTTTTTGGCGGCTCTGGGATGTCGATGGTTTTGATTCCCAGGACTGCGAAGACCTGGAA
Organism: Pseudomonadota bacterium; assembly: GCA_040386635.1. Taxonomy (GTDB): domain Bacteria; phylum Pseudomonadota; class Gammaproteobacteria; order Burkholderiales; family Burkholderiaceae_C; genus Ramlibacter. The sequence goes on from JAZKFD010000038.1 coordinate 23,238, forward strand.
AACGAAGGCGATCTTGAACGCGCCACGGTTGATACGGTTGATGAGGACCTGAGTTCCTATGCGCACGCCGTTCAGACGGAGCGCTGCGGCAAGTTCCTTGTACGTCATGCCTGCATCGGCCTTGGCGTCCTTTACAAGCCGACGGACATAGGACCGGTAGAAGTCGTCTACCGATTGTTTGTTCGCGGGCATGAGTACATCAAAAACGATTTGCGTCGCGATCGTAGACGCTGAAAGGTTCCGGCGAACTGTCCTACACCGAAAAGGATTTGTTCAATTCCACTCCGAACGATGACTGCTGTTTTGAACCGGAACACTCCCTGTCATGAACAACACGACGGACGCACAAGCACTCTCCACCGCGGTGGACGGCGGCAGCGTTGTGCGCGCGTCGCGTGATGGAGGCGACGGCAAGAAACCCAAGCGAAAGAGGAACTACCTGCTTCGCAACGGCTATCGGCAGATCGACCTCAAAGTGATCAACAGCTACTCGGAGGAGCAAGCGCTTCTCCGACTCCAGCAGGTCCGGTGGGGCCACCTCGGGGATGGACAGCAGTGCTGCCCGAAGTGCGGCGCTGTTGATGCGCACTACGTCTGCCCCAGCATCAGCGGATTCAAGTGCCGCGCGTGCAAGCGGCAGTTCACCGTCTTCTCGGGCACTCGTCTGCACAGCTCGAAGATGAGCGCCAAGGAGGTGCTCTCGATCGCGCTGCACTTCGTGGAGGCGAAAGACGGTATGTCTTCGAGGGAACTGTCAGCTCTCCACGGCCGCGATTACCAGACCCTTCACGTCATGACCCTGAAGATCAGGGAGGCAATTCGGCAGACGATGGCAGACGAGCCAAAGCTTCAAGGGAAGGTGCAGGCCGACGCCGCGTACTTCATCAAGTATGTTCGCCCAGGGAACGTGGGCACGGGTGCTGCGCTCAGCGCGAAGCGAGACCAAAAGAACGCCGGCCTGGATGAGGACGCTAAGGCGAAGGGGACCGTGAGTCCGAATATGTGCGCGCTGGTCGTCTTCGTTCAGGAGGCAGAGGGGCAGGCGCGACGTCGCTACCGGATCGCACTAATCAAGACGGAGTCGCAGATCGAGATCTTGCCCATTGCACAGGATTTCTGCTCACAGGACTGCGTGTTGGTCACGGACCAGCACGGCGCATATCACGTGTTCTCGGGTGAATTCGAAGAGCATCACCAAGTCAATCACGCTGAGGAGTTCATGACCTCTGATGGGCACCACACCAACCTCGCAGAAGGGCTGTTCTCACGCATCCGCGCGTCAGTGCATGGAGCATGGCACCGCATGAGCCTGCAAAACCTCGTCGAGTACGGATGGGAGCTGTGCTGGCGAGGCGAGATGGTGGGCATGAACAACGTGTACCAGCTCGACGACCTTCTGAAGCGCCTGCTCCGCTCAGGCCGGCCGACGAAGTTCGTCGACTACTGGAGGAAGCGTGCTGACTCGGAGAAGGTGGACCCTGAGCAGATCGGCGTAGTCAGGGAGATCGACAAGGGCCTGGTGCCCAAGAAGCGTGGGCGCCCAGCCAAGGGTGTCACGCGGCTCAAACCGCCACCGAGGGGCGATGGCGCCCGAAGCGCTTCAGGCGCAACTTCGTGAGCGCAAAAGAGCCGCTCCTGCCGGTCGCAACTACCCAGACTGCGCGTAGCCTCATTCGCCTCTATGCACGGCTCAAGGGGGAGGTTCAGAAGGCTGTTGACGGCGAAGAGGCGCTCATGTGGCCAAGCCAGGCCAAGACTTACATGAGGTACATCACCAGTTTGATGACGCTCCTCGGAGTGGATTGGGATCCCTCACTCATCAAGCCGCGCAAGACACGCGCCAAAAACGGGCCAGTTCCCTGGGCGAAGCTACGGCCGGGCGTGCTGGCGGTCCTCAGGGCTAACAAAGGCTGGATGACCTACGAGGAGATCGCGGTCGCGATTCTCAAGCGAGAGGGAGTGACGGTCGAAGGAGCTCCCATGTCGCTTTTCAGGCAGCGCGTCCGGGAAGGTTGCTGGTTTCTCGTGCGCGACGGTCTGATCGAAAAAGAGACTCCCTCGCGCCGGCCCGAGAGCGAAAAGCTGCAGAGATTCAGGCTCTCCGCCAAGCGGTTCCGCCTTCAGGCGGACTGACCCGCGACTCCGGGCACTGCGCCCGCAGGCCGCCATCCGTCTGAAACGACCGGCGGAACTGCAGCTGTTCGATGGCGCTGGTGACGCCTACCCGCGCGCCTCTTCGCCGTGCGGCATTCTCTAGCTGACGACCGGGTAGAGATCCAGCCCGGTGAAGCCATCGGGACATGCCGAAGAAGAATCGCGATTACACGGGACTCGAGCGCACCCCTCCCTCGATGGCTTGGTTGCTGCGGAAGCGGTCGATCCTTATTGGATTGATCGGCAGAACCCGATCCACGTCTTCGACAGTCACAACTTGCCAATCGTGCTCCGCGAGCTGGGTACGGTCAGCGACTTCGCCGGCTACCTCGACGAGAAGCTGCGCGCTCGGGCGCGCTTTCAACACACTTGGCCGTACTGACCATGGTGAGACCAGCCCAACGCCTGGCAAGACCTGTGAGCGCCGCAAGGCATCGGCGCTGACGCCACGACGTGTGGGGCCCGCTGACAGTACCCGCGGGCGCCCCGGGGTTAGCGCAAGCCGGTCAAGGCGTAGGTCGCCGATGCTTGCGCAGGGGGTGAGACGCGTGCGCACCGCGCCGTATTCCCCCGTCCGACCAACAGTCTGGCGCGCAGCAATCGGCGCCTTGCCGATGGCGTGACAGAAAAACTCTTTGCGTGCTCTGGAATAAACCACGTGCCGGCGCCGTCTGCCCTGGTGTCGGGACCTCTCGGACCCTTCATCCAGCACTCACCCAACCTGCATCGGAGCCCACCATGTTCAAGACTTTCGCTTTCGCCGCCACCGCCCTGACGCTCGCCGCCGGAAGCGTCTTCGCCGCCCCCAGCGACGACGCCCGCACGCACTTCCAGGCCATCGCCTCGGGCGACACCCAGATCGTGATGCGTGCCTATGCCGATCAGGCGCAGCTGAACTGGGTCGGTGGCCCGCTCGACGGCACCTACGCCACCACGGATGCCATCCGCGGCACCTGGGAGAAGTTCGGCAAGGCCGTCGGCCCGCTGAAACTGAACATCGGCTCGATCGAAGAGTCGGCCAACCCCAAGGGCGCCACCGTCTCGGCCAACGTCGTCTTCGAAGGCAAGATGCCCATCAAGGTGCGCTACGTGCTGACCTTCCGTGAAGGCAAGATCGTCAGCGAAACCTGGCAGATCGACCCCAAGCTGGCGGTGGCTGCGGCCTACTGATCGGCACGCAGCGCGGCCCCACGACCCTCAACTCACCGGGCATCACCATGAAGCACCTTCTCAACCTGGCCGCGCTGTCGATCGCCGCGGCTTCCTTCGCCGCGCCGCTCTCCAGCGCCATGGCCGCAGAGGCCCCGGCCAAGCTCGTCAACGGCGCGCTGGTCGACGCCAAGGGCATGACGCTCTACACCTTCGACAAGGACGTGGCCGGCAGCGGCAAGAGCACCTGCAACGGCGGCTGCGCCGCGCTGTGGCCGCCAGCCATGGCCGGCGCAACCGACCAGCCCGCCGGTGCGCACACGATCGTCACGCGCGACGACGGCGCGCGTCAGTGGGCCTACAAGGGCAAGCCGGTCTACACCTACCAGGCCGACCAGAAGCCCGGCGACCGTGGCGGTGACAACTTCAAGGACGTCTGGCACATCATCAAGGAATGACATCCATTGGCGACCCACACCCAGTCCCACAGGCCACGACCCGCCGATGCAAGACGACGCAAGCCTGCTGAGCTGGGTACCGCGCCTGCGCCGCTATTCGCGCGCGCTGGTGAACAACCGTGACGACGCCGACGACCTGGTGCAGGACACGCTGGAGCGGGCCTGGGCCAAGTCGGGCCTGTGGGGCGGCGTGGCCGACATGCGCGCCTGGCTCTTCAGCATCATGCACAACCTGCACGTCGATGGCGTGCGCCGGCCCAGGCTTCATACCGTGACCATGGACGACGACACGCCTGAAGTGCCGGTGGCGCCGACGCAAGGTGACCGCCTGGCGGTGATGGATCTGCAGGCCGCGCTGGACCTGATGCCCGCCGAGCAGAAGCAAGTGCTCCTGCTGGTGGCGCTGGAAGACATGGCCTATGCCGATGTGGCGCAGGCCCTGGGCATCCCCATCGGCACCGTGATGTCGCGCCTGTCGCGTGGCCGTGAGCGCCTGCGCAGCCTGATGGAAGGCAGGGAAGGCCGCGCCGAACCGGCGCGGCTGAAGGTCGTCAAATGAATGCATTGGAAAGCACCCCATGAACACCGACCGTCCGCAACCGCCCACCCCCACGGTCACTGAGGCCGACCTGCATGCCTTCGTCGATGGCCGCCTGCCCGTTGAGCGCCAGGTCGAGATCGCCGCTTACCTGGCCGCACGCCCCGACGACGCGCAGCGCCTGGAGGCCTACCGGGCGCAAAAGCGCGAACTGCACGCCTTGTTCGACCTTGTGCTCGATGAACAGCCGCCGCAGCGCCTGCTGAAGTCGGCGCGCCCGCGCGCCATGCCGCAGACGCCCTGGTATTTGCAGCGCCTCGCCGCCGGGCTCGCCATTGCCGTCATCAGCGGCGCGACAGGCTGGGGCTTGCGGGGCGGCTTGCCGGCGGCGGGCGACGACGCCGGCCGCATGGCCGCTGCGGCACCGGCCGAGCGCGGCCTGACGCTGGTATCAGCGGGCGGCTTCGCGCAGCGCGCGGCGGTGGCCCACGCGGTGTACAGCCCCGACACGCGCCGCCCGGTCGAGGTGGACGCGGCGCACGAAGACCAGCTCGTGGCATGGCTGTCCAAGCGCATGGGCGCGCCGATGAAGCCGCCGCACCTGCAGGCCAATGGCTACACGCTGGAAGGCGGCCGCCTGTTGCCGGGCGGCCAGGGGCCGGTGGCGCAGTTCATGTACCGCAACGAGCTCGGCAGCAAGCTGACGTTGTACGTGTCCAACGATGTTGCCGACCTCCGCAGTGCTGCAGGGCCCGACAAGGCACCGCAGGCGGAGGCGAAGAACACCGACACGGCCTTTCGCTTCGCGCGGGAAGGCGCGGTCAATGTCTTCTACTGGATCGACGGGACGTTCGGCTACGCGCTCTCATCAGACGCCGACCGCAGCGTGCTGGCGCAAGTGTCCGCCGAGGTCTATCGGCAACTGGGCGCCCCGCGCTGAAGGCTCGGGCGGCGTCGGCGCGACGCGCTGTCGGCACGCACCAGGGAATGAAACGGCCCGCGCTGCGCTCTTGATCTGAACCAAGCGCTGGGCTGCCGGCGCACAGACATCCTCGGTCGATTCCGACAGCCTGGCCCGCGACCCCACCGATCACTCCATCCCGACTACGAAAGCACCCATGACCACCCAACGCCGCGACATCCTCAAATTCTCACTGGCCGCCGCGGCAGCCAGCGCGCTGCCCGCAGCACAAGCCCAGGCACCGGCCGCCAGCACAAGCACCAGCACGACCGCGCCTGGCCCCGGCATCGACCCGCGCGACCGCGTCTTCATCACCAACGAAGACTCCAACACGCTCGTCGTCATCGATCCCAAGACCAACACCGTCGAGAGCACGATCAACCTGACCAGCTTCGACGAAGACCCGCGGCCGCCGTTCCGCTACGTCACCGCCGGCGTGGCGCCCACGCACGCGGCGATGATCCACAAGCCGCTGTACCACGGCTGCATCGACGCCCACGGCGCGGTGCCGTCGCCCGACGGCCGGCTGCTGGCCACCAGTGGGCGTGGCTCGAGCAACATCTATCTCATCGATACCGAACAGCGCCGCGTCATCGGCAACACGCCGAACCCGGCTGCCGGCCCCACCACCAACCCCGAACGCCTGAGCAGCGGCCTGCTGCTGGGCCGCGAACCGCACGAGCCCACCTTCACGCGCAATGGCCGTGAACTGTGGGTCACGCTGCGCGGTGAAGACCGCATCGCCATCCTCGGCGTGGACCAGGCGGTTCGTCAGTTGAAGGGCGCCGACAGCCCGGGCTCGACCGCCATCCGCCAGTTTCTGCCGACGATCAACGGCCCGGCGCAGGTCTGGTTCAACCGCGAGGGAACACTCGCCTTCGTGGCCAGCCAGAAGGTGTCGCAGGTCGACGTGTTCCGCGTCAACCCGGGCGCCGACGGCCACAGCCGGCCGCAGCGCGTGACGACCCTGGACATCAGCGCGCAGGACAGGCCCGGCTTCACGCCCTTCATGAAGACCACGCCCGACGGCGCCGAAGTGTGGTTCTCGCACAAGCTGGCCGATGCGCTGTCGTGTCGCTCGACGCGGGGCGGCTTCGACCTCATCGACAGCGTGCCGCTGGGCATGGGCGCGCGGCCCAACCACGTCGAGTTCGTCAGCAATGCGCGCGGCAGCGTGGTCTACGCCAGCCTGGCGCGCATCGACGACGGCGGCCCCGGCGGCGTGGCGTCCAGCCCCATCGCCATCATCGACCGCAGTGCGCCCGCCGGGCAGCGCAAGGTAGTGGGCAGCTTCTTCAGCCACGGGCGCGAGTCGCACGGGCTGTGGACCAACCCCGAGAACACCCTGCTGTACGTGGCGCACGAGCAGGACGAGCTGCCCGGCACGCCCCACGCCGGCCAGACGGTGTGCAGCGCCTTCGACGTCAGCGACCCGCTGCGTCCGGCCTTCATTGCGCAGATTCCGCTGGGCAATCTGACGCTGCCTTCGGGCGCGTTGCGCAACAAGAAGAGCATCAACCTCGTCTACGTGCGCGTGGGTGCGAAAGGGCAGACCGCATGAACGCAGCCGGCGCCAGCGCCTTCCAGCGCGAGATGGACGAATCGATGACGCGGATGATGCAAGACATGCACGGCACAGGCCACGTGGGCCATGCCGACATCGACTTCCTGGCGATGATGATTCCGCACCACGCCGGCGCCGTCGATATGGCGCGGCTGGTGCTGCAGCATGGCCGCGACCCGGCCACGCGGCAACTGGCGGAGGAAATCATTGCCGGGCAAACCATCGAGATTGAGAGCATGACGCGGCGGCTGGCGGCCTTGCGGCAAGGGCGCAGCGCGGGTGCCGCGGCCGAATTCCCGTCGCTTGGCGGCACGCGCGGCCCCTGACGGCCCGCGCCACGGGTAACTACCGATGATCGTCATGGAATGAGCCGGCACCCCCGGCGCTCTTGATCATCATGCTCCTCCAGTCGGCCGAGTCCCGCTACAACCAATGGGTGCGTGAGCACTACCGCTTCCTGCTGCGCAGTGCGTGGGCGCTGACGGGCTCGCGCACGATGGCCGAAGACGTGGTGCAGGACTGCTTTGCCAACGCTTGGAAACACCGCGAGCAGTTGCGCGATGCAACGCTGGCGCGGGCCTGGCTGTTCCAGATCATGCGCCGCGCCGCCTTCCGTCAGGTTACGCCGGGCATGCAGTCGCTTGACGAAGAAGGGCTGCCCGAGCAAGCCGCGCCCGACGCCGGACTGGACGACAAGCTTGACGTCGTCAAGGCGCTGGCGCGTCTGGCGCCGATGCACCGCGAAGTGCTGGTGCTGTTCTATTTCGACGACATGCCCACCGCGCAGATGGCCGATGCGTTGGAGATCGCGCCGGGCACTGTGCTGTCGCGCCTGGCCCGCGCGCGCGACGCGCTCAAGCTCGCCATGGGCGCGCACGTGCAGGCGCCGGCAGGCGCCCGCGTGACGGCGCTGCGAAAGACCCACACATGAAGCTCCGAACCCCCACCACCGAACCCGAGGACAGCGCCTTCGACCTGCGCGCCCGCGCCGAGCTGGCGCTGGCCTTCGAAGCCACCGACGCCCCGCCGCATCTGTACCGCAAGGCGCAGCCGCTGCTGGCGCGGCGCAGCTTCCAGCGCGCCATGCTGGGCCTGCTGCTGGTCGGCAGCGGCAGCGGCGCCGTGCTGGCGATGCGCCCGCCCGAGCTGGTGCGGGGTGCGATCGAGCACGAATACTTCGAACGCACGCTGCGCGGCACTTTGATGGACCCTGCGCCGCTGCTGCAGCACCTGGGGCTGGGCGACAAACAAGTGGTGCCGGGCTTCCCGCAATTGATGAGGCCCTGCGACATCGACGGCCACCTCGTCTATCACCTCACCACCTTCTTCGAGAAGGGCGGGATGGTCACCGTGTTCGCCTTCGACAAGGCCGTGGCGCTGAAAGAGGGCGGTGGCTGGTGGGGCGATGTGCACTGGAGAGTCATTACCTCGCGCGATGGCAAGCCGCTGGTGCTGGTGGCGCAAAAAAAACGAGCCCTGACCGTGGCGCAGAACCAGTTCGGCATCACCAGCGACACACCCACACCGACCCCCAAGGAGACACGATGAAAGAGACCCTGAACTCCCTGCCGCGGCGCCAGATGCTGGCCGGCAGCGCCAGCGCCCTGGCCGCTGCCGGGCTGGCGACCTTCGCGCGCGGCGCCGCCGCTGCGGGCGAAACCCCGGTCGCGACAGCCGCCACGGCCGCACCGAAGCCGCTGCCCGCCTACGTGAACTGGAAAGACCCGGCCAGCGTCATCGTGCACAGCAGCACCACCATCGAGACCAAGCGCGCGGCCTTCGGCAGCGGCGTCATCACGCCGGCCGAGCAGCTCTACATCCGCAACAACCTGCCGGCGCCCGACGCGTCCATCGTGGCCGACCGCGACGCGTGGGAAGTGGCCATCGAAGGCGTGAAGGCCCCGCGCAAGCTGACGCTGCGCGAGCTGAAGACGATGGGCGTGGAGACCACCGCGATGGTGCTGCAGTGCTCGGGCAATGGCCGCGGCTACTTTCCCAGCAAGCCTAGCGGCACGCCCTGGCAGGTGGGCGCGGCCGGCTGCGTGATGTGGACCGGCGTGCCGGTGCGGGTGGTGGCCGAGGCGCTGGGCGGCGTGGTGCCGGGCGCGGGCTTCCTCACCGGCACTGGCGGCGAGAAGCTGCCCGACGGCCTGGACCCCTTGAGCATCATCGTCGAGCGCTCGGTGCCGGCCGCGGCCATGGCCGATGCGCTGCTGGCCTGGGAAATGAACGGCGTGCCGATCTCGCTGGCCCACGGCGGCCCGCTGCGCCTGATCGTGCCCGGCTACACCGGCGTGAACAACATCAAGTACATCAAGCGCCTGGCCTTCACGGCCAAGGAGACGGACGCGAAGATCATGTCGCACGGGTACCGCATCTCGCCGCCGGGTGGCAAGGGCGACCCGAGCCAGCCGTCGGTGCAAGAGATGACAGTCAAGTCGTGGATCAACTCGCCCGCACCCGACGCAGCTGGCGTGAGGGCCGGCCTGGTGCAGGTGCAGGGCGTGGCCTTCGGCGGGCTGAACGGCATCAAGCGCGTCGAGGTGTCGCTGGACGGCGGCAAGACCTGGAGCGACGCGCGGCTCACCGGGCCCGACCTCGGCCGCTATGCCTGGCGCCAGTTCGTGCTGCCGGCCAGGCTGCCGGCCGGCAGCCACACGCTGGCCAGCCGCGCCACCGACACGGCAGGCAACGTGCAGCCCGAACAGCGGATGGAAAACGCCGGCGGCTACAACAACACGAGCTGGGCCGACCACGCCGTGAAAGTGACGGTGGCCTGATCATGCGCAGCACCATCCAGCAGTGCTTCATGTTGCATGCAATGAGGGTCGCGTCGGTGCTCGTCGCCGGCCTGGCGCTGCCCGTTCTACCCGCGCTGGCGGCCGACGACAGCGCGCAACTCGCGCTAGGGAAGAAGCTGTTCCTGCAAGGCGTCGTCCCGTCGTGCGCCGTGTGCCACACCCTGCAAGCCGCGGGTGCCGAGGGCGCCGTCGGCCCGGTGCTCGACGAGTTGAAGCCCGACGCTGCGCGGGTCGCGAAGGCGTTGCGCAACGGGCTGGGCCAGATGCCTTCGTACAAGGACAAGCTCACCGACGCAGAGATTGCGGCGCTGGCGCTGTACGTGTCCAAGGCCAGCGGGGGTGCCAAGTGAGACTCTGGGCGGGT
>JAZKFD010000039.1:0-46591 GCA_040386635.1 Pseudomonadota bacterium
CCCTGGATGGCTCGCTCCACTGCGCGCAGCTTTTCGTCGGCCGCCGTGGCGTCGGCGTCGAGTACGTTCACCGTGGTCGTAACGTAGCCGAAGGCCACCTGGTCGCTGCCCAGCTCCTGCAGCGCCGCGTCGGCGTCCGATGCCTTGTTCGAGGCATCGGAGTCCACCAGCGGGCTCTCCTGCTGGAAAATGGTCTCACGGAGCAGCGCGACGATGTTCTTGCGCTTGGCGAACCACTGGCGGCGCAGGCGGCGCAGTTCCTGCTCGGATTCGGTCTTGTCGAGGCAGAGGAAGCGCGTGCTCCAACGGTAGGCGAAGCCCAGGCGGTTCAGGTCGTCCAGCAGCCCTGGCCAGGTTGAGGCCGGAAACCCGCGCACCGACAGCACCCGCAGGTGCTGATTCCCAAGCATCGGTGCAAGACCGCCCACCAACGGTTGATCGGCCAGCAGCGCATCCAGGTGCATGGCGACCTCGGGCACGGCCACCGTATGCCGGCGCGTGGATACGCAGCCGTGCAGGTAGGTCAAGGTCTGCGCGTCGTCCAGCCACGAGATCTCCGGCATTACGCCGTCGAGCAGACCGAAGAAGCGTTCGGTCTCCGACACGAAGGCTTCGAGCCGCTCACGCCAATCCACGCCTTCGGACCGGTGGTTCTCATAAAGCATCCGGGCGGCGCGGGCCGTCGATTCTTCAGGCGGCAGGTAGAGCAGCGTCAGGTGGTAGCTGCTTTCGAAGTGGCTGGCGTCCTCCGCGAAGGCGGCGCGGCGCTCTTCGTCGATCAGCCAGGACAGCGGCTCCGGGAAAACCGATTCCGGGTAGTCAGCCGCTTCGCGCCGCTCGGCGTCAACGAACAGGGCCCAGCCCGAGCCCAGCCGTCGCAGCGCGTTATTGAGGCGCGCCGACGTGGCCACGAGTTCGCCCTGCGTCGCGCTGTCCAAGTCCGGCCCGCGGAACCGCGCTGCGCGCTGGAATGAGCCATCCTTGTTAAGCACGACACCTGACGCGACCAGCCCGGCCCAAGGCAGCCAGTCGGCCAGTAATGCGGGGCGCTTGCGGTATTCGGTGAGGTTTAACATCGTGACCTCACACGTCCAGCAACTGCCGCTGCTTGATGTGCCGGGAAAAGACCTGCATGAATTGCGGGTCCTGGCGCGCACCCCAAACGGCCAGCGAGTGCCCGACGATCCATAGCACGAGACCCGGCACCCAGAGCTGCAGGCCCAAACCTACGGCGGCGGCCAACGTGCCGTTGGCGATCGCGACGGTGCGCGGCGCACCGCCGAGAAGGATCGGTTCGGTCAGCGACCGGTGCAGGGGCACCTCGAAGCCAGCCAGGCTTACGGCAGCGGTGTTCATGCCAGCACCACCCCGCCGGTGAAGCTGAAGAAGGTCAGGAAGAAGCTGGACGCCGCGAAGGCAATCGACAATCCGAACACGATCTGGATCAGCTTGCGGAAGCCGCCGCTGGTGTCGCCAAAGGCCAGCGCCAAGCCCGTGGCGATGATGACGATCACCGCGATGACTTTTGCGACCGGCCCCTGGATGGATTCGAGCACCGATTGCAACGGTGCCTCCCAGGGCATGTTCGAGCCGGCGGCGTGCGCGGGCAGCGCCACGGCCAGCAGCAGTGCAGCTGTCGCAGCAGTGTGCAGAAGCTTTTTTACGGGAATGCGTGAAGTAGTCATGAAGGATCTCCTGTGGATGAAGGGTTGGACGGAAGAAGAGACGGGAAGGAAGACAGCTCGGTATCGAGCTGATAGCCATGGCTGTCGTGGCCGATGACGCGCGCGATCTCGCGCACGCGGCGCGCCCGGCCGCGGCCGGAGATGAAGACGATGACGTTGACTGCCTCGGCGATCAGGGCGCGGGGCACTGTCACACTCACCTCCTGCACCAGCTGCTCCAGCCGCGTGAGTGCACCGCGTGCCGAGCCGGCATGTACGGTCGCAATGCCGCCCGGGTGCCCGGTTCCCCAGGCTTTCAGCAAATCGAGTGCTTCGGAGCCGCGCACCTCTCCGACGACGATGCGGTCGGGTCGTAGCCGCAAGGTGGCGCGCACCAGGTCGGCCATGGTGCTCACACCCGGCTCGGTCCGCATGCCCACGTGGTCGTCGGAGCGGCACTGGAGCTCCACCGTGTCTTCGAGGATCAGCACGCGGTCGCGCGTCTCCGCAATCTCATCGAGCAAGGCATTGGCCAGCGTCGTTTTGCCGGTGCTGGTGCCGCCGGCAATGACGATGTTCAGGCGCTCGCGTACCGCACGTCGCAGGAACGCCGCCTGGTCCTCGGTCATCACACCATCTGCCACGTAATGCGCCAGCGTCATGATTCGCAGAGCCCGCTTGCGGATTGCGAAAGACGGAGCACGCACGACAGGCGGCAACACCCCAAGGAAGCGTTCGCCAGTCTCGGGCAGCTCGGCCGACAGGATCGGTACGCCCGCATGCACCTCGGTGCGCACGTGCGCAGCCACCAGCCGGATGATTCGCTCGGCCACGGCGGGCGGCAGGGCCGCGCCGGTTGCCTCGCGGCCCGTGCCCAGCCGGTCCACCCAAAGCGAGCCGTCCGGGTTCAGCAGCACTTCAACGACTTCCGGGTCTTCGAGAGCGGCCGCGATCTCCGGCCCCATGGCCGTGCGCAGCATACGAATGCGCCGCTCCAACGAGGCATCCATGGCATTCGGCTCAGGCAGATTCACGATGCACCTCATGGGATTGGGTGCCTGGACCCGCCTGAGCGTCCGGCTGCATCGGGTCACCCTCGGCAGGTCCGATGTCTTCATGGACTTCGCGCACCAGGCTGCGCCCGCGCTGGATGTGGCGCGCGAGCTGTTCGATGAACTGCGAATAGCGGACGCGGCCCTGTGCGCGCGCCGCCTCCTGCTGACTCTCGGGCACCGGCAGCGAGACGGTCAGGAAGTAGCGGATGTAGAGGGCCGTGGTTTCGATCAGCACGTTCTGGTCGCGCTCTAGCCGGTCGAACTGGCGCGAGAGCCGGTCCAGGCGCTTTGCGATAGCCGCCTCGCGCTGGTCCTCGCCGTCCGGTGAGAGGAACGAGGCCAGCGCCGCTGCGATCACGGCCGATTTCGACACACCCTTGTGCGCCGCAACCTGGTCCAGCCGCTTCGCATGCTCCGGCTCTATGAAGATGTTCAGCCGAGCACGGGTCATAGCGCGATCCCGTCATCAGGGTCCAGTGCGGCCAGACGCGCAGTGCGCATCAGCTGCCGGTCAACGTCCTGCGGCCGCAGCGGTGCGTCGTCTTCGTCGTCGAGCACCGACAGACCGCCGGCGTCTTGTGGCAACGGTACATCGGCGGCGACATCCAGCTCGGGCTTGAGCTGGTGACCACCCTCGTCGGCAAGGCCGCTTGCATCACCGGCTGATGAAGGCATCCGCGCTGCTAGCGGTGACAGTCCGCTCCAGGCGTCAGGCCGTGCCGCAGGTCGGTCCGCGTAGACGCCCGCAGCCAGCGCGGGTGCGGGCAGGACGCGCGTTGTGAAGTTCCGGTCCTGGTAGTAGCGCAGCTTCTTCGCCTTGATGGGCGGATGGCCCGAGACCATCACCACAGCATCGTCCGGCGGCAGTTGCATCACTTCGCCCGGTGTCAGCAGCGGCCGGGCGGTTTCCTGGCGCGAGACCATCAGATGCCCGAGCCAAGGCGCGAGCCGGTGGCCCGCGTAGTTGCGCTGCGCGCGCAGCTCCGTGGCCGTCCCCAGCGCCTCGGAGATGCGCTTGGCCGTGCGCTCATCGTTTGTCGCGAATGCAATGCGCACGTGGCAGTTGTCCAGGATCGAATGGTTCTGGCCGTAGGCCTTGTCGATCTGGTTGAGCGACTGTGCGATCAGGAAAGCGCGCAGACCGTACCCCGCCATGAAGGCCAGGGCGCTCTCGAAGAAGTCCAGCCGGCCCAGCGCCGGGAACTCGTCGAGCATCAGCAGCAGCTTGTGCTTGCGGGCGATGCCGTCCGAGCCGTCGAGTGATTCGGTCAGGCGCCGGCCCACCTGGTTGAGGATCAAGCGAATCAACGGCTTGGTGCGGCTGATGTCCGACGGTGGCACGACCAAATAGAGCGAGACCGGGTGCGCGGCCGAAATCAGGTCGGCGATTCGCCAGTCGCAGCGCGAGGTGACTTCGGCCACCGTGGGGTCGCGGTACAGGCCCAGGAAGCTCATCGCGGTGGACAACACACCCGAGCGTTCGTTGTCGCTCTTGTTGAGAACTTCGCGCGCGGCCGAAGCGACGACGGGATGGACCTCTTCGCCGAGATGCCCGGTGGTCATCATCCGGTGCAGCGTCACCTCGAACGGGCACGCCGGATCAGACAGGAAGTTGGCAACGCCGCGCAGCGTCTTGTCTTCGCCGGCATAGAGCACGTGCAGGATCGCACCCACCAGCAGGGCATGGCTGGTCTTCTCCCAGTGGTTGCGCCGCTCAAGCGCACCTTCGGGATCGACCAGGATGTCGGCGATGTTCTGCACGTCGCGCACCTCGTGCATGCCGCGCCGCACTTCGAGCAATGGGTTGTATGCGGCCGACTTCATGTCGGTCGGGTTGAACAGCAGGCAATGAGAGAAGCGCGAGCGCCAGCCTGCGGTGAGGTTCCAGTTCTCGCCCTTGATGTCGTGAATGACAACCGAGCCCGACCAGGACAGCAGCGTCGGTATCACCAGGCCCACGCCCTTGCCGGAGCGCGTCGGGGCAAAGGCCATCACGTGCTCCGGACCTTCGTGGCGCAGGTAGTCGGCGTTCTTGTGCGCTGTCTTGCCAAGGAACACGCCGGCAGGCTGGGTCAGGCCAGCTTCGGCGATCTCCTCTCGCTCGGCCCATCGAGCGGAACCGTAGGTCGTGACCTGCTTGGCCAACCGTGAACGCCAGACGGCCATGCCGATGGCCGCACCGGTGGCCAGCATTCCACTCGACGCGGCGATGATTCCGCCGCGTTCAAATACTTTTGGTGCGTAGGCATCGAAGAAGTACCACCACTCGAAGAGCTTCCACGGCTCATAGACCGGCATGCCAGAAATGGCGAACCAAGGTTGTCCGAGCCGGGCTTGATGGCCAAGCGCATGCGCCGTCCACTGCGTACCCGCCCAGACACCGCCGAGGGTCACACCCAGCACTACAACAATTTGTCCAAACAAAATCCCTGTCGCACCCCGGGTCGGCATACACCACTTCTCCTTCGCGTCTTGATTCCAGTGCGCGCGTGCCGCAACGGCACCGCATGCCTGAGTCTGGATCCGAGTCGCCCCAACGCCCACCCACCTGGGCGTGATGGAGCGTGGTGAGGAGTACGTCGGCGGAAATCGTGGCTTCGGACCAGATGGATGCAGGCTTCATGCGCGCAGACTCATCGGCGGACCATCAGCATCGCGAGCTGTGCGCGGTGTGTCCAAAGCCGATCACGCCGCGCCACAATTTGCGGGGCGCGACACACGTAACGATTACTTCAAATCTTTCGCATGCGCAACGAAACGTTGCAGAGCGGGGCGCAAGCCGAAGCGCTGGTGCTTGTGCAGAACAAACGTGGTGATGCGCTCGTCCTCCTGCAGCGGAACAACCACGACGTCATTGCGGCGGAGGGCCTTGACGTGGCCAGCATCCGCCAGGCCCACTCCCATGTGCGCAGCAATGCGCGTGACGTAGCCGGCGAGCGTACAGGCTTCACCGGACAACGTCGGCGTTGATGTGTATCGGTGGACGATGACCTGCATCTGTCGCAAAAGGCCAGGCTGTCGCTCCGCATGGCATGACAGCAACGGAAAGGCCAGCACGTCGGCAATGGGTAGCACGGACTGCCCTGCGAGCTCGTGCCCTATAGGCAGCAGCGCCATCACCGGGTAGCTCCACGCAGGTTGCTGCGCAAGGGCCTCATCATCAGGCAGGCCAAACGAGAAGCCCGCGTCGAGCTCCTCACGCTGCAGTGCATCCGCCAACTCCGAAGCGCGCATCTCAGTTAGTTCCAGCGGGATCTCCGGAGCGACCTCGCGCCAACGGACCATGCACTCAGATAGTTTGGGCTGGGCGATTCCGTCGGCAACGCCAATTCGCAGCGGCGCCCGAAAGCGCGCATCGGTTTCACGCACGGCACGATAAGTGCGTTCGATGCGGATGAAAATCTTGCGTGCGTCTTGAAGCAGACGCAGGCCGGCCGGCGTCAGGTGCAGCTTGCGGGGGGCGCGCACGAACAGCTGCACGCCCAACTGGTCTTCCAGATCGCGAACGGTGCGCGAGAGCGGCGTTTGGTCGATATGCACGCGCTCAGCGGCACGGCGAAAATTGAGGTCCTCGGCGACGGCGATGAAATAGCGCAGGTGTCGCAGTTCAATCATTCTCGCCTCGCCGAGCAACTGTTGGGCAGTGCACGGGGAAGCGGGTGGCAAGGGCAATAGGAGGAGACAGGGTGCGTGACAGCGGGTTCGAGACGGATCATTTTTTTCACTCCTTGATGATTGTTATTAGCTGGCGCAATCGGGTCATCCGCCGGTCACAGTACCGCGTCAGCGGTCCACGGCTGCTGATCCAGCTTTGCGCAGAACCGATAGTTTAGTTCACATTATTAGGGCGCTAATGCCGTGAGCACCGAATCTATGGGCAGCCAGCTAGGAAAACCGGGGCCGCCGCCGTCAGACACCGATGCCGCGTTGGCGCCCAAGCTGCCACGTGACCGCTTGGCCGCGGATAGCGACCGAAATCTGCTGCCCGAGTCTTTGCTCGATTACTGGCCGCCAGGGGACGAGGCTGAATCCCATGCCGTCATCAAGCATGGCGAAGCGACCGCTGACGAGTTGGATGCTCCGGCGGTAGACACCGCTGGTGTGCTGACCGTCCTGTACCGGGCGGTAGGTCTGCCCGGTCTGCTCCTGGATGGCCTTTCCGGCTGTAGTCAGTTCCATGTCGCGCAGGGTTGTCAGCAGATTGCGTGCGAGCACAACTCGCTGGCGGCGCTGCTCGGCCAAACCTCTTTCGACCAAAAAATCGACACGGTCGCACATTGCATCGCGCACTTGCGCCCCAAAGCCTTGGCCAGCCAAGGCCGAACCGTCGCCCACTAACTGCTTGTCCAGCCAAGTGGCGCCGATGGCGCGCACCTGCTGATCGATGGACAGATGCGATCGCAACTCGATCGCGAGTCCGGGGGCCTTCTGGACATCATGCTGCCTGGCCTTCTGCAGCAGGTCCGGCGGCACCTTCCAGACGCCATTGGTGATGCGCTCCACGATGCCGGCGCGGCGCAGCGCTTCGAGTCGGCGCACGTGCACATCGGCAGTGGATTGCGGGTCGCGGTCGTTGTCCTGCTTCAGTTGCGCTACGTGATCGGCGATCTTGTAGAAACCGTCCCGCGCGACGTTCGCGATGTTGCGGTCCACCGGCTTCTCCTGGCCTGGCGGCCTCGCATCCACGATGCCGTGCATGGGCAGTTCTGCGAGGTCGGTACCGGCTGGCAGCTTCAGATAGTGAGCCCGTCCGTCGATGCCATCGACCACCAGGTAGCCGCGGTCGTGCAGTTCGTCGGCCAGCCCCTTACCCGCGATCCGGCCGATGACGGGGGCAGTCTGCCGCTCATCGACCACGCATTCCCGCCTCAGACCCTTGAGCGCACGGCGCACGGTTTCAAGGGCGTCTTCGCGCTGGCCCATGTTGTCCAGTGTGGCCGCCATTCCGGGCTGGAGCTTCCAGCGGTTCGCATCCATCCTCTCGGCCAGGCCCATGCCTTCGAGGTGCTGCAGCCGTGCCCGCAGCGCGTTCTGACGCTGCCGGTCTTGCGGGTTGCCCGTCAGGTCGATGCCATCGGCGCCAGCTTGCCGGATCAGCGCCCGGTCCAAGCTGGTAAGCCGCTGCTGGTCGACCTCCCGCAGCAGGCTCTGACGAATCTCCGCTTCGGTGCGCGGTCCCAGCCATTCGGTGGCGATCTCGCTGGCGCGCTGGCGCATGCCGTGGGCCATGTAGTCGGGGGCGATCACGAGATCTTCCCTTCCGCTGGCAGGCCCACCCGCATGGCCATTCAGCACGATGTGCGTGTGCGGATTGTCTGTGTCCCAATGGTCCACGGCCACCCAGTCCAGTCGCGTCTCCAGGTCGATCTCCATGCGGCGCATCAGTTGGCGGGTGAAACCCTTCAGATCTTCCAGCTCCAGGCCGTCCTCGGCCGAGACGATGAAGCGGAACTGGTGGCGGTCGTTCTGCCCACGTTCCTGGAAGGTCTTGAGGTCGGCCGCATCGGTGTCGGCACCGTAGGCCTGGCCCTTCTGCCCATCGCGCGTGACGCCGTCGCGCTCGATGTAGCGCAGGTGCACGGCCACTGAGTTTGGGCTGGCGCGCCGTAGCACGACGAAGCGGGACTTGATGACCACACGCCGCGCGTTCGGCCCCAGGCGCTGGCCGGCCATGGAGGCCGCAACGCGGCCGCGTCCGAAGGTGTTGGCGGGTCTGCCAAGCCGCTTGCCGGAGGGCTTCACTCCGGTCTTCGACACCTGCTTGAGAACCTGCGAAACGAAGCGCTGCGAGCGCGGCCCGCCACGCGACTTCGGCGCCGCGGGTTTGACGCGAAAACGGTCCTCGTCATTGCCGCCCACGAAGGCTCCAGCGCGCAGTGGCGCAGCGCATCGGAAACGGCACGCGGCAGATGCAGCTGCGATGCGGATTCCAGCCTCTGCGCGGCACGCGCAAGACCCCTTGCGGTGCCGCCGCAAACCCACGTGCAGACTGGCTTGGAGGGGCGCGCCGTGCCACCCCCTTTATCTGGCCCTCCGTCTCCGCCTTCCGCTTCCGCTCCCGGCTCCGACTTGCCGCCAGCCGCCCACGGGGTGCGCACCGCTGCCCGAGAGGCAGGGGCGGTGCTGCGCGCGCTGCACGCTGGCGGCGGGCTCTCTGCACGACGGAGTGCAGCGCATGCGCATGCCCGGCTCCACTTCGGCGGCATGTTCGATGACGCGAGAGAGCCAAGCTCATGGCGCGCTCCAGGTCCACAGTGGCCACGCGATGCCCAGGACGGCGGACTTGGCGATAGGACCAAAGTAGCGGCTGTCGAAGGACGCGGGATTCGTGTCGCTGAGCAGGAATAGCTCACCTGCGACAAGGGGTCGGCATTGCGGCCAGGCTTGTAGCGGCCGGCGCGCGCCGTCATGCGTTCGCGCGGTCGCCACTACGGCGCCGTCTATGTGCACAGTCTGTCCGCGAACGCACACCGATTGCCGCGCGACAGCGCCGACACGTTTGAGGATTGGCACGCCGTTGGGAATGTAGCCGCGCTGTCCCGCGAACGAGGCCGCGTCGACGGGAAGCCGAGCCAGCACGATGCTGCCGACGTGCAGCGAGCCTGCGTTGTCGATGCTGCTGACCCGATACCAGCCGCGCGGCACGCTGTCCGTCGGGTTGTAGACCACGAACATGCATTCATGCGCCGACATCGGCATGACGGCTGGCGCGCACAGCGCAGCCAGGCCGATGCCCATGCAGGTGAAGAGCACGCGCCGCCTCATTTCAACGCTCCCCGCGCAAGATGCGCTGCATGCCGCTCGGTGGTGTAGTCCGGTGGCGGCTGGCGGGCTGCCAGCCGGTTACCAGCCGTGCGCCAGTAGGTCACGGCAACTGCGGCCGGATCGATGCCCATTGCCTCGATGACGTCAATCAATTCGAGCACGGCCTTGACCTGCTGTTCGCCATCGGCGCGCAGTAGCATGCGCCCGCCGGGCACCACGCCCGCGATGCGTTGCGCGCCATCGAACGGCAACGGTGCCTCCAGCACCATGAGCTGCCAGAGCGCCGTGCCGTAGTCATTGCCGATCCACTTCACGCGGCAACAGACTGCGTTGGGTTCAAATGTCGCCACGCGCCGCCAGCGGTCCACCACCGTCTCGCGTACCGGCCGTCCGAAGCGCAGCCAGAGGTTCACCCGATGCTCGACGAAGGCGAGCGAGACCCGCATGTGGACAGGCCGCGGCACCACAGCCTGGGGCCAGGCCTGCACAGTGATGGGAAGCAACTGAGTCATGGTTGACCTCCGCCGTACTCACGTTCCAACAACTCGCGCAGCATCTCGGCTGCGGTCACACCGCGCTCAAAGGCGATTACCTTGATACGCCCCCGCAGCGCGGGCGTCAGGTCAATGGTGAGGCGCGCGGTATAGAGCGATGCCTTCGTGGCGACCTCTGGTGCGTCGGCCTGGCGTACCCATGTCGATGCCGGATCGGCAGCCGGCTTGCGGCCGATGGCAGAGCGCTTCGGCACTGCAGATTGAGCTGACTCGGTCATCGCAGGGCCTCCAGCACTGCCTGCGTCAGCGCCGCGATCTCGCGCGCGGCGGCACACTTAGGCGAGGCTTCGGATGCAAGCCGGCCTGCGGCCACGCTGTCGGCGAACACGATGCGCTGCGAGACTTCGGCGTGCAGCGCGGTGAACGGCTGATCGGCCAGCGCTGCGCGCGCTTCGCGGCCGATTACCGTGCCGACCACGCGCCGGTTGATCACGAAGGCCGCGCGAAGCTGCGGCCGAAACACCCGGGCCTCCGCAATGAGCGCCACCATCTCATGGCTGGCCCATACGTCGTAGGCGCTGGGCTGGACCGGAATCAGTACCAGGTCGGCGGCCAGCAGCGCGGAGCGTGCGAGGGCCGCGACGCGGGGCGGGCCATCGATCACGACGTATTCCGCCCCCAAGGCGATCTGCGGCGCTTCCTGGTGCAACGAGTCTCGCGCCAGCCCGAACACGCCGTAAAGCCGCTCCTGCCCGTTCTGAAGCCGCCGTTGCGCCCAGTCGAGAGCCGAGCCCTGCGGATCGGCGTCGAGCAGCGTCACGCGGTTTCCCGCCATCGCCAGCTCGCCCGCCAGGTGCGTGGCGAGCGTGGTCTTGCCCGCACCGCCTTTCTGGTTGAGCAGCGCGATCACTTTGCCGGGCCGATCTTGTCTTCCTGATAAGCGGTTTTCGGCTGTTTGGGCTGTTCGGAGTGCCTCCGGCATGGCATTGCCCGCTTTTTGAGCAGCCTCTGTTCGCGCGCGCGTGAATTCCATTTATGTATCCCTTTAGATGTTTAGGGAGGCCCCCAACCGTTGCTGGGCGCGGCCTGCGGGCTGATTGGCGCCGGTGATCCACCGATGTTTGCGCCGGTGATCCACCGAGTCCCGCGCCGGTGATCCACCGAGCCCGTCCCCATGACATCCACAGGTTCTTCAACAGAAGCTGTGGATAAGTCGGTGCTCCCGGCGTTGTCGGTGCAAGGGCGGAAGGCCAGCCACTCGATGCCGCCACTGCGTTCGATGGACAGTCGGTAGCCCGGCAGCGCCTGGCGCAGTGCGAGGCCGCGCACATGCGCGGCGAAGTCGCGGGAGCGCTGGAGCGCGCCGGACTTCAAGTACAGGTGACGCATCTCGAAGCGCCATCCACCCGGCTGCCGCCCGCCGTGCTTGCGCACCAGCCGATACAGCCATCGTTCGATGCCGCCTGAAAGCCGGAAATACGTCGGATCGAGCGTGAGCACCAGAGCCTCGTCCATCACGCCGGTGAAGAACCAGTCGGCCAGGATCAGCTCGATACCGTCTGAGCGGCCGTCCGGCCGGATGTATTCCTTCCACTCGTTGATCCAGGAGAAGCGGTGCACCCGCTTGCCGCCGTTCGGGCGCTCGCGCTGGCGCAGCGTGGTGGCGACAGTGGTGGACTGCAGGCGGTCGAGTGCGGCGCGTAGCGCCAGGTAGTCGCTGCGGCCGGTGCCGCGCTCCGCAAAGCGCAGGATCTCGTAGGGCGTGGCCACCATCAGGCGCGAAGGCGCGATGCCTTCCTTCTTCGCCTGGATGATCTGGCTGGCGGCCCAGATCAGCACATCGGCGTCCCAGATGGTGGCGATGCCGTGCTCGGGCACGCCCTCGACGGTGAGCGAGATGCCTCCGGCCTCGAAGCGGATCGGTACGATGCGCGGCGACTTGGCCAGGGAGAAAAAGGGGTAGGCCATCAGGTCCTGCGCATCGCGCAGCGCCATGTCGCCGTGCGGCAGCGCGCGGAACAGCGTGAGCTGTTCGCGTTCGCTCAGGCGCTTCGACATGCGGTGTTGCCCCTAAGCTCGTCAGCGGACGGAGTCGCGCTGTACGTAGCCGGGGTCCGAAGTCATGCCGTAGGTGTGACTGTCGGCCCAGGCGCGCAGGTCGGCGGCAGCGTAGACCACGCGCGCGCCGAACTTGCGAAAGCGCGGACCACCACCGAGTACCCGCTGCTTCTCCAAGGTGCGCGGCGACAGCCGCAGGAAGGCGCCGGCTTCGTCGGTGGTCAGGAACTCGGGATTGGCCGGCGCAGGCGAAACCGCGGCAGGGTGCGGCGCAGTTGCTGCGGCCGTGCGGGAAGGGAAAGAACTGCCAACTGCCATGACGGACTCCATCGCTGTCGATGGGCCGCAAACCATTCGCGGCCCGATGGAGGCAGTCTCGGGAACCAGGCCCGATCAAGGCAGGGAGAGATTCAGCGCATCGGTTCGTCTCCGGGGTGCTTCGCTGCGGGACGGGCCACGCCGGCCAAGGCCAGGTAGTCGCCCGCCATGAACGCCTCGGCACGCCGTAACAGGTGGCGCACCTGGGCACGCAGTTCGCCGTCTTCGTGCCAGCGCAGAACGACGGCTTCCAGACCGAACAAGGCCTGGGCGATGTCGCGGTGCGACGCACCCGCCTGCGAGGCGTCGAGCGACTGTAGAGCACGCAGGTGCAGCAGCGCGGCGCGGGTGACCGGCCGTGCGGGGTCGAGCTGCGGCGGATGGCCTTCCAGGGCCTGCGCCTGCGCGTTGAAGGCGTCGAGTTGGCCACGCAGGCGCGGCGTCAACGGCACGGCGCTCGCGTAGGCGGTGCCATCTGCCACCATGCCCGATAGCGACCAGCGCATACGCTGGGCGCTGAGGTCGGCAGTCAGCGCCAGGTCGGTGCCGTCAAGCGCCAGGCGCTTGCGGCCAGGAATGCGCCACAGGTCGAATCGGCGGGCTGCTGCATCGTGCGCGTGCGCAGCACGCACATAGAGCAGCCCGTCAGGGGACGACAGCCACAGCGGCTGTGCATTGCGCCCGTCCATGTCGGGATCTTCGGCGACATCGCAACCCCCAACGGGCAAACGACACTACGCGCTTGCGGCATTCCCAAGCCGAGCGGTAGCCCGGATGGCGGCGCAAATACTCCCATGCGACGGCCGAATCGTCGAGATCCAGCACGTAGAGATAGGCAGCGGACAGGCCCCACAGCGCACGGGGCAGGTCTTCGGGGTTGGGTTTCGACATGGAATCCTCCTTTGGCGGTGGAAAGCTGCCACAGGAGGGGAGAAGCAAGGTCGCCTTTTCGGCGACCCTTCATCGCGCGGTTAGCGACGTTGGAGCAACGAGTCAGTCGTTGATCGATCCGTCGCGCTGTGCATCGGCGAGGTAGGCCGAGAGCGGCTGGCGCGGCTTGAAGTTCGGATCGGCCACGATGCGCATTCCGCGCGGCCCGCGGACGCCTTCGAGCGCGAAGAGACTGACCTGCCCTAGTTCAGGGCTGCCCGTGCCAGCGTCGCACAGGCCGAAGGCCTTGTCCCCGTCGGCGTCGAGTTCAGTCAGCAGCCAGACGGCCCCGGCGTCCAAGGTGTAGAGCTTGACCACGGGCAAGGGGTCAAGAGTGTCCCCACGCGCCCGCGCGGCACCGTTGGCCAGCATCTGGCTTCGCTGCTCGTCTGTGAGGAATGTCATGGCATCTTCATGAGGTAGTTACATACTAGTTCGCGGGAGGCATAACGCAAGCGCCACGGCGACAGCGCTTGTCGAACCGTAAATTTCGGATGCGAGCTCTCTGGGGCAACGCACGTCATTTTATGAGTTAAAGATAACGTGGTTTTAAATGTTTTGAAACGTGACGCTTCTGTGGATGCAGAAGCGAGGAATCCAGCGCGGGCGGCCGACCGGCGCGAAGACATTTGAGGCGGGCCCGGCACGGGCCTTTGGCGATGCAGTGCGCAGGCTGCGCACCGAGGACGGCATCGCGCAGGAAACCCTGGCCCACTTGGCGGGCATCGAACGATCCCACATGGGCAAGATCGAGCGTGGAGAGCACATGCCGACCTTGGCCATGATCCTGAAGATCGCCCGCGCGTTAGGCCGCAGCGCAGGCGAACTGATCCTGGAAACTGAAGCACGTCTGCCGAATGAGGAGAGATAAAGCGGAATTGGCCGCCGAACCATGCCGGCGGCCAATGCCTCCGGCTAGACCACGATGCGGCCGACGAAACGTGCCTCTCGCGCATACGCGCTTAAGCGTTTCTGTGGTTCGAAGTGCAGCTCCCGTTCAACGGGCAGTCCGAGGCGGCCACGCACAGTCGAGATCTCTGCCAGGCTGACCCACCCCAGCTCCGGGTAACCCAAGCCCAGGTCGCACAGCCCGAACGCATGGTCGTGGTCATCGGGGTCGATCTCGGTCAGCAGCCAGGTCGCCCCAGCATCCGGGGTGAACAGCTTGACCACCGGGGCGGGATCGAAGTTTTCCTGTTCGAGGGAGTGCCGGCCGTTGGCCAGCAACTGCGCGCGTTGTTCGTCGGTGATGAGCTTCGTCATGGTCTTCTCCTTGGAAGGAATCAGGGCGGGATTGCCCGAGACCGGAAGCAGCACGGCGCAGCGCAGCCGTCAGGGTTCGACAGACGGCCGCCAGGCCGCTAGCGTGCACAGCACGCGCAGACCTTGACGTCGAGAACGGCGTGATACGGTGCAGGGAACAGCAAGCCAGCCCTCCTTTTTGCCCCTGCTCCTGCAAACGCAGTGCGCAGCGCCCACAGGCGCGCAGGCGTCAGCGATGAAAGCCCGAAGGGGCGAGACGCCACCGGCGGCTCGATGCGCAGCACGACAGCGCGGCCGGCATCGCCGGAGACGCACGAAATTTCTCAGGGTCTATGCCAGATATGCGGAGACTCGTAGAGCCAGCGATGCGGCATTCAACAAATTCTCAGAAGCGCAAAGCCGCCTTCACGGATTGCCGTTGAAGCGTAGAACCGCAAGGTCGCATAAGCGGATTGGCGAGCAAACGCAGATACGGGTTTACTTACTCGCCGGCATGCGTAAAGCCGATGAGCGAGATCAGCCTCCAATCGCTGACTGCTCGCCCGAGCCGGTGAAGTAGCGGGCTGCAAAATGAAAAGCGCCCCGCCGCGGGCGGGGCGCCGAGGGCGACGCTCAGTCGCCCTTGCTGCGCGACCAGATCAGGTTGTGCGCGCCGTCCTCGCCTTCAACCAGGCGGGCATAGATGGTCGCCGGGAACGACGGGTCATCCAGGGTCGCCGACAGGTAGGGGCGATCCGATTTGCTCACTTTCCTCCACGCCGCGCCGATCTCGAAGTTGCCAGCGACGATGCGGTAGTCCGGAGCGTTCTCGCTCTCCTTGTTGTTGGGCACGATCTTGACCTTGACGTTGAGCGTCAGGGTGCGAACCGTGCCGGTGTAGCTGTCGTTCTGTGCGGTGAAGGTGCCGATGTTGGCCATGATGAAGTCCTTTGAAGTTAACCAGGCCGCGCCCATCGCGGCCTTGGCGTGATCCGATGGGTGAGGGTCCGGGCGCGCCGCATCCCAAAGCGAAGCGGAGGGGCCGCAACGCAGTGAAGGACAGGGAGGCCCGAGAAATTTGCCTCGCGAGGAAGACCGCAGGTCGGGGAAATTTGTCGGGCTGTACGGTTGCGGCGAAGAGCCCGAGGCGGTGTGTAGCGCCGCCGTGCCCTCGCCAGGATTCACGACAAATACAAGGCCGCTGTGGATGTGATCCTGTAGCAAAAGGAGCATGGCCCAAGCACCGTCACTGCGGCAACAGCGTTCCGGCAGGGCCCAACGCAGCCCAGGTCCATGTCGGCCGAGCAACGAAACAAGGAAGAACGATCCCCCCGCGTAGGAGCTGGCCAACGAATCGGCCATTGCGGCGTGGAAAGAAATCCGCAAGGGAACTCCCTCTCGGTGAATCGCCGTCGTGACGGCCGACTGCCCGCCAGATTCACTCGCGACGGCGCGCATGACATTCGAACGCAGCAAGCTGATTTCCGCGCTCCGCAGACGGGGGGCGCTCCTTTTCTAGCTTCCAGGGCATTTGAGTGCTTGGACCTTTATCGAGATGCGCGACTCCATCTGAGCCCGCTGCACAGCCACCAGCGTGACAGTGGCTTCGCAGACGACTTCGTGCGCATCGTGGGCCTGAACGCGGAATGTCGCGCTTCGATCTCCCATCCGTTCGAGCCATCCGCGCAGCCGCAGGGGCGACCCTGGAGGGATCGGCCCTCGATGGTCGACACGGATCGAACGGCCGACCACCACTTCAGCGGCGGCATCGACGTGCTGCTGCATCTCGCGAATGCAAAGGGATTCGACCACCGCGACCAGGTATCCGGTTGCCAGACATTCGATCAATCGCTCCGCATACCCGCTTCCGTGAGGAAGCCGCGAGAAAAGCGACTTCGCTGTCTGATCGGCCGGCACGGTGTAGGACTCTTCAAAGAATATCTCGCTGACGCCTTGGTGATTCATGGGGTATCCGGGTGGTGGTCGAAGGCTCGATCAGCGCGCTGGATTGCAGGCGACCGGTGCTGTTCGATGCTCCCGCGACCAGCGGGCATTCCCAACCCGCCGCAGCGAGCGCTAACGTAGCGCGGCATTCCTGGAGCGGAGGGCTTGCGTGTTCCGGAAGTCAAAACGCGCGCGGCAGACCTGCCGCGCGCGTCGCGCTGATTTCTTGATCCCCGGCCTCGCGGCCGGGGAGTCATGAGGATCACGGCGTTGCGTGCGCGTCCTCCTGCGTTTCGTCGTCAGCCTGCCCCTCAACAGATGGTTCAGCGCTTTCAACGTCAACCGTCGTTACCTCCTGAGCGCGGAACATCGCGGGCAGCCAGCCCGAACCCGCCGCCAGCCGCTCGGCCTCGCTGGCGATCTGCGCCTTCTTGAGTTTGCCGAGCCGGTCTACTTCACCGGGCGCGAAGGCCCGCACCCCTTCCAGTGCCTTGGCCTTGGAAACGTGATCGAAGTAGCCCGCCGCGGTAGGCGTCCACCACGCGTGCATGTCCAGTCCCACGGCCCGCGCCAGCGCAGCTGCTGGGGCTTCGTCCTCACGCGAAGCGATGGCCGTCACCGTGAAGCCCACGCATACCGCCAGCAGCGACAGCAGTTCCTGCTGCGGCATCGCCGACAACTCGGCGAACAGCGCATCCGGCTCGCTGGGCAGGCGCGCAGCCCAAGCCTCCCGTACCTGCCGCATGCCCACAGCAGCCGGTGCCTCGGCCACGTCCGGCGCGAACTGCTCCAGCCGGTCCTGCGGATTGGCAGTGATGTTGATGGGCGAGCCATAGTGCGTGTCATGGATGACGCGCAGCGCAAGCCCGTGTACCACGGCCACCAGAGCGACGTGCGGATGCCGGGCCACTTCGGCCTGCAGGGCTGCGGTGCGATGAGCACTCAGGCGCTTGACCAGCTTCTCCGAAATGGTCAGCTTGCCTTCCGCTGCGGCTTCACTGTTGCGCTCCGTATCGTCATCTGCACCGTGCCCGTCGCGTTCATTCTCCCGCAACGCCTTGGCCTGTTCCTCACGCAACAGCCCGCGATGCACGATCACGCCGCCCATGTGATCGAGCGACACCACGGCCCCCGCAGTCACCATCGTGCGCGGCGGATAGACCACCAGCGTGCGTTCGATGGCTTCGAGTTCATTGCCCAGGCTGTCCAATTCGTCCTGCATGGCCTGCGCTTGCTCGTCCGTCATCTCCTCGTTCTCGTCGTCCAGGCGGTCTTGCAGCTTGCGTCGCTGCGCCTCGAGCTTGGCGATGCGCTTGGCCTCGGCCTTGCTCGGCTCGCGCCGCTTGCTACGCATGCGCTGGAACTGGTGCAGGTCGGCGTAGGTGGCGCGCGGCGCCACGTCGACCCAGCCCCAGCCCTCGGCCTGCACCTGCTCGGCCATCGGCACGAGTCTGTCTTTCGCCAGCGACTCCAGCAGCGCCGAATCGGTGAGGAAGATGCCGTTCTGCTCGTCCGCGAACAGGTCGCGCCGCACAGCGCCGCCAGCCTGCTCGTAGACCTGCACGCCCACGAACTTCGCCAGTGCATCGCGGCTCGCGTCGATCTCTTCATGCGTCAGGTGATCGCGCAGCGCCTCGGGGCTGCGCTGCCACTGCGGCGATTCGTAGAAAGCGGCTTCCTGCGCCGCATGGTCGTCGGTGATCGCCAGCGCCATCAACTGCTCCAGCGTCACGGCATCGGCCCGGTAGTCAGCCAGCAGGCGCGGCGAGACGTTGGCGAGCTTCAAGCGCCGCTGCACGACCAATGGGGTCACCCCGAAGTCGGCGGCGATGTCTTCCATGGGCCGTCCCTCGGCCACTAGATCGGCGAAAGCCTCGAACTGGTCTGCCGGATGCATTGCTTCGCGCTGCACATTCTCGGTCAGGCTGACGGTGCGCGCCGATGCATCCGCCACCAGCAGGCAAGGCACCTCGAAGTCCTTGACGAGCTTGCGGCGCTTGACCAGCAGCTTGAGCGCGGCGAGGCGTCGGCGACCGGCCACGACCTCGTAGTGCTCGCCATCGGCACCCAGCACGACGTTGAGGTTTTGCAGCAGACCCACGCGGGCGATGCTGGCAGCGAGTTCGGGAATCGATGTGCCGCCGTTCTTGCGCACATTGCGGCTGGACGGTCGCAGCTTGGACAACGGAATGAGCAGCAGTTCCTGCGCAGCCGTAACGGCAGCGACCGCAGCGGCGATGGCAGTGGTTTCGTGAAGGGTAGCGGTGTTCATGGTGAAAACTCCTGTCCCGTGTCGGGACGTTGAAAGTGAAAGAGGAAGGAAAAGGGGGAAAGGGGTTCAAGGTATCGGTGTCTGCATGCGCGGCTCTCCTGTGGTTCCCCACACCAGCCGGATTCCAAGATTCGGAGCCCGGTGTTGGCTTCGGAGGGTTCGGCGCAGTGACCTGGGCCGGTCGCCGTTGCCGCCGTCTTTCCTGAGTTCATCGCCCGCGAACAACCGGGCCGGCGGGGACTGGCCGTCAAGGAAACAAGCGCAGGGGGTTGGGGCGGCCCGCAGCCTCCGGCGAGGACACGGCCCTGCGCGCCTTGACGGGCAGGCAACGGCGGCTACGGTCGCGGGATCAGCGATGAAGGAGGGGAAGGACGGATACCGGCCAACGGCCAGGGGAGCGACGAACCCACGGCCGCGCGGCGAGCGCCCGAGCGTGCCGTGGACACGCCTGACTGGAGGTGACCGAACGCGCAGCGCGACATCTGTCTGGTGCACCGGCCGATCAGGCGCAGCCTGTTCGGCGGTATGCCGGGGCGCCAAGCCTGCGCGGCGGGGTGGGCTGCAAAGCCGACCCCTGGAGTGGGCGCAATGGCCGTTACCGCCGGTGAGCAAAATGGGGGCCGCGCCCCCCGGGACTACATCAGTCCCTTCTCGGCCATGGAAAGGATGTCAGGTCCCGCGACGATCAGGTGATCCAGCACCCGAACGTCAACCAGTGCCAAGGCGGC
This sequence comes from Pseudomonadota bacterium, assembly GCA_040386635.1. Lineage (GTDB taxonomy): Bacteria > Pseudomonadota > Gammaproteobacteria > Burkholderiales > Burkholderiaceae_C > Ramlibacter. Next base: position 19,471 of record JAZKFD010000039.1, read on the forward strand.
TTTGAGCGCCTGCGTCAAGGCTTCGTCGGCGCGCGACGGCTGGGCCGTGCCGCTCGGATGGTTGTGCACCAGCACCACCGCGGCGCTGTTGCGGGCCAGCGTCTCCTTGACCACTTCGCGTGGATAGACCGAGGTCTGACTGACCGTGCCGCGGAACATCTCGACGTACTCGATCACCCGGTTCTGCGAGTCCAGATGCACCACCGCGAACATCTCGTGCTCCAGTCCAGCCAGGCGCACTCGCAGGAAGTCCTTCACAGCATGCGGCGAGGAAAAGATCTCCGTGTTGCGCACCCGGTTCAATAGCAAACGCTGGGCAGCCTGAAGAACCTCATCGGCCTCGGCCTGACGGTAGGTGCCCGCAACGTCCTGGACGAAAAGGACGGAAGGTTTGAAAGAAGAGAAATCGTGCGACATGGTCGGCTCCGTGATCCGGGCGGAATTGCCCGAGACCGGCACCAACACGGCGCAGCGCAGTTGTCATGGTTCGTAGACGGCCGCCAGGACGCAAGTGCACAAGCGAAGCGCGGGGCGCGCAGACCTTGACCACGAGAACGGCGTGGTACGGTGAAGGGAACAGCGAGACCGCCCCCTGCCCTCCAATGTCTGCGGCAAGCGCAGCGCGCAGCCGGCGAAGCCGGCGGAGGCGTCAGGGATCAAAGCCGGATGGCCGCGACGACAAGACGCGGGGCAACGCCCGCGAGCCCGACGGCGGTACGCCGGGACGCTGAAACTTCCCGGGATACTGCGAACGAGCAAAAAAAAGGCTGAGTAGGCGACGCACTTGTCTTCGGCGTATGCACGTCCAACTTTTTAGCCAATGCATCGACTTCGGGCTTGTCAATCAATGCTCTCTTAAGAATGCCACGGATCGGTACTGATGCGGCCCGCTTTGGCTTGCCGGTCCACTTGCGGATGGCATCCCCCCGGCCCGATCCCTTTGTCACTTGCGGCCCCCGCTCAGCGCTTGTGCGATCCAGTCCAAAAGGCGCTTGGACTTCTGGTCGGCTGACGCGGGTCTGCTCGCCTTGTTCCTCTGCTCGTAGTAAGCCTCTCGGGTTGCCTGATCTCGCCGGCGATTCAGTTCAATCTCTGATTCCGTCATTTCGTAGCTCCAGACAACCTTGTTCCGCCTGATCCAGTAGTGCGACCGACATGGGAATCCCCAGTTGCCGATCGACGGATAAAGCGTCACATCCCCGCTTGGACTCTCCGACAGTGACCATTGGGTCGGCTTCAGCGGTGTCATGACCTCCTGGCCGCATCCACAGGCGCAGTGGTGGCCAGCCATGGAGAACTTGCGCGAGATGTACAGGACCCCTTCTTCGAGTGGACGCGGAAACGAGTCAAGGTAGCGTGGAGCGAATTGCGCGATCTTCATGAACGTTCATCCTGCGTCAGCAAATGGGTCGCCGTGCTGTACACCGTGTTGTGCTCCCTGCCGCGATCAAAGTAGAACCCGCAGTACTTTTTCCAGCGGATAACGGCCAACGTCGCGTTCAGCGCATTCAACTCGGCGATCTGGATGTTCGAGGCGTAGATGTCGTTCGCGACATCGTCACCAGCCGGCACACGGGTCGCGAAGTGATCGTGCTTCTCGGGCGTAGACAGGGTGGTGCGCACTTGGCCCCAAAGCGACTCTTTGTCATCCGAAAGTTGGACGTCGATGCCGCAATCGATGAATGGCACGTTGGCGGCCAGCAGTGCGTGCGCAATCAGTCTGCGTACAGCGGGCTTGTCGACGGCCAGGAATACGAAGTCAAATCCCAGCAGGTCCTGCACGTTGTCGTCGCTGACAAATACCGGGTGGGCCACGATCCCCCGCCGGAGCTTGGCGTACATCGCCGCGAAGTACGCAACCTTCGTGGTGGGTTCGGTGAGGTCGTAATAGTTGGGGACGCCTGGCGAGCGGAAGATGTTGTGCTGCTTGAGCTGGTCACCGTCGAACAGGTGAACTTCGAGCACGTGCGTCTTCGCGACCAAGTCAAGGATGTAGGATCCCGTGCCTCCGAGCCCGATGATCGCGATTTTTTTCATCCGCAACTTGGCCGCTACCGCACTGTAGCCTGCGCGGCTGGACGCGATGTCGGTGTAGATGAACGGCGATTCATCCTGATGCCAAACAATCGGGCGCGGCGCCATCCGCAGCTCAGGATCGACCGCCAGAGCGGGCGCCGAGATGATCTGGATGTACCGCGTCATCTTGGCGTAGTAGTCGGGATACCCGCCTGGGGGCTTATTGGAGAAGCCATGGTCCACAGACAAGCCGCAGGCCAAAACTTGCCGCCCACTGTGCTTGATGCCCATGATTTCTGTGCCGTCGATGTTGCAAGGGTGCCCACCGATGAACCAGGTCTGGTGGTTGGCCCATTGTTGGACTTGTCCTGCCGTCACCTCCAGAGGAGTGACTAGGGTGCCGCGCTGGACCGTCGTGGTGGAGTCCAGATACGGAATACCGTGCACGAGGAGGAACGCGCCCGTGCCGACGCGAACCTCCATCTCGTACTCGGTCGCTAGCCGGAGCAGATCCGGACTAAGACTTATCGGACTGGCCGACACTGAATACCATCTCTTTCTTCACCTTCACTGACTCACCGCCCGGCGCCATCGAGCCACCGCCGCCGTGCTCGTAGTCATACGTCACGGTGTAGACGATGTTTTCGGTGAAGGGGCCTTGCGGGAAGGCGAGCCGCACCACTTGGTCGAAGGACAGTTCCTTTTCGGCAACCTCCTCCTTGCGGGTGTTGACGAACACGGTCACCGCTGGGCGGCCATGGTCGGGGTCTTTGGGTTTGTCGTTGCTCATGATAATTTTCCAGTTTAAAGGTCGAATTGCTTGCTTCGCAGAACGAGCCACTCCCCGCGGCTGCGCGCAAGCGCAGCATGATCGTCAAGGTGCCCATTCGGTGACAGCGGTGCGCCTGGCGGTGCTCGCCAGGCGCCCGCTGGTCCGGCTATTTCCCGCCGGAGCGCTGCGCCGGTGCGCGGCGGATCGTTTCCACCACTGCGGTGGAGGGCCGGCGTTGGGCCTCCTTCACAGGGATGAACTCGCCCGTTTTTGCATCGCGGCCGATTTTTTGCGGTGACTGTTTGGTCATGTCGCTGGTCTTTCTGCCCAAAGGCATCAGTTAAGCCGGACAACTGAACTCAAACCGTGGCAAGATTCGACTGTGCGTCAAAGAACCTTGGTTCTGGTTTGACCCGCCCCGGTCCGGCAGCGGTTCGGGGGCAAGTCGCCGAGGCGGGAACCTCGGCCACTTGCTTTCAATTTGCTCTGCTCTAAACCCTCCCCTCGCCACGAATGCGCGCTCTGGCCCTGACTGCAAGGTTCGCGGCCTGAAAGCGTGAGCGCACGATCTGCGCCATCTCGTCGTAGACCGGCGCCTTCTTGAGCGGATCAGCGATGGTGATGATCAGCGAGAAAGGTTGGGGCTTTGAGTTCGATTCGTCCTGGGTGTGGCGCGACAAGAGCTGAAGCTTCAGCCGCCAGCGCAGGCCCCGCTCACCGCGTTCACCCATGCTGCCGTGATAGGTCCGCACCGGCGCCCACTTGCGCAGCTTCTCGACTTGGTAGGTCTCGTGCAGCAAGCCGCGGTTGCGGTGTTCAGGTGGGACCAAACCGTTGAACTCCTGTTTGATCTCGCCCGTTGCCCGGGATGTCTTTTCCCGATAGACGCCCAGGTGGGCGTCGATGTGGGTTTCGCAGTATTCGGTGCCCCAACGCGAGCCACGGGCCGGGGAGAACGCGAGTGTCATCCACACCTCTCCAAAAAAGCGGCCGTCATGCTGCAGCGAAGCGGGATACGGGAAGTGGTCCCATTCCAGGAAGTAGCCGGGCCGCAGCTGGTCATCGAACACCAGCGTGGCGCTGTGCGGCGTGCACTCCAGGCAATACGGCACGGTGGCCGGCAGGCCGAAGCCCAAGTAGTTTTCCTCACCATCGGGGACGCGCAAACCCGAACGCGGATCGCGCGCATGATGCGTCAACAAAGCACGCGCCAGAACCGGACTCGGGCTGGGTGTGATTTCGTGATAAATCTGGGCCAGTGTCCGCGACACGAGCGGCGCAGCGAAACTGGTCCCCAGGTCCTCGGCAAGGCCGGTATCGGTGAGCGATCGGATCCCGTGCACGGTGGCGCCGTCCGTGGAGCACGAGCCACTGTAGTGCACGACGTCGGGCTTGATGATGTAGTTGGGCCCTGCGCCGTGCCGCGAGAAAGCGGTCGGATGGTGCTGCTTGGGCCCGCCTGTGCGGAAATCCACATGCGAGATCCCGCCCACGGTGATGCCCAGGACGCTGTCTGCCGGCGAGGTAATGCGGCCGGCCTCGAGCTGTTCGGGCGTGCGCGGGTAATCCAGCAGTGGCGGCGTCTGGTAGTTGCCCGCACTGATGACAAAGGAAACTTTGTACCGCTCCTGCAGGTTGTCCAGTTCTTCGGCCAGCTCAGAAAACTCATCCATCGAGCAGACAGAATCCGTGCCCAGCGACAGGTTCCAGACGCGATATTTGTTCGCGTGCTCCTGCAGCGCGCCTTCCAGCGAGATCAGGAGTTCCTGCTCCATCAGCGCTGTAGTCTCGCCCTTGGCCGGGTCGTCGTTTGGGATCACTTGCAAATCAAAGACGGCGCAGGGCTCGCTATCGATGGCCGCGAGCGTGGGGTTGAGCTGTGCGCCAAAGCAGACCAAACCCGCCACGAAAGTCCCGTGAGCCCGGTTGTCATAGGGGGTGGCAACCTGGGAGTCTCGCCCGATGACCCAGCTGGCCAGAGCCGCGTTGGAATCCGAGACCCCGCTGTCGACCACGACCACGACTGGAACGTCCGTGTCGCTTGCTTGTCGCGTAGGCAGAGCGGGCAGCGGCTGATCGATCATCCGCTGCGGCCGGATCGTGCGGATCAGCGGCATCTGCGATATGGACCGCACACCGACCACCTTGGAGAGGGCCTCGATATCCTGAACAGTGCGGCACTCGACGCCGAACGTAAAACTGGACTCGCCGTAGCCGCGCCGATCCAAGCGCAACCCGAGACGACCGCAAGCCTGCACAAAGTCCTCTACGAGAGCTGGCTGGTCATCGTCTTGGCCATAGTCGAAAAGCTTCGCCCGCGCCATGAAGCCGTTCTTGGTGCGTGGGCAATGGCGCAAAATCTCGGCGGCTTCGCGCCCGCGCCGGCGCAACGCCGGCGTGATTGGCTCGATGGACTCGATGGTCGACAGTTCCTTGACGATCTTGTCGCTTTCATTGTTCGCTATCAGCCGCTTGAGCTCCGTCAAACCATCGGCTGTCGCCTTGACGAATAACTCGTCGATCTTTCCGGCCCCGACGATGGGGCAGGTGTCCTCAGAAAACAGTCGTAGCGGCCGGTGACTTTTAGCGGCCGCCTGCGAAATCACCTTGACCCGCAAGGGCGCGGTTGTCGTTTTCTTCATGAGCGGCAGAACCGCCTGCTCGATTGCCTCAACCTGGTTGGTGAGGCGTTGACGATACTGGCCGTCGACGGTGCGGAAGGGCGCGGCCGGTCCGCCACCGCCCATGACGCGACGTTCGGCGCCCTGCTTGGGCATGATCAGCTTTATTGGCAGCCTCTGGCGGTCGCCTAGGGGATCACTCGCCATGCTCCTCGCCCTCCTTCTTTGATAGCCGGAATACGGTCGCCTTGGAAACGCCCAGTAGATCGGCAATCACGGCCATGCTGTAGAGCCGCTCATCCCGCTCGCGCAATGCATGAACCATGGCGCCGTGCTCCTTGCCACCCAGTGAACTCGCGAACCGCGACCCTTCGGCCCCTGTAGCCATATTCAGGAGGATCGGAAATGCGTCCTTCAGAACGGGTGCAAGACCGGTGGCAGTCTGGCGCCGACGCAAGCGGGCCGACGTTTCCCGAATATCAGAACCTGTGAATCCCTCGGAAAGGTCAGCCAAGAGGCCGAGATCGCGGTCGTTGAATTCAACGGGCATCAGGAAATCAGCCCACATCTGACGGCGCTGAGCGGCCGTGGGCAGTTCCAGCGCAAGGCGGTAGGTAAAGCGGCGCCACACGGCCGCATCTAGCAGAGACTCGTGGTTCGTCGCCGCCAAAACGATGGACTGGCGGCCCAATGTGTCCAAGTTCTGCAGGAAGCTATTGACTACCCGCTTAAGCTCGCCCAGTTCCTGGCTGTCGCCGCGAATCTTGGCGATCGCGTCGAACTCATCGAGGAACAGAACGCATGGCGTCTTGGCCGCAAAATCGAACAAGGCGCGGATGTTTTTGGAGGTGCTTCCGAGGTAGGAGGAAATGAGCCCGTCTAGCCTGGCAACGTACAGCTCAAGACCCAGTTCTCGGGCGATGTGGCGAGCCAATCGGCTCTTGCCAGTGCCAGGCGGCCCATACATGAGGAAGGAAAGGGCACCCGACAGCTCGGCGCTATCCAAAGTGGCGTGGCTTTTGGCCACACTGATGAACTCGTGCACAACGTCCCACTGGGCCGGTGCGAGCTGCACCGGCGGCTCTTGCATTGTCCGCACCTTGATGTGCTCGACGAGCGGAAACCGGCTCTCCGAGTCGACCGGAAGCGCCCGGGCAAACCTTGCCTCATTGGGACGCAGTTGGTGGTCGTTCTCGTCCAAGGCCTTGCGCAAGCGGTCAGCAGCGGACTTTTCTCCGGCCGTTTCTAGCTTGTCAGCTAGAAAGGCCGTATAGTTGCGCACCTTGTCGACGTCAAGACGAAGTGCGCCATTAACGATACGGACAAGCTCACTTACGAAACGAATTTCAGAAACCATGAAACGATTCTCTACTTTTCTGAAACGAATGTCAAGTTTGTCGACACGGAGCTGATTGTCCTGGTGACCCTACGTTATAAGGCCAGCGCGGTTTCTTCATGCGCAGCGCCCGCGAATCACCGTTCACTCGGCCAACAGCCTTGCCAGGCGCTCCTCGGGCACAGACGAGCTCAGCTCGCCATGCGTATAAACGTGTGGAGATGGGTCAAACGCTGTTCTGCTTCAAGCGAATCGTGGGCGTTACCCCTCCCAGCTTTCAATGGCGTCAAAAATGGCGGCAGCCGTCGCATCGATTCCTGGGGTTTGAGCGATGGGCGAGCACACCGCATGGGAGAAGTCAGGGTTCCAGCAGTGCGTTCGCAAACGCAGGTCGGTAGAACTTGTTCGGCTTGACTGCATCAGACTTCGCTAAGTCACGTGGCGTGGCCCAACAGTTAGAGCCGTACGTCAGCACTGACCTCTGGAGGCATGGTGCGTTGCGCCACATCCCCTGTAATCCAGCGAACTTCACTCCTTCCGTAACCCAAGTATCGCCGACGCCAGACGCGTGCGAACCGTCCAATGAATGGGTCCCCACAGGGTTGTGGTTGTGAATGTCATCCGTCCAGCACGCGAGAGTCGTACCTTGTGAAAGCACGTTGCCGGGCTCACCAAAGGAAGGGAGTAGGGGGCTGCGCGCGCCGCCCCGCCGCAGCAATCAGAAAGTGTTCACCTCGGCCGAGCCGCCATACGCCGCCCAGCCGCCATCAACAAAGAGCTCGGCACCCGTGATATAGGACGCCCAGTCCGACAACAAGAACGCAGCCGTCCTCGCGATCTCTGCGGGCTCTGCTAGCCGACCCAGTGGAGTGCGGCCAATGATGCGGTTCGCGTCGGTGGCTCCGCTGTCTATGATGGATTTCGCCATGGGTGTCAGCACGTAGCCGGGCGCGATCGCATTCACACGAATGCCGAATTGGCCCCACTCCGTCGCGAAACACCGCGCCAAGTAGGCGACCGCCGCCTTGGACGTGCCATACGCGCTGCGGCGTGGCTGGCCGTTGTAGCCCGCAATTGAGGTGACAACGACCATGGCGCCACCGCCCTGTGGATGCATGTGCTTGGCGGCCAAGCTGCAAATCAGCTGTGTGCCTCGAACGTTGACGTCCATTACGTGCTGCCAAGTTTCGATGTCTTGCTCCATCGCGGCGCCCAGCCGATGAATGCCTGCGCAGTGGAAAACGGCGTCGAGACCGCCCATTTGCGCGACCGCGCTATCGACAATCCTCGCGGCGTCGACTGGGTTGGACACGTCACCCGCAACGGCGCCCGTAGCGCCAGTGTCAGCTGCGGCCCTGTCGGCAGAATCTCTGTCGAGGTCGGCGATCACAACGCTTGCTCCTAAGGAGACAAACATCGCGGCAGCCGCTTTGCCGATGCCACTGGCACCACCCGTAACCAAGGACTTTCGCCCAATCAAATTCAAAGATTCCATCGGTTCTCTCCTTAATACAAGCCGGGTTGGAAGCGCTGGCCCGCGATCTCGCAGCTGTCGAAGCTACAGCGAATCTGCGGGCAAGACACGCGATCAATTCTGAGGATGCAGTTCATTAAATCTGATGGAAGAAATCGTCGTGTCGTAAATGCGAGCCCGCCGGTATTCACTACGTCGGTTTTCACTGGGGTGCGCAATCAGATCTATAAGCCTGCGGAGTGGCATCATTTTCTCTGATGCTCGGACTCAGGCAAAGTCGCTTTGCTGCGGCGAGGGCCATACCTAAAATTCGCCCGAATGCACGTTGGCAGTAAGACCGGCGCCCTCGATTGGTGTTAAGCAATCCCTAATTAGGAGATAACGTGATTAAACGATCCATTCCAGGGCGCCGTAGCGCGCTCAAAACCGTGGGCGCCGGCATTGCTCTAGGTGCGTCCGGGCTGCTCGGCGCGCCCGCCTTCGCTCAGAACAAGCCTCTAAAAATCGGTGTCATCGCCCCGCGCGGGGGCCTCGCCGGCACTGCCGGTGAATGTGGTATCAGGGCGATGGAGTGGTCAGTCGCTCAACTCAATCAGGCCAACGGTATCGGCGGTCGAAAGATCGAGCTGGTGATCCAGGAGGAGACGACGCCCAAGGAAACCATAGACCGCTATCGCAAGCTGGTGCTGCAGGACCGGGTGGACAGCGTCCACGGCATCCTTTCATCGGGCGTGAGTTTGGCCTTGGCGCCGGCCGCTGAGCAATCGAAGACGCTAACGCTACTGTGGGACGGCACAACTCAGGACGGCGTCAAGGAAATGATGCCCAACCCCCAGTACGTGTTTCGAGCCATCGACAACGAGGTCGACGCCGTAATGGCCTCGCTGCTGGCTATCCGGCATTTCAAGGGCAAGTTCGCGCGCATCGCGGGCATCAATGCCGATTACACCTATGGCCGCAACACCTGGACCACCTTCACCGCGCTGCTCAAGAAGTTCGGCATCGAGCACACCGTGGTGGCCGAGCAGTGGGTGAAGATTGGCACAATGGACTTGACCTCCAACGTTGCGACACTCAAGGCAGCTAAGCCCGACCTGATCTTCACGTCCATGCTGTTTGCAGACCTGCCGGTTTTCATGCGCCAGGCACACAACGCAGGGCTCACCGAAACCTGTAAGTTCGTGATGCCGGCAGCCGGTTGGCAACATACGTCGATGAAAAAGGAATTCACGCCTGAAGGCATCGTGTACGGTCATAGCACGATGTACTTTGACAACCCCAAGGCCTCGGCGCTGCAGAAGAATTTCGTCAAGTGGTACTACGACACGTACAAGGACTATCCTCATTGGGAGGCCGACCGCGCGTATTTCTGCCTCCAACTCTACAAGGCGGGCATTGAGAAGGCGATGGCGGCCAAGTCCGGCGGTTGGCCCTCCTCAATCGAAATCGCAGCAGCCATGCCCGGCATTAAAGTCGAATCGCTGGGCGGTTCCGCGTCAATGCGGGCGGACCACATTGCGGACCAGGTGATCTTCCAAGGTCTGACCACCCACAAGAACAACTACGACTTTCCCACGCTCGCAACAACGGAGACCATGTCTACGCAGCAGATTCAGAAGCCCGCGGGTGCGGACTTCTGGCAGTGGCTGTCCACAGCAAACTTCACAACCTAAGAAGAGGAGGCCCGCGCTCGGCCACGCCGCAGCGCGGGATTCGTCATGGTTTCAGCGATCAACATTCTGATGGCCGGCATATTCCATGCTGCTGCCCTTTTCCTTCTGACCTCCGGACTGCAGCTTGTCTTCGGGGTCCAGCGCATCGTCAATCTGGCCTGCGGCTCGCTCTACGCCCTGGGCGCGTATATTGGCATTTCGGTGACAACATGGGCTCTGGCCCAAGGGCTGCCCGTGCCGATGTTTCCGCTCGTTCTGTTTGCGTCGGGCTTGGTTGCTGGCCTGCTCGGCCTGCCGCTCGAAAGGCTACTCAGCACCATCTACAAACGGCCAGAGTCCTTCCAGTTGCTTCTAACGTTCTCGCTGATCCTGATCTTCCAAGACGTCATGCGATTCTTCTGGGGCGCCAATCCCCAACAGTTGTCCAACGTGGCGATGACTTACGGCAAGGTATCGCTGCTTGGTGCTGAAATGCCCGCCTACAACGCTTTCGTCATTGGGCTTGCTGTGGTAGTCGCGGCTGGGCTCCACTGGTTCCTTAATCGGACCACGTCGGGCAAGATCCTGCGCGCCACGGCCGAAAACCGAGAGGCTAGCGCGGCCATGGGGGTCAACGTACAGCGTGTCTATCTGCTGGTCTTCACGCTCGGCACAGCGCTGAGCACCGTCGGCGGCGCCATGGTCGTGCCTACTGCGGCGGTCTCGCTGCAGATGGGAGTCGAACTGGTGGTCGAGGCCTTCGCTGTGATCGTCATCGGCGGCTTGGGCAGCATCAAAGGCGCGGCCGTTGGTGCGCTGATCGTCGGCCTGATCCGCGCCGCGGCACTGATCGTTTTGCCTGAAGCCGAGGTGCTCGCGACCTATGTCGTCGTGCTCGCCGTGCTGGTGTTTCGTCCTTCGGGTCTGTTCGGAAAGGTCGCCGCATGAAGACCCACATCACACCTACCGATCCGCTGACGCTGCCCACCGAGACCGTGGCCCGGCGCGGTCCGGCTGCAGGCGCGGTGCCATTTGCGCTGGCCGGCGTCCTCGTGCTGCTAGCCGTCGCTCCGCAATTCCTAGACGCCTACTACGTTAGCTTGGGAATACCCTTCATGGCCTACGCCATTGCGCTGCTGGGCTTTAATCTGCTGTTCGGGTTCGGCGGCCTGCTGTCCTTCGGCCATGCGCTTTTTCTGGCCGTGGGTGCTTATGCCGCAGCCGTCGCGGCGCGCATGACGGGCGTGGTCTCCTTTGAGTGGATGCTGCTGTGCGCGGTGTCGGCGAGCTTCGTGCTGGCCGTGCCGCTGGCCTGGATCGCCAGCCGCTTCACGGGAATCTTCTTTGGCATGCTCACCCTCTCTTTCGGCATGCTGTTCTATTCCTTCTTGAACAAGTTCTACAACCTCACAGGTGGCGACAGCGGCATGAACGTACCGCAACCGACTCTGCTCGGCCGCGATTTTTCCGCCGCGGGAAAAATGGAGTTCCTCACCGGCCCTTTTTATTACTACTGCCTCGCCTTGCTTTTGGTGAGCGTCTGGGTCATGTGGCGCATCGTGCGCTCGCCCTATGGACTGCACCTGCAGGCCTCGCGCGACAACGAGGTGAAGGCCACCTACCTCGGTGTAAAGGTTCGCGCTGTCCGCGGCGTCGCTTTTGTGATCTCTGCGATTTTCGGCGCCATCGGCGGGGTGATCCTCGGCGTCAACACGGGCCTGGCCGACCCCGAACTGGCCTACTGGTCGCACTCCGGCCATCTCGTCTTCATGGCCGTCCTTGGCGGATTCCAGGAATTTTTGGGGCCAGTCGCCGGTGCCCTGATTTTCATCATCCTGCAGGACGAACTTCAGGCCGCCACACAGTATTGGCGATTCTTCATGGGGCTCATCCTTGCCTTGCTGGTCATCTGCATGCCTGGCGGCATGCTCGGGTCTGCCCGCAGCTCGTGGAACAAATGGAAGGCATCCCGATGAACGCCGAACCCCTGCTCAAGGCCAGCAACATTGGCAAGTCCTATCGTCAGTTTGTTGCGCTGGAAGGCGTGAACTTGAACTTGTACCCGGGCGAATTCGTCTCGGTCGTCGGTCCAAACGGCGCCGGCAAGACAACGCTAGTGAATTTGCTGACCGGGTTCCTGACACCGACCAGCGGCAGCGTGCAGTTTCTCGGCGAGGACATCCGCAAGTCCAGCCCGGTGGAGCTGTCGACCCGCGGGCTAGCGCGCGCCTTCCAGCTTGTCAGCGTGTTTCCGGACCTCACCGTGCGCGAAACGCTAGCCGTGGCGGCCTGTTCGCGCCTGTCGATGCGCTGGCGCATCTTTCGCGATGCACGCCGCCATCCGGGCGTGATCGACGTGGTGTCGCGTACCGCCAAAGCATTCCGCCTTGAATCTTCGCTGGACATGCCAGCTCGCTCGCTGCCGCACGGCAAGCGCAAGCTGCTGGACGTGGCCAGTGCGTTCGCCCTGCGCCCGAAGATAGTGTTGCTCGACGAACCCACCGCCGGCGTATCGACGGCTGATAAGCATGGTGTGATGGAAACCCTGCTGGCCGCCGCGCGAGAGATGGACATTGGGGCGATCGTGCTGATCGAGCACGATATGGACCTAGTCAGGCGTTATTCCAGCCGGGTCGTGGCAATGCAGGCCGGCCGCAAGATTGCCGACCAGCCCGCCGCCGAATTCTTTGCCAACGAAGAAGTGCTGTCCATTGTGGTCGGAAAGGGAGATCACTGATGACACTGAAGATCAACAAGATCAATGTGTCGCTGATGGGCAACCACGTGCTGCGCGACCTGACCCTGGAAGTCAAGCCGGGCGAGCTGGTCTGCCTCGTTGGCCGAAACGGCGCAGGCAAAAGCACTACCTTCCGCACGATTATGGGTTACCAGCCCTTGACCTCCGGCGAAGTAAGCTTTCGCGGCCAATCGCTCAAGGGCATGCCGACCCACCAGATCGCGATGCACGGCCTAGGCTACACGCCCGAGGGCAGCGATGTCTTCGGCGACCTGAGCGTCGAGGACAACATCGCACTGCCGACCTGGACGCGCAAAACGGGCAAGCTGGCCAGCGAACGGTTGGAAGCAGCCTACGCAATCTTTCCCAACTTGCGTGCCTATGCGCAGCGCGGCGGGCAGCAGCTTTCAGGGGGCGAACGCAAGATGGTGTCCATCTCGCGCGCGCTCGCGCTGGACCCTGAACTGCTGCTGCTCGACGAAGCCTTCGAGGGGCTGTCGCCGGCCATCCTGCCAACCATCAGTGGGGGCTTGAAAAAGATCCTCGAGCAGGGCCGGGCCGTTCTTCTGGCCGAGTCCAACTACTACCACTTGCCGCGTTTCGCGGACCGGCTGTACGTGATCGAGCGTGGCGAGATCGTCTTCGAAGGAACGCGCACCCAGGCCGAGGCCGATGCGTCGACCATGAGAATCATTCGGGGTGATGATTGAAAGCGCGCGGTGTCTGAACGCCTGGAGCCGCCCCGGCAGTCATCGCTGGCGCCGGCATGCCACACCGCCGACAGCCTACTGGCGCCTGGCATCCGCGACGTGGTGCGCGCCATCCGTGAGGCCGGCGCGGCCGGTCCAGACATCACAACCTTGCCGCTCACCGAGGCGCGCGAGCGTTACGCCGAGCAGCAGCGCCGGTGGCTGCCACGCATGCCCACCGGTGTGGCGGTCCGCCGCTTTGTCATTCCTGAAGCTGATACCGGGGACGTGGGGAGTACGGCTCTCTCGGCCGTTAGCGTGCAGGCTGCGTTCGGTTTGGACGACCCGCGTCGTCCCCCATTGCTGTACCTGCACGGCGGCGGCTGGGTCCTAGGCAGTATTGATACCCACCTTGCGGCGATGGCACACCTGGCTTTGCGTGCGGACGTCGAAGTCATCGGCATCGACTACCGCCTCTCGCCCGAAGCAGCGTATCCGCTGGCGCTGCAGGATACGCTGCGCGCATGGCGTTGGATGGCCGCTAGCGAGCGGGCCGCGACGGGGCCTTGTTACCTCGCGGGCGATTCCGCCGGCGCGAACCTTGCCGTCGCGCTCATGCTGGTGTTGCGGGACCTGAATGGGCACGGCCGGGAAGAGCTAATTTTGCCCATGGCAGCACTGCTGTTCTACGGCGTTTACGCACCCGATGAAAACAGCCGTTCGCATCGCCGCTTCGGCAGCGGACACTTCGGGCTGTCCAGTGCGCGCATGGCGTGGTTCCGGCAGCACTACTTGGCGGGAGCGGACGGGGCTGCAGCGGCGTCCCATGCGCTGGTGTCGCCGCTGCGCGCCAACCTTGGCGGCCTGCCCCCTCTGTTGGTTATGTCCGCACAGTGCGACCCGCTCTGCGACGACAGCAGCGCGTTGGCCCGCCGCGCGAAGGCGGCGGGCGTCGAGGTGACGCTTTCGGAACGCAGCGGGCTCATCCATGGCTTCCTGCAAATGGCCGACGCCGTGCCCGAAGCCATGGCGGCGCTGGACGATGCCGCCGCGTATCTTCGCGCGCGCGTTACCGGGGCGAAGGCCGGGTAAAGTGGTCGACCAGCACGCGCTGATTGCCGGCAGGCATCCGCCCCTGGAAGCGGGCTGGACCGACGCGCCCCACCAAATCTTGGCGCTTGGCGACTTCAAGCTCGAGTCCGGCGAGTGCATACGGGACATGTACCTGTCATATGTGGTCCATGGAGACAGCGCTGGCTATGAACAGGATCGCAGCGGCAGGCAGCTCAAGCCGACTGTGCTTGCGTTTTGCGCCATCGGCAGCACGCACCACCGACTCGATTTCTTGATCGGACCAGGCCGGGCGCTGGATCCTGAGCACCTACGCATCGTCGTGGTCGATGCCATCGGCAACGGTCTGAGTAGCTCGCCTTCCAACTCGGTGCTGCAGCCGGGCCGCGCGTTCCCGCGGTTCAGCATTGCCGACATGGTGCACAGCCAGCACCTACTGCTGCGCCGTCTCGGCGTACGCTCTTTGCATGCGGTGGTGGGTGCATCGATGGGCGCCATGCAGGCGCTCGCTTGGGCGGTGCTGTACCCGGACATGGCGGGGCGGATAGTGGCCATGACGCCCATGGGAAAGGCCGCGCCTTGGTCGCGACTCATCAACACCATGGCGCGGGCACAAATTGAGGCCGGGCTCGCACGCGTCGCGGCGGGCGCGCCGGCTTGCGACGCCTGGACGGACTGGGTGCCGCTAATGCAGGCTCTGTCCATGCGCACGCCTGCGCAATTTGACCGTGAGCTGGGCACCGATGCCGACGTCGGCAGTTGGCTGGCTTCCCGCTTGGTCTGGTGGCGTACCCAAAATGTTGACCCACTCGACTGGATCGCCCAGTCGCACGCGTATGACGGGCACGACTTGGGCAAACTTGCTGGCTGGGGCGGTAACACGGAGCAAGCGCTGGCGGCCATCCGTGCACCGGTGCTGATTGCAGCACCAGCGCTCGACCTGTACAACCCGTTGGAGTCCGCGCGCTTGGCAGCCGAGCGTATTCCGCGCAGCATATGGTTGGGCCTGCCCGGCGAGAGCGGCCATGTCGCGGCCAGTGCCTTCGACGTGGACGCCGCATGCGTACTGAACGAGGTCATGCGCAGCTTTCTCGTTCCATAAAGGATTCAGGAGACAGATCGATGGACATGCGCCTCATCCAATACTTCATGAGCGTCTACGAAGAGCGCAGTTTTGCGAAGGCTGCGGAACGCATGCACGTCGTGCCTTCAGCGCTCAGCATGCAAATCCGAAATTTGGAGGAAGAACTTGGCGCTACAGTCTTTGACCGAACTAATCGAGGAGTGGAGGCCACAGTCGCCGGCCGGCGCTTCTACGAATTGTGCCAGCCCGTGGCGAGAACCCTGGCCTTTGCCAAACAGGAAATGCGCGACCTCGTGCAGGGCAACAGCGTCTCGGGATCGCTGCGCGTCGGTATTCCGTCCGCAACGTGTCAGGGCATCCTAGGTACTGTCCTTGATGAATTCACGGGTCTTTATCCAAACGTAGATGTGACCATCGTCGAGGCTTACAGCCGTTATGTCACGGACCAGGTGCACTCAGGCTTCCTCGATGTCGCGCTGGGCGCGCTGCCCGTTGAGCACAGCGGGCTTGCCTGCCGCACGGGATTCCAGGACCACTTTGTGCTGATGTCCGGCCAACCAATCCAGGGTCCGCAATTCACGCCGTGCGACCTTGCCGACATTCCAGACCTCAAGCTGGTGGTTCCGTCGGATCGGCACCTCATGGGTGCGACCCTGCTCGAGTACATCACCGGCGGCGAGATCTTCCCCAAACGCGTTATGAAGATTGATGGCCTCGTCGCTACGATGGAAGCTATCCGCCACTCGAATTGGGCAGCGGTGTGCCAGTCCATTGGTCTGATTCAAGAGCTTGGTCGCAAGGACATTTACATCTATCCCATTGTCAAACCCAAATTGAGCTTTGAGCTGTACTTTCTCCACCATCCACGGCGGCCGCTCACCCTCGCTGCTCGGTGTTTTGTAGACATCCTTGAGCGACAACTTGCAAAGGCCAGGGCATCATGGAACGAAGTTTATCGTTGGGATGGTTACAGCATCGAACCAACGATCCCGGACCTTAAATCGATTACGAAAACATTTGTAGTTTGATATGCGCCTCTCGTCAAACTGTCGAGCATTCGCTGGCCGAAACAGGCGCAACAAGCTCGCAACGATTCGCAGCGTTAGATCATTTATAAGCATGAAACGCGATCTCCGCTAACGTGTTGCAGGGCGTGTTGCAGGGCTCCGAGCAATTCCGCCCGGCTGGTTTTCACCTGCGTGCTGATGCAGCAGCCAGGCTCGCTGTGACGCATCGATGATGGCCGGCAGCGCTCGCCTGCTCCTGCCCAGCACGTCGCTGAGCACCGCGCCCAGCTCGAGATTCGCGTTTACAACACTTTGTCGATGCGCTGGGTGTGGGCACTCATCTCGCTTAAGAACTGCTTGCCCGTCGGGCGGGTAAGCGTGCGCAACTCGTGCACGGCCACAGGCCGCATGAGGCTGGCGCGGATCAGGCCGCGGGGCCAGCAGGTCAGTCTGCCACGTCGCGTCTTTGACTTGGCCTTTTTGCCGGCCCTTGCGTTGGCCGGCAACAGCTCGAATGGTCTTCGACCACGTGCCACGCCGGCTTCCAGTACACGCGAGTGGCCTATGGGCATCTGCTCGACGCCCAAGACTTGAGTCAGTCGGCCAGCGCCAGCAGACCCGAAGTGGTCGCGACGAAGGTGCACACTTCCTGCTGCACAGCCGGTCGCGGGTGGCGCGCAGCGCATGAACCACTGATATGAGGGACCAAAGGTAGTCAATGCGGCGGTTCCGAAAAGCGAAGAGTCGAAGGTTTCATAATTTCTGACGGACCGCATCATCCCAAATCACCCACCAACTAGCTTGACTGATATATCGTTCCCCTTTCACCGCCACTTTAATACGGGGTGATGGCAACCAAAGGACACGAGATGAAGGCATCCTTTCAGAAGGCGATAGAAGACGAAGTTGGTTTGCGAAAAGCACTTGAAGAGGCGGATATCACGCCAACATTGATGGTACTGGTACAGCTGACCGGCGACCTGAACATCTTGCGCGAGGTTGCGCCCTACATTCACGGTGGTTGGAGTTTTCAGGAACACGTACCGGAGCCACTGAAACAAAAAGTGCGAGATCGCCTTGTAAGTGCGCTCAAGACGCAGGCGGCTTCGGCACAAGAACCCGCAGTGCCCATACATGAAGTGCTGTGCCAGATGATGAGCGCCGCGGTCGGGGAACAGGTACCCGAAGCGTACATACCGCTACTGCTGGAAGAAATGCGCTTTGATGAAAGGCAGTCTCGGGTGATCAAATGGCGCCATGATGAGTCGGCGAAACCCGCTGCGATAAGCGCGGTCGTAATCGGTGCGGGCTTGGCCGGCGTCTGCGCCGCCATCCAGCTTACGCAAGCCGGAGTGCCCTTTGTGATCCTCGAAAAGAACGCGGACGTCGGCGGCACTTGGTTCGAAAACTCCTATCCGGGCTGCGGTGTCGACACCCCGAATCACTTCTTCTCTTACTCATTCAGCCCAAACAACGACTGGGCGCACCACTTTTCCAAGCAGGGGGAAATCCTTGACTACATCCGCGACACGGCGGAAAAGTTCGGGCTGCGGGACCACGTGCGCTTCGGCGTAGAGGTGACGCGCGCGAGTTTCGATGAGGACGTCAATTCCTGGAATCTTGAGACTTTGGACGCTGAAGGTCAGGTCGACCAGCTCAAGGCGACTGTGCTCCTGACCGCCGTTGGCCAGTTGAACCGACCGTCGGTTCCCCGGATTGACGGACTCGAGTTTTTCAAGGGGCCCAAATTTCACACGGCACGCTGGGACCACAGCGTGGACTTGAAGGGAAAACGCGTTGCGATGATTGGCACGGGCGCAAGCGGTATGCAGGTCGCGCCTGCTATTGCACCGGACGTCGCGGACCTGCTTATCTTCCAACGTTCGCCCCACTGGACTATGCGTAATCCGAACTACCACAAGGCCGTTACGGAGGGACATCGCTGGGCCTTGAACAACATACCGTTCTTCTCGGAATGGCAGCGCTTCCAGCTCTTCTGGGTATCGGCGGAAAGTTTTCACGACACCTTGCGTGTGGATCCTAAATGGCCGATGCCAGAGGTATCGCTTAACCGCGAGAACCATGCAATACGAGAGTCGCTGATCGCTTACATCCGCAGCGAGCTCGACGATGACGAAGCGCTGGTGGCTAAGTGCGTGCCCAACTTTCCGCCGTACGGTAAACGGATGCTCCGTGACAATAACTGGTACCAGATGCTCAAGCGGAGCAATGTTGAACTGGTCACTGACAGCGTGTCGCACGTTACCGAAAACGCCATTGTCATGAAGGACGGCACGCGTCACGCGGTCGATGCCATCGTGTTTGCCACGGGCTTTCAAGCTTCGCGCATGCTGTGGCCCATCGACATTCGCGGCCGTCATGGCTTGAGCCTGCGGCAGGTGTGGGGCGACGATAATCCCCGCGCCTACAAGGGTATGACTGTGCCCCAGTTTCCCAATCTTTTCATAATGTACGGCCCCAACACCAACCCAGGTCCTGGTGGAAGCACCATCTTCTACTTCGAATGCCAGATTCGCTACATCATGGAGGCGCTGCGCACCATGGTCGAGAAGAACCTGGCGTCTGTAGAGGTCAAGCAAGAAGTGCACGACCAATACAACGCCGTGGTCGACGAGCGTTGCCGCAACATGGTGTGGTCTCATCCGCGCGTGACCAGCTGGTACAAGAATGCTGAAGGGCGCGTGACCGTCAACTCGCCTTGGCGCCAGTTGGAATACTGGCAACTGACCCAGCAATTCGAAGCGTCCGAATACCACTGCCTGCCGCGCGGCATCGCGCAGGTGTCCGCCCTCTCGATGGCAGACGTGGCCCCGCTTGTCTGAACGGCATTCTCCGGTTCATAGGTGGAACCCGTGCGATTTGCGAACGGTTCAGAGTTGTTGGGGGGTGCAACGGCATGGAAATGCATTTGAAGGGTCGCGTGGCGCTCGTGACTGGCGGCGCGCGTGGCATCGGTTTGGCCGAAGCCGCGGCCTTGGCCGCAGAAGGTGTGTCCATCGCCGTCAACGACATTGACGCTGAAGCGGCAGCGGCCGCAGTCGAAAAGCTGAAAGATTTCGGCGTGGACGCGGCGGCTTTTGTCTGCGACGTCTCCGACGAAGACAGCGTCAAAGCTAACGTCCTGAAGGTCGCGCAACGTTTCGGGCGCTTGGACATCTTGATCAATAACGCCGGAATTGGCGTGCGTCCTTCCTTTGCCGTGGCCGACATGCCGGTCGAGGCGTGGGATCTGATGCAGCACGTGCATGTTCGCAGCACGTTCCTTTGGTCGCGCGCCGCGATTCCGCTGATGTGCCCGGGCGGTTACGGCCGCATCATCAATACATCGTCGGTAAACTACACTGGCGGCGGTCGGCCGGGCGCGTCACACTATGTCGCCGCCAAAGCTGCCATTGCCGGGTTCACGCGGGTACTGGCCAAGGAAGTCGCATCAAGCGGTATCACTGTTAACGCGATCGCCCCGGGCTATGTCGCCACATCGCTGATCGCGGGTTTTTCGGAAGACATGCTGGCCATTGTGCGCGACCAGAACCCGACTCGCCGTCTTTGCGCACCCGAGGAGATTGGGGCGCTGGTCACCTTTCTTTCGTCGCGCCACGCCGGCTTCATCAACGGCGAGATTGTCTGCATCGACGGCGGCAGGCGCGAGTATTACTGGGGCGATGACGCATGAAGGCCGCGCTGCTCGAACATGCAGGCGAAGCACTCACCTTGCGCGATCTTTCGATTGGCGAGCTCGCTGCGACGGACGTCGTCGTGCGCATCGTCGCGACAAGCCTGTGTCATACTGACCTCGAGGCGACCACCGGCCAGCTTGGCGCGCGGCTGCCGCTGGTGCCCGGACATGAAGCGGCCGGCGTGGTCGAGTGGATCGGCGCCGACGTGCGGCGCGTGTCCGTGGGTAACTCCGTGGTCGTGTCATGGAACCCACACTGCGGTGCCTGCTTTTACTGCGGCCGCGCGCAACCCATCCTGTGCGAGCAGTACCGGGGCAATGCTGCAGCTGGCCTCCATTTCGACGGCCGGCCGAGGCTGTTTCACCAAGGTCGACCGGTTCACCAGCTGATGTACGCCGGCACCTTCGCCGAATTGGCCGTCGTCACTGAGCAGTGCGCTGTGCCGATCTCGCGGGATGTGCCATTGACGCTCGCCTGCCTGCTGGGCTGCGGCGTGGCGACCGGCGTCGGCGCAGTGCTCAACATTGCCAAGCTTGAAGCCGGTAGCAGCGCGACAGTGATTGGCTGCGGCGCTGTCGGTCTATCCGCCATCCAAGGCGCGCGCATTGCGGGCGCGGCAATCGTGATCGCCATCGACCGCGACCCCGCTAAGCTGGCGATGGCCCGCCAGATGGGCGCTACACACACCCTCAATGCGGACGCCCAATGCATCGAAGCGCATGCCGCGCTGACATCCGGTCGCGGCGCGGACTATGTATTCGAGGCTGCTGGCAACGAAGCGGCGTTTCGCACCAGCGTTGAAATCGTGCGGCCCGGCGGGCAGGTGGTCTGGCTCGGTAAGGTGCCGGTGCAGCAGGACGTGCGCTTTCGCTGGGGCTCGCTGATGGGCGAAAAACGCATCGTGCGATCCAGCTACGGGGGTGGGGATTCGGCCCAGACCTTCGCCTGGCTAGCCGACGCCTACCTGCGTGGCGAACTGATGCTCGAGCCCTATGTCACCAGCCGCATCCAGCTTGAAGACATCAACAGCGCGATGGACCGGCTGCGCCAAGGGCTGGAGATCCGCGCAGTCATCGAGTTTTGACTCGAGGAAGCTGTGGTCGAGGCTTCGGAGAAGCTGTTGAACTCAATCCATGAATTCACCCGGCAATCGTGAGCAACGGACTACTGATTCATGGTCTTCGACTACGTTCTCCCCAATTTCAAGTTGCAGTCTGGCGCCGCTCTAAATGACCTGCGACTTCGCTATGAGGTGCATGGGACGCTGAGTGCCGAGAAGGACAACGCCGTTCTCTTTCCGACGTGTTTTGGAGGACGCACTACCGCGAACGTGTTGATCGTGGGCCCCGGACGTAGGATCGACACAGATCGTTATTGCGTCATCGTGGTGGATGCGTTTGGCAATGGAGAGTCGTCGAGCCCCTCCAACCACTCAGTTCTGGCCAACGGTGGGAATCCGCTCTGCATCACAATCCTAGATAACGTCACGGCGCAGCGCTCACTGCTCTCTTCGCTCGGGATTGAGAGACCTCACGCTGTCATTGGACGGTCCATGGGCGCTCAGCAGGCATTGCAGTGGGGATGCTGGTATCCCGAAGCAGTAGAGCGCGTGTTTGCATTCTGCGGTACCCCTGCCACAACGGCCCACAATCGTGTTCTGCTGAACTCAGTGGCAGCGCCGCTGGAGGCCTTCGCGCGCGGAGAGCTCAGCGCAACGCAAGCATTGAAGCAGGCGGCTGCGACATACGCTGCATGGTCGATGACCGATGAGTTTTTCAACGATCGGTATTGGCTTGAGGGTACAGCGGCGGAATGGATCAAGCGCAACATCACTGCGACGTTTTTTAACTTCCATCCTCTAGACCTGCTTTCCCTGCTTAGAACATGGCACTGTGCTGACATAGCCGCGAACGCCCGATTTGGTGGCGATCTCGCTGCCGCGTTGCACGCCATCAGCGCGTCGGTACTACTGATGCCGATCAGCCACGACCTCATCTTTCCTCCACAAGAGTTCGAGTATGCCTCCGAGCACATTCGGCGCGCGAGCACTTCCGTCTTGTATTCGCACTGGGGCCATCAAGCCGGAGCGCCTGGTTCGGACTGCGAAGATATCGCTGAGATTACGCGGCAGCTTGCCCGCTTTCTTCTGGCAAGGCCGCTCAGCGCTTGGGACTGCTTCGCAGAGGTCGGATGCTGGCCGATCTGACCGATGCACGCTGCCGGTCGTAGCGAGAAGATGGTCGGGGCAATCGTCGCAGATCGAAGGCTTCGCGACAGCTTTGATCATCTCAACGAAGTCCGGCTTTGCGGCGGGTAAGGGCCCGCACTCCGGCGGCAATGGTGCCAACACATTCATGCCGCGTTGGAAGGCTCGCTGCGCCGGCTGGGCACCAGCTACCTCGGCCTTTATTGGATGCATGTCTGGCACTCTGTCACGCCGCCCGAAGAGTTGCTGGTGACCATGGAAGGCTTGGTCCATGCGGGCAAAATCCCTACTGGGGAATCTCCAATGCTCCAGCATGGTTTGTCGCCAGGCTTTCCACCCTGGCGGCCGTTCGAGGTCTTCCCGGACCCATCGCCCTGGCAATACTTCTATACCCTTATCAGCCGCGAAGTTGAGGCGGAGCACCTTTCGCTCGCGCGCAACATCGGGCTTGGGA
Organism: Pseudomonadota bacterium; assembly: GCA_040386635.1. Classification (GTDB taxonomy): domain Bacteria; phylum Pseudomonadota; class Gammaproteobacteria; order Burkholderiales; family Burkholderiaceae_C; genus Ramlibacter. Next base: position 42,288 of record JAZKFD010000039.1, read on the forward strand.
TGATGCCGTGGAGTCCGCTCGGGTACGGTTTGCTGACGGTCCGCCGATGTACATTGGCAGTTTGGCCGTTTGCGATGCGCTGTCATAGGATCGTGATGACGCGCGTCTTGCCGATGCACTGCCAGAGCAGACGGAACATAAGGGTGTCAGGCTGCGCGCGGGTGAGCGCCAACGTGCCCGCAACATCCTTGGGCCAGGTCGGCGATCAGCTGGCCGTCGACCAACGGTGCGGCAGCAGTTCGTCGACGCGACTGGCGGGTGCGTGGGCAGCCGCTCCATAACGTCTCTCAGGTATGCGTACGGATCGTGGCCATTAGGCCGCGCTGAATGCACCAGGCTCATCACCGCTGCGGCGCGCTTACCCGCACGCAGGGACACGGCGAACAGCCAGTTCGATTTCCCGATCGCGATCGGGCGGATCTGGTTCTTGACCCAGTTGTTGTCGGTGGGCAGTTCCCCGTCGCCGATGTATTGCGTCAGCGCCTGCCATCTGCCCAGGCTGTAGTCGATCGCCTTGATCGTTGCCGAACCCTCGGGCACCATCTTGCGCTGCTCGGCGAGCCACAGGCGCATGGCATCGGCGACCGGCCGAGATCGGTCCTGTCGTATTCGTTTTCGCTCGGCTGCATCGAGTTCACGCACTTTGCGTTCGATGTCATACAGCTGTATGAAGAACTTTAGCGCCCGCTCGCCGATGGTGCTTTGGTGATTGACCCACAGCTCGTGGAACTTGCGCCGCGCATGCGCCAAGCATCCCGCCTCGGTCACTCCCATCTGGAAGCAGGCCTTGTAGCCGCTGAAGTCATCACACACCAGGCTGCCGTGCCAGCCACCTTCGCCTGGCAGTCCAAGGAAGTCGCGGCAATGCTGGCCGCCTCGGCTGTCGGCAAAGTCGAACACCACCGCCTTGGTGTCGTTGTAGCTGGTGGTGCAGTAGCTCCACAGGTAGGCGCGATGGGTCTTGCCGTGCCCGGGCTTGAGCATCGCCATTGGCGTCTCGTCAGCGTGCAGCACGCCATGTTTGAGCAGCTCGGCGCGCAGCGCATCGACCAGCGGCTGCAGTTGCACGCCGCACTGCCCGACCCACTGCGCCAGGGTGGAGCGCGGCAGGGCCAGGCCGGCCCGAGCGACGATGTTCTCCTGCCGATACAGCGGCAGGTGGTCGGCGTACTTGGCCACCAGCACCTGGGCCAACAGGCCTGCGGTGGGGATGCCTTTGTCGATGACGTGCGCCGCCACCGGTGCCTGGATCAGCGTTTCGCACTTCGCGCACACCCACTTGCCGCGAATGTGCCGCTCCACGGTGAACACGCCGGGCACATAGTCCAGCTTTTCGGCCACGTCTTGGCCGATGCGCTTCAACCGGCAACCGCAGGCGCAAGTGGTGCTCTCAGGCTCGTGGTGGATCTCGCGGCGCGGCAGGCCCTCAGGCAGCGGCTGGCGCTTCGGTTTTTGTTTGTCGTCTTGCCCGGGCGGTGGCGGCTCTGCCTGCTCGATCTCCGCAGCCAGGGCGGCCAGATCGGTGTCAATAGTTTCTTCCAGCAGGCTCTTTTGCTCGGCGTTGAAGGTTTCGCACTGGGCCGCGAACTTCAGCCGCTTCAACACCGCCATCTCGTGGGTGAGCTTGTCGATGAACGCCTGCTTGAAGGCGATCTCGCGATCCTTGCGCTCGATCTCACTGGCCTGACTGGCTGTCGTGCCGATCAGCGAGAGCACCACCTGGCGCAACTGCTGCGCGTCCAGGTCGTGGATGTTTGCTTCATCAATCACGATGAGGTGATGATGCCGATGCACGCCTTGATGCGCATCGGCGTTTCCGCCAATTGCATTGGCCCTACAGCACCGTGATCACGCCCGCCTCGCCGATGCGCTGCCAGGGCAGGCCCAGCACGAGAGCATCAAGCTGTGCGCGGCTCAACGCCAGCGTGCCTGCGACGTCCCTGGGCCAGACGAACTTGCCCTGGTTCAGGCGCCGGGCGGCCAGCCAGACGCCAATGCCGTCGTGCACCAGCACCTTCATCCGGTTGGCCCGCCGGTTGGCGAAGAGGTACGCGTGGTGTGGGCGCGCCGAGCCAAACACATGGACCACGCGGGCCAACGCCGCTTCGCTGCCCGAGCGCATGTCCAGCGGATCGATGGCCAGCCACACGGCTTCCACCCGGATCACCGCAGCAGCTCGCGCATCCAGGGCGCGCAATCGGCGGCACCCTCGCGCGGCCATTGCAGGGTGATGCGCACATTGCCACGTTGCAGCTCAATTCGGATATCACGCATGTCCTGCTCCTGCGGCAGGGTCAGAGGGACGAAGGTTTGTGGCGACCATGGGGCGGCTGTCGCGATTACCGGTGCTGCCGGGAGCTCCCGCCTTCCGCCTCGACCACCCACTTGCGCACCATTGTCGCGTTCAGTCCGTTGACCAGCGCCACCGAGGCCATCGTGACGCCGGGTTGCTGACACGCGCGGATGATCGAAGTCTTGAAGTCGCCGCTGTGCCTGCGCCTCACACGTCGTCCAGGCGCCTCGAGAATGTTGGTGTCCATGTGTCCGCCATGAAGTTAAGCGGACACGAGCGTCCTATGACGCCTGCCAAGGTGCAAGATGACTTCGCCGTACGTACATGGACGCCCCCGGTTTGCCAAGCTCTCAGTTTGCTGCGTCACGAAGGAGAAGATTGCTCCCGTACATCCGGACTTTCGGTGCGAGACGGACTCGCTGTCCCTGATGGGTTCTGCTGGTCGGCACCTCGATCGCTTACACGCACTCTGGGTGCCTCGTCCGGCGCGGGCTGTGCCAACCACGGTCTAACCTATCGTGCCATCAACTTGCTGATCGCCTGAGCAATCGGCGGTAGGAATCTCCTGTTTTCTTGATCATCGTTGGGGCCCCCTTCCCGCTGGCGGGAAAGGGCTGGAGGATGGGTAGATGCCTCTGCCTCTATGTCGGTGCGTAGTCCGCCCTGAACTCGCGGTCATGTGCAAGCAATGCCCAGATGATCCTTGCGTTCTTGTTGGCCAGCGCCACGGCTGCAATGTTCTTGTTGCGGCGGGTGGTGAGCTTGACCAACCAACTCTCGCCGTGACCCGCTGTGTCGCACGGTAGATGACCGATCTGGCGCCGTGGATCAGCATCGTTCGCAGGTATGCATCTCCGCGTTTGCTCATTCCGAGCAAGGTGGGTTTGCCGCCGCTGGAGTGTTGGCGAGGCACGACGCCGAGTCACGCCGCGAATTGGCGCCCGTTGTCGAAGTTTTTGGCGTCGCCGACGCTGGCCACCATCGCTGTGGCCGTCAACGGCCTGATACCTGGAACCTTCTCCAGCCGTCAGCTCGCCTCGCTGGCCCGGTGCCAAGCCTTGATCTGCACCTCGATCTCCTCGACCTGCAGGTGCAGCAGCTTCAAGTGCTCGACCAGTCTGTCAATCGGCAGACGGAACGACCCAGGCAATTCGATCGAGGCATCCTCGATGAGGTCCGGTACACGCTGGGCGATACACGCAATGCCCTGCGGCACGATCAGCCCGTACTCACCGAGCAGGCCACGGATCTGGTTGGCCTGCGCGGTTCGAGCCTTGACGAAGCTCTGGCGCACACGGTGCAGCGAGAGGACCGACTGCTGCTCGATGTTCTTGATTGGCACGAAGCGCATCGACGGTCGGGTCACAGCCTCGCAGATTGCCTCCGCGTCAGCCGCATCGTTCTTGTTGCTCTTCACGTAGGGCTTAACGAACTGTGGCGCCAGCAGCCTAACGGTGTGCCCCAAGGCCTGCAGCTTGCGCGCCCACTGGTGCGCGCTCGAACACGCCTCCACGCCGATCAAGCAGGCGGGCAGATTGGCGAAGAACGCGGCGACCTGGTCGCGCTTGAGCTGCTTGCGGAGTTCACCTTGCCGTGGCGGTTCACGCCGTGAACCTGGAAGACGTTCTTGGCCAGATCGAGGCCGACTGTCCTAATCTGCATGGTGGACGCTCCTTCCGGGTCGAGTGGTTGGTGACACTTCCACTCTGGCACATCGCGATGCCGCTTTCGGGTGGGGGCGTCCATCCCATTGCTTACCTTCATGGCACGGGCATCGCGAACCTGCAGATGTCCGGAAGACCCCTCAATTCACTTTTGGAGCCCGCCATGAACATCTCGACCGTCTTCGCTACTCGCGTCTACCTCACCTTGGCGTGCACATTGTTCCCGTAAGTGTTCCCATGGCACCAGTAAAGAAAAACGGGTTACAGCAAAACTGCTGCAACCCGTTGATTTTATTGGCGGAGTGGACGGGACTCGAACCCGCGACCCCCGGCGTGACAGGCCGGTA
>JAZKFD010000040.1:0-1761 GCA_040386635.1 Pseudomonadota bacterium
CTGCGATGAAGTACGGAATCAGGTACTGCTTCTTGCCTGCCTCGGCGCTGTACTTTTCGAACATCGCCTTGAACTTGTCGTAGCTGCCGATGCCCGGCTTCATCATGCGAGTGAGCGGCCCCTGCTCGGTGTGCTCGGGCGCAATCTTCAGGTAGCCGCCGACATGGTGTTGCACCAGTTCCTTGACATATTCGGGCGACTGCACCGCCAGGTCATAGCGAAGGCCCGAGCCGATCAGGATCTTCTTGACGCCCTTCAACGCGCGCGCGCGGCGGTACATCTTGATGAGTGCCGAGTGATCGGTGTTGAGATTGGGGCAGATGCCGGGATACACGCAGCTGGGCTTTCGGCACGCCGCTTCGATCTCTGGCGACTTGCAGCCGATCCGGTACATGTTGGCCGTCGGGCCGCCCAGGTCCGAGACGATGCCGGTGAAGCCGGGCACCTTGTCGCGCATCTCTTCGATCTCGCGGATGACCGAATCCTCGCTGCGGCTCTGGATGATGCGGCCCTCGTGCTCGGTGATCGAGCAGAAAGTACAGCCACCAAAGCAGCCGCGCATGATGTTTACTGAGAAGCGGATCATTTCCCAGGCCGGGATCTTGGTCGCGCCATCGTGGCCGCCCTTCTCGTCCGCATAGGCCGGATGTGGGCTGCGTGCGTACGGCAGGCCGAACACGTGGTCCATTTCGGCGGTGGTCAGCGGAATGGGTGGCGGTGTGAGCCACACATCGCGGTCGGCGTGAGCCTGGACCAGTGAACGTGCGTTGCCGGGGTTGGTTTCCAGATGCAGCACGCGATTGGCGTGGGCGTAGAGAACCGGATCGGACTTGACCTGTTCATAGGATGGCAAGCGGATGACAGTGCGCTCGCGTGGCAGGCGCTTGGGTGCCAGGTTGGGGTTGGGCACGAAGACCATGCGCTGCAGGTCTCCAGCTTCGGGTGGAGCGAGCAAGTCAGCCCCCTTCTCGCACGTCTCACCCTGCGCCTTCGCCTGCTCCTGCGTCGTCATGTAGGGGTTGATGTGATCTTCCACCCTGCCCGGCATGTCCACTTCGGTCGAGTCGATCTCGAACCAGTCGCCGCGCCCTTCACGCTGCACATACGCCGTGCCGCGCACATCGACGATGCTTTGCACCGGCTCCTTCGCGCCCAGCCGGTGCGCGATCTCGACGATGGCGCGTTCGGCGTTGCCGTACAGCAGGATGTCGCACTTCGAGTCGACAACGATGGAGCGGCGAACCTTGTCGGACCAGTAGTCGTAGTGGGCGATGCGACGCAGGCTGCCCTCGATGCCGCCCAGGACGATGGGCACATCCTTGTACGCCTCCCGGCAGCGCTGGCTGTAAACGATGGCCGCGCGATCCGGCCGCTTGCCGCCCACATCGCCGGGCGTGTAGGCGTCGTCGGAGCGGATTTTCCGGTCGGCGGTGTACCGGTTGATCATCGAATCCATGTTGCCGGCCGTGACGCCGAAAAACAGATTCGGCTTGCCTAGCGCCTTGAAGGGGTCGGCGCTCTGCCAGTCGGGTTGCGCAATGATGCCGACGCGAAAACCCTGCGCCTCCAGTGTCCTGCCAATCACGGCCATGCCAAAGCTCGGATGGTCCACATAGGCATCGCCGGTAACGATGATGATGTCGCAGCTGTCCCAGCCGAGTTCGTCCATTTCCTTGCGGCTCATGGGCAAAAACTTCGACGTGCCGTAGCGGCTCGCCCAGTACTTGCGGTAACTGGTGATGGGCTTTGCGGCGCGCGCGA
>JAZKFD010000041.1:0-20814 GCA_040386635.1 Pseudomonadota bacterium
GTTCAAGTCCGAAGTGCGCAGCCGCAAGAAGACCAACCTGATGGTGTTCCTGCGGCCGGTCGTGGTTCGCGATGCCGCCGCCAGCGATGCTCTCTCGCTGGACCGCTACGACATGATGCGCGGCAAGCAGGAGCTGGCACAGCCACAGCCCAGCACCGTGCTTCCGGTCAACGACGCGCCCGCCCTGCCGCCATTGCTACGGATCCCCGCTCCGCTCCCACTGGGCGGTGGACCGGCCCTGCCGCCCATCGGAAGGTAGCGGATGCGCTACCCGCTGCCCTACGCGTTCGCGCGCGGACACCAGTTGCTGCTGGAAGACGACGGCCAATCGCTGACGCTCTGGCACCCGGCAGCGCCAGCTTCGGCCGCGCTGACGGAGGTGATTCGCAAGTACGGTGTGCGCGCACTGCAGCCGCTGGACAGCAGCGCCCTTGCGCAACGAATCAGCGCAGCCTATGCACAAGGCGAATCGAGCGCCGCTACGGTGGTGAGCGAAGTGCAGAACGACGCCGACCTGTCGCGCATGATGCAGGAGCTGCCGGCTGTCGAAGACCTGCTGGAAACCAGCGATGACGCGCCCATCATCCGCATGCTCAATGCCCTGCTCACGCAGGCAGCCCGCGACGGCGCCAGCGATATCCACATCGAGCCATACGAGCGGCACTCGTCGGTGCGGTTCCGCGTCGATGGCACCCTGCGCGAAGTGGTGCAACCCAATCGCGCACTGCACGCCGCGCTGATTTCGCGCCTGAAAATCATGGCCGAGCTCGACATCGCAGAAAAGCGCCTGCCGCAGGACGGCCGCATTTCGCTGCGTATCGGGACGCGCGCGGTGGATGTTCGAGTCTCGACCCTGCCCAGCGCGCATGGCGAACGCGCGGTGCTGCGATTGCTGGACAAGAGCGAATCCAAGCTCAGTCTCGAATCGGTCGGCATGACCGGCGACACGCTCAGGCGGTTTCTGGAGCTGATCGCCCAGCCGCACGGAATCATCCTGGTGACCGGCCCGACCGGCTCGGGCAAGACGACCACCCTGTATGCCGCGCTCGGACGGCTGGACGCCGGCAGCAGCAACATCATGACGGTCGAAGACCCGATCGAATACGAGCTGCACGGCATCGGCCAGACGCAGGTCAATGCCAAGATTGACCTGGACTTTGCGAAGGCGCTGCGTGCGATCTTGCGACAGGACCCGGACATCATCATGATCGGCGAGATCCGCGACTACGAGACCGCGCAGATCGCCATCCAGGCTTCGCTGACCGGTCACCTGGTGCTCGCAACGCTGCACACCAATGACGCGGCCAGCGCGGTAAACCGCCTGATCGACATGGGGGTGGAACCCTTTCTTCTGAGCTCTTCATTGCTGGGCGTGCTCGCCCAGCGGCTGGTGCGCAAACTGTGCGTTCACTGCCGCGTGCAGGGCGAGACGGCATGGCAGCCGCGCGGCTGCGCCGAGTGCGGACAGACCGGCTATCAGGGCCGAACGGGCGTCTTCGAACTCATGGTTGCCAACGACGCGATCCGCGCGCAGATCCACAACCGCGCCGCCGAAGCCGACATTCGTGCGGCGGCGCTGGCGGCGGGGATGAAGCTGATGCGCGAAGACGGCGAGCGCCTGGTGCGCGAGGGTCTGACTTCACGCGAAGAGCTGGTCCGCGTGACGCGCGAGTGAAAGAAACCTAACGCGCGAATAGATCAGCTACCCGCGACCCGTTCCGGCATACCCGGCTTGCCGGGAAGTTCAACTGGCACCACCGGCCGCCCTGAATCATCTTCCGCTGGAGGGGCTTCACCGGGTTTTGGTTGGGGGTCGCCCGGCTGGGGATCGGGGTTGCCGATCGGCGGAATCGATTCAGGCACGGGTACGTTGGGATCGCTGGCTCGATGGGGCTGGTTCATGACGATTTCCTTGGGTCAAGACGGATGGGTCGCACCGCTGGGGGTGGCCGCTTTCGCTTTTCCAGACAGCTGCGCCAGCACCGCGCGAGCGGCGGGCTCCGACGACGCGGGGTTCTGGCCGGTAACCAGTTTGCCGTCGATGACGACGTGCGGCTGCCAGTCGGGTCCCTTGCTGTACTTGCCGCCGTTTTCGATGAGCATGTCTTCCACCAGGAAAGGCACGATATCGGTGAGCTGCGCGGCCTCTTCTTCGCTGTTGGTGAAGCCGGTCACCTGCTTGCCCTTGATGAGCGGCGAGCCGTCTTTGGCGCGAACCTGGCGCAGCGCCCCCGGCGCATGGCAGACCGCCGACACGGTCTTACCGGCGGCGAACATCGATTCAATCAGAGCGATTGAATCGGCGTCTTCGGCCAGGTCCCACAGCGGACCGTGCCCGCCCGGATAGAACACCGCATCGAAGTCATCGCCCGACACATCGCCCAGCACGCGCGTACGCGACAAATCCGCCTGCGCGGCCGCGTCCGACTTGAAGCGGCGGGTCGCATCGGTCTGCGCGTCGGGCGCGTCACTCTTGGGATCCAGCGGCGGCTGGCCGCCCTTGGGCGACGCGAGCGTGACCTGGGCACCGGCATCCTTGAACACGTAGTAGGGAGCGGCGAACTCTTCCAGCCAGAAGCCGGTTTTCTTGCCCGTATTGCCAAGCTGGTCGTGCGACGTCAGCACCATGAGAATTTTCATGAGACTCTTCCTTGTTGAGTAGCGGTCAGCCAAACAAGATAGAACGGTGAACGCGCGCAGGCAATCGCTCCGGGGCTGAAGTCGGTGTCAGACGAGGCGACGAATTGACTGGGCCGTGCGCACTTGAAAAGCGCCATGGACTATCGGGGCGCTGGCTTCCTCAGCGCCACCACATTCAAGGCCAGCAGTGCAATCACTGCAGCCAACGCAGCGCCCCCCGCGAGGATCGCGTAGAGCATGTTTCGCCGCTCATTCCGCGCGATCAGCTCCATCATGTTGTCGGCCACGCAAAAGCCCTTGTCGGTGACCTTCCACCTCGGCCGCAGATCCTCCGGGAGCTTTGCAACCTCATCGACGATATAAGTCGAGCAGAGGTCCTGCTCATATGTGGCGGGGTTGATCGCGAAGCTGCGCATCTGCTGGAACGTTGTCCATGAGACCCTTTGGCCGTGCTTCACCTTGAACTTCGTGCCCGGCTTGAAGAGATGGCTGAAGGACGGGCCAAAGCCCATGGTGGCGAACACGGGGTGCGGATGATGCACGCTGGGGCGGGCGGTATTGGCATCATAGAACGCCATCGCGAATACGCCGATCAGCAGCAAGGCAAGCGCGTTGGCGAGCAGGATGAACGTCCACTTCCAGAAACCCGCCGGCATCAAAGGTCCGCCGGAACCTGCGACGTATTCCGGAAAGACCAGTGGCTGCCCATAGGAAGGGGTTGCAGATGCAGCGTTGCGCGCAGCCTGCACCTTCAGGTCCGCCTCCCAGGGCTTGTCGTAATACGCCACACCGGCGCCCAGCTGCTCATCGCCCGTCGCGCCGCTCTGGAGGTTGTTCCAGCCCCCCGAGTTGTTTCTTGTGGGATCCATCAGATTCTCGCGTTCAGCTGGTTGCGGGGCCAAATGGGTTCATTCCTCCCAGATCAAACAGGACGAAACTCCCAGATGCTTTTTTGCACTTTCCTTAGGATAGCTCGATGAAAGCCCATGTCGCAATCCTTCTGATGCTGGGTGCTGCCTTGTCCGTCGAGGCGGCGCCACTCAAGCTTCTGTGCAAGGGCGCGATCGCCATGGCGTTCGACGCGAAGGAAATCACAGACCAGGCGAGGATCGATGTTGAGCTCGATCCGGCTGCAGGCTGGATCAGTTTCAAAGGTTGGGCCGTCAACGCGGAGCGGATTCCGGCGACGACGACGCCAGGAACAATGATGACGTTTACCCACACGGCCCCGGGCCCTGGCGTTGTCTCGACCACCAAAGGGCGTATGGATCTCGCCATGAGGCGCATCTACCTGGACACTACTTTTTCCTCCTCGGAAGGGCCGGGAAAGCGGTGGACTACCGACTGGGGAATGCAGGTGACGACTCTCAGGGTGACGGGGGACGTGCCCTGCTGAACGCTCTTCCGAGGAATTTGCGCAGCAGTCGCGGCGTAACGGAAACGTGAAGCCGATAGTAGTTCCGCGACCCCACGAGAGCAGCCGCAAAGCCGCAAGTACAGCTTCACGCGACGCGCGCGGAATGCGACATTCCAACCCTCCATGATCCATCACAAATCCGAACTGCCCCCTCCCCGCCTTCATGAGCCCGTCGGGGATGAACTTCGCGACAGTCAAGCTCCCGTTCGCAGCCAATCGGTGCTGAATCTCTTGCAACCCCCGCCTATCGCCATCGCCACATTCCCACCCCGTCTTTCGCTGTCGTCCTCACCTGACACGCCGCACCCCCCTGCCCCCGCTCGCACCCGCCCCACCGAGGTGATCATTCACGTACTGGGTTTTCTCGACGTTCAGGCTGTGCGGTGCTTCTATCAGACAGCGCGACGGTTTCGCGACGCCGTTATCTTTGTGCTGCCACGCAGCCTCAATCAGGCAAGCGGGCGCTACACAGCGCTATACGACCAGCATCGGCCGCTGGTCGAAGAGTTGAGGCGTCTGGGCCGCATTCCTGCGCAGCCTGATCCCGGCTGGATCGAACGCAGGCAGCAGATTCAAGACGAGATCGAGCGCCTCGGCGACAAGATGGACGCCGTCCTGCAAGCCTGGGACCTGGGGATCGACATCTGGCAAACACAGGGCCTTACTCCTGCGCCTCCCTCACTGGATCGGCCGGAGGACTTTCGCGAACTGTCGGGTCCGCATTCGCTGGCAATGGCTGCGCCTGGCCAGCCATCCATCGCTTAATGGGTGCTATCCACTGCGCATGATCGTCATTGGCCGGGGACTCGAGCGCGGCGAGCAGCAAGGGAAGGTTGACGCCATGAGAAGCATCAGGTGCCGTCAACCCGCACGCCTCAAGCAAACGAGCCTTGTCGTCACCGAATTCGAGAATGGCACAGACGATGGCTCCAGCCTGGGCCGCGTTGCCGCTTTGGTACGCCGCCTGCAGGGCTGTGGTCGCTCCGTGGCGCGCAGCGCAAAGAATGTCTGCTTCGAACGGCGCGACGCCATCTGATTCGAGTATCGCTCCAAGGTATCTGTAGACGGTCTCAGCGGCAGCAACCGAGTCCTCTGCTTCATGCAGCATTGTCACAAACCCATGCAGCATGGGCCTACCCTCCGATCTGCCTGCGACATAGTCAGCGGGATCTCGGCCCAGCAAGAGCTCCAGCTTCGCAGTCGGATCGAGCGTGGTCGGCTTCGCGGTGGCGATATGTTTCGTGAAACAACACAAAGCTTCCACCTGATAGGCGTCCATCGCAGTTTTTGCAGCCGGCCACCCCTCGGATTGCGCGAGCGCGATCCGGTATCGATTGTCGGCCCCCAAAAGTGCATCCGACTTATTGAGCACCCAGTCAAGGAATACGTCCACTGCAGCTGCATGACCCAATTCGAGCGCCGCCACCAAACCCGGCAGTTCGCCGCCGCCTGCACTGGCCATGGACGCCATAAGCACATTCTCAAGAGCAAGCTGAACGTCGCCCTCGTTTTCAATTTCACTTTCAGCTTCGCCCTCCATATCCAGAGGCTGCTGATCAGGCTCATTCCAGACGGATTCAAGCGAGGCCAGGATGTCTGACAGCGCCCCGGCAACGCCAGCTTCCATCGCACAATAAAACGCCACCGGCAGCATCCGGTGAGAGACGGGCACATACTTGAGAAACTCGTCTGGATCGCGGACTGGTGCGTCATCGTCAGCACCGAAGTAGAGCCGAACGCTGCCAAGTCGCAAGTCGGGGTCTGCTCCGAAATAATCGACCATCGCTTCTTCAGTCAGCCAATGGTCAAGAGGCTTGCCCGCAAGCGATGACGGATCGCCAATCACCGCGCGCTCGTGTATTGCAGTGGTATTGGGATCGTAGAAGACCACAACGCACTGGGCCACGCCTTCATCCACCTTTCTCTTCAGCTCAACGGCAAGCACGTGATTGGGCGATTCGATGAAGAGGTGCCGCGCTTGGCCCACTGAAACCTTGAGGAATTCCGCAGCCAGCATGGTGCCGAACAGGTCGGTTTTCAAGACGCATTGCGCTCCCGCCAGGTGAATGCGCGAGTAAGTTTTTTCCAGATTGGGATCACTTTTGGAAATTACTTCGAGTGAAGAGAGCGCTGCAAATGAAAAGCGACCCATCGAATGTCCTTGTTCCAGCCGCTTGATCACCCAGAGCAAGGACAAATGCCGGCATCGAATCAAGGCCCCGTTGTTCCATCTGGCTCGCATATTGAAGTTATCGGGGAGGCCATCGCTACCCCCCGCCTGCTTGCGGGTGTAAATCATTCCGTCCAGGATGCATCGCCGCGGCTTCTCGCTCTTGTTATGGAAAATCACCCACGATTTCTCTGCCGCCGGGACCAGCGATGTGGCACTGACTGACACACCGTCAGGGACGTGTATCTCCCACGAAGCGGGCTTGCTGGTGCAGTTGATCCTGATCCTTTGCAGGGGGACAGGCGCATGCCCCAAAGATTTCAGATCGAGTCGTCCGGGGGGAGGATCCTTGAGTTCCAGATAGGTGACGTGTGCGAGCTGGTTAAAGCCCTTGATCAGATGCATGCCCCCATCGAACATGATCAAGCCGACCAGGTGCGAGCACAACGTCAACGAGGTGATGTCACTACCGCTCATTTGCCTTGCGTGGAGCGCAATCGCATCCCAACCTGCAGGCGCAAGCAATGATAAGTACTTCGAATGAGTCTCGCTTAAGCCACTGAAGTCCAGTTCCGGTCCTTTGACGCATTCGAGAACAGCAGTCACCCATTGCCTGGCGGCATCAGGCCTGAGCAGGCGGAATTTCGGCGACGCCCTGATCTGCGAGAGCAACTGGTCTTGCGGCGAGGGTTGCGCATCATCGACCGGCGCTTCGGCCGATGATTTCCGGGTGTGGTCGGGCGCCGCTGTGGCGTCGGACCTGATGCTTGCCGGGGGCAAAAACATGAGCGCTCTCCAAGAAGCGACCAGAAATCCCGCAACGCAAGCACGTGGCGGCCCGCCTTATGGTCAGAAGCCTCCAGACTAACGGCCAAGCCCGGGCCGGGCATCAGCCACATGGCCGAGATGACGCAGTTTGCTGCGTTGCCAGCCTCGCTGCGGAACTAAAGCTTCCCTTTCGCTAGATCCGGCAACTCCTGGCGGTACAGGCTGGTAAGGCTGCTAGCGTTTAAGCCGTCACCGAGCCGGACCCGTACACCTGCCAGTCAATACCCGCGCAAGCAGTTCAGGACGGCAGCAGAACCTTGTTCACAACATGGATCACGCCATTGGACTGATACACGTCCGCAATCGTGACAGTTGCAGCGCCGCCCTTGTCGTCGGTGATCAGAACGTTCGCGCCGCTCATCGTTGCAGTCAACGTGCCGCCGCTGGCAGTCTTCAACATTGCGCGGCCGTTGCCTGAGCGAATCTGCGCGGCGAGGGCTGCTGAATCAACGCGTCCGGGGACCACGTGATACGTCAGCACTTTGGTCAACGTCGCCTTGTTCTCGGGCTTGAGCAGCGTGTCCACCGTACCTGCAGGCAGTGCGGCGAACGATGAATTGGTGGGTGCGAAGACGGTGAATGGACCTGCGCTCTTGAGCGTGTCGATCAGGCCCGCAGCCTTGACGGCGGCGACCAAGGTGGTGTGATCTTTCGAGTTGACAGCGTTATCAACGATGTCCTTGCTCGGGAACATGGCTGCGCCACCAACCATTTTGGTGTTGTTCATGCCCATGGGGGCCGTGGAAGTCATGGCCTGGTTACCGCCCATGGCACAGGCGCCGAGCAGGGAAGTAGCGCAGACAGCGAGCAACAGTTTTTTCATGAAAGGACTCCGGAAAGTTTGCAAGGGCAACATAGCCCCTGACAACCTTTACGCAGGGCCGGGTCGGTCGGATTCAAGGACCCGATCTGACGCGTGCATGTCTTGCAATGCGCACCGAGGCGATCCCGGGTCGCCCTCGCTCGCACCTGTGGTGATGGGGCGCACGCAGAAGTCAACGACTTTCAGGTGCCAAGCTCTTCAACCCGGTCGTCATTCGTTGTACTGCGTGTGCCCTTCAAGTGCAGCTCTACATCGGAAGCCTTGTCGCCGACTTTGGTCACTGCATCGCGCAGTTGCATCGCGGTCGCGTCAAGCTTCTTGGCCCATCGGGTCAGCTCCTGTTCATTGTTGATGTCGATCCGGTCGGGTTGAACGCCTGGGTGCTGTGACATTTCATGTACTCCTGTGGAGGCCTTAAGCTAAACCTCGCGCGGCCCGATATGTGTAGGGAAGCGCCGCATTTACCGATGAGGTTTGCAAATCGCTTTCGCGACTTCGCCGCGCACGTGTCACTGAAAACATACAACCAGGTTGTTGTTATCTGACGTTACTGAGGTCTGTACTTCTGACCGAATGTTCGTGAAACGCTTGCGCGCTAAGTGTCGATACCGGGGCGATTGGCAACACCGAAGCGGGCCTAGTTGATGGGCTTTTCGCGACGTCTGCCCAATACCCAAGGTCGCCTGGATCGGCATCCCAGGGAGATCCATACAGGACTGCTCCATAGCGATGCATGAACAGGGCGATTCGAGCAGCGTCGGGGTCGCCTTCCTCTGCGAGCGTGATGAACAGCCCATATGCATCGGACATCTTGCCGTCACGATACCGATTCACCGCCTCTGTGTAGGCCTGCTCGTTCTCAGCGCTGGAAGCCGCCAATGGCGCAGTCGAACCCGGGACACTTGAGCACGAAGGCTCCCTGGATGCGCTTGTAGCACCTAGCCGGCCGGGGGCGAATTCCGTTGGCTGGGTGGACCAGTTCCACAGAGCGGCGAGCGCGCTCAACGTAACAAGCAAGATTCCTGCTGCAACCACGTACCAGACAAGCTTCGACCCAGCCGCCAATTTGCTTGTGAACCCTAGACGAGCAAGTATTGCGATTTTTTTGAACATCGGACCTCCAGGGTGTAGGACTAACGGCTTTGCACCGAAACAAAATCGTGGTTCCGCTTTTAGGCTTAAGTCTCCAACTTTTGAATGAAGAGCTATCATCAAAATTGATGACATTGCAGGCTCCGGAGGCGGCTCGCATCGTCTTGCAACTAGTCTTTCTTATAGTTTTTCCTCGCCACTAGCTTCCCAATTGCCTCGGAGGTAGCGAAAAATGGTCACTGACGAAGAACTGAGTTGCGTACGCGAGTTGGCGTATGAAGCTTCGAGTGAGCCAGCGAAGTGGTCAGGCGTACTCGATCGTGTTCGCGAGCTTTTCGATGCCACGTCATCACACCTGAGGGCAACACCACCTGAAGGCCATCGCGGAGAAATTTGGTGGCTTGAGTCAGGGCTCGACCCTGCGGCAAAGCAAGGGTACTCGGAGCGTTGGGGTGCATACGATCCGTGGGGGAACCACCCGGACGGACACCGGAAGAGCCGCGCAGGGCGCTGCTTCATCGGCAGCCAGATACTCCCATGGCGCGAGCTGGTCAAGACTGCGTACTACAACGAGTTTGGTCGCTTTGCCGGCACCAAGGGGGTCATGACGGCCATGATCGAGGACTCACTCAGTGGAGCCGTTGCACCTGAAGTCAAGCTCGTGCTTTTCCGCGAGCCGTCGTTGCCAGAGTACGAACCTGATGCGCTGCGCGCATTTCAGGCGCTGCAGGTTCCCCTTCGTCGCGCAGTCAATGGGTACTGGGCGTTCCGCTTCCTGCATGGACAAGCAGAAGCCGCTCAGGAGGCATTTGAGCTGCAGTCCCAACCCCTCTTTCTTGCCACCTCCAACCTGCTGCTTCTGCATTGCAACAGGGCCGCAAGTCAGTTCTGCGGTGCCAGCGGGTCGGTAAGTCTTGGACGACTCCGGCGGCTGGCCAACCTCACCGAGGAGATGTTGCTTGAGCTTGCTCGGTCGGCGCCCTCGGGTGGACCGCAGGTGAAGGCAGTTTGGTGGATGCTGGACGCCCAGATCCGCACGGGTCGCATTCGAATTCAGCCGCTCTCGCCTGTCTCGCCACTGCGTCGCATCTGGCCCGGGACGGAACTGGTAATCACGGTCGAGGCCTCAGGCGATGTTGAGGACTTGCAGGTAAAAGTGGAGGGGCTGCGTTCCCTGTATCGGTTAACACCAGCAGAAGTCAGAACCCTTGCTGGTCTCTCTTCTGGGCGATCACCCGAGGATGTTTGTGCTGACCTCGGCGTTCGCATATCGACCGTGAGGACGCACATTCGACGCCTACTTGAGAAGACGGGTTCACAGCGCATTGTGGATTTGGTCCGCAAAGTCACCGGTTTGATGTAGCCGGGTACCCCAGGGAGAGTCGGCCTGGGGAACTTGCGTGACAACGCCCATGACGCGCGGCTGGAGGCGGTGATCGCGAGCTTTGCGCGCCTGCTGCGTTCGCACGGGCAGTGCGGCCACCACGCACGTCCCTGCGGAGCCGCGGCTGTTAGTGCCAGGACGACCGCGCCCCGCAACGACATAAGGGCTTCCCTAGGGACCGCGTCAGTTAAGGGCCTGGGCCGCGGCGGCCGACATCCGCTGCATGGCGGCTGCCTCGCCAGGATGCAAAGCGTAGGTGTAGGCGCGATGGCGCATCACGAACCAATGCGCCAACCCGAACGTCGTTTCCAGCGCCATCATTTTCTTCAAGCTTTTCAAGTTCGATTGCTCTAACTGCTTCTTACCAAAGATCTGCGGCAACGGTGGCGTGCAGGGCGAAACGTTGAAGGCGGCGGTAACCAGTGGTTCCATTCCAACGGGCACCGCCATGGCGGGCTCCTGCTCTTCTTCGGACTTCTTTTTTAATGCGCGGCCAGCTAGGGTCTGCTCCATCTCATCGACCAACATGAACAGCAACCACTGCTCATCGGTGATGCCTTCCGCATGGGCTTTAAAAAGTTTCAACAAAGCATGCTCGGCTTTCTCTCGTTCAATGGCCATTTCAGGCTTGTCGCTGCCGAGAAAGCCCTTCAAGTTTGTCTGAAGCGCAGGGGAGTTGTAGCCCCTAGTCAGTTCTTCGAAATTGCCATTGAGCTGATCGACACGCGCTTTCAACGCGTCAATCCGTTCCATCGATACCGTGTCTCCCGCAATCGAGGCAGACTCGAGTTCCGCCAATTCCCTCCGCGCGACGACTTTTTCTTCGAATACGGAAGCGACGAGTGGTCCCTTCGAGTGGACTCTGCTCATCACCTCTTCTACCTGCACGGTGGAGTGCAGGCGTTCTGCCAATCTTTTCATCTCCGGGCTTAGGTAAAGCATCGCTCCCCTGTAGTCGCTCACGGCCTGTGCAATCGGTGGCCACGACTTGCAAAGCTGCTCAAGTTTGCCTAGGTCCCCGTCCCACTCATCGAGGTATTCGAGGACTATTTGGCCCAGCGCATTCGGCAGCACGAACTCCGGTGCTCTGGACGGGCTTAAAGCCAGTGGAGATGTTGTCGTGGGGATATGGATGACGACCTGCAACTGCAGGGCCGCCGCCGTTGACAGGGCGACATCCGGCCCCCCAGTTGAGGTGCGGTGGGGACGCGGCGGTGTCCTCTGGATCGCGGCAAGAGTTGATGAACTGACAGCAGTTGCGTGCATCGCAAAATCCTTGAGGACAGTTGAAAGTGGGGATCGGCACGGTTGATCGCAGCCGTGGCTGCTGGTTCGACGCAGCTGAGGAGGCATGCTCGGCATTGTCAGCGTGATTCCACAAACACCAACGGATAACTTTTGCGGATAACGACGTGTTGAGAGTGCCTTCAGCAGAGCAAAGCCCTGGCGTCCTCAATCGTTGCCCAAGCCCACTGCCAGCCAAAAGGCTTGCACGACACCTTCAACCTGAACTGACCGTGCTTGCAGTCTTACCATGCGCCTTTCACAAGAGCCGATTCCATGAAGACTACATCCAGAAGAAATTCGCTAGAGAGTCCTGTCCCCACCACTTCCGTCGAAGGCCGAGATCGAGAGGCCGGCCGGACAACCGACGTCCAAAACGATTCCAGGACGCTGAGTTTGCAACGGCAGACCCTCGCGGACCTTCCTTCCGTGGTGGTGTTTCACGTGCAAAATTATCTGGAACGACCGAACGTGCTTGTGCTTGCCACCGCATCGAAGAAGCTGCAGATGATGATCGGTAGAAAAAATTCGGACCCGTGTTTATCGCGGATTTTCGCTGCCCGCAACGAGGTCGTGGTCCGACCTGGCGAAATGGCTCCAGAATCTTTCGTCATCGAAGCTTTCGCTCATTTCCGACGCAGATTCACTCCGCTGGCTTGGGCGGCCAATTCGAACTCCCCCGTCTCAGTGCCTCCACCTTTTCGCCATCCTGCGATTCTCGAAGCTTGGTCGAATCTGTATGACGAGACAATTAAAAACGACAGGAGAATCGAACGTATTACCCTGTTAAAAAGGGCCGTTGAGGAAGCTCAGGAGCACTTGGCAGGTACGCCATGGAAGCTCGAATCCATTAAGGAGGCTGTTGCCAGTCTTTGCTGGATGGGACGGATCAGCGATGCAGAGCGGATCGTGCGCTGGCGGTTGCTCTGGAATCCGAGCGAAAACGGCGAATCGCGAATCCTCGGCGAGGTTCTCATCCATGGGCGCCAATACGACCAAGCCATTCAAGCGATGGGCGTGCGTGACGAATTCGCAGATGAGCCGGTAATAAATCTACCCGCCACCGGACCCATCCTGAGCGTGCGCGCCAACAACTCCCATAAAGTGGATGTGGTTGCCAAAGCGCTGCTGCTTCAGGGCCGAGCGCGCGCAGCTTTGGCGCTCATTCGTGCACACGAGGCTGAGCCACTGACCCAAGCGCTCGTTTATCACGTCACAGGGCACGCCGATGAAGCGGAAGTAGCACTCAATCGCATCATCGACAAGTTTCATCGCGCCATTTTCTTTGCTTGGAAAGGTGAAGCTGTCACAGCTATCACTTGTGCCTACGTTGGCATCAGGGAAGCCTCCGATCAGGGAAGCACGTTTCCGATGAAGGGCTTGCTGGACATTTGCAACTCCCCGTTTCTCGACCCAATCCGACAGCATCCGCAGTGGATCGAAACGTTGAATGCGTTCGGTCTCACGCGGGAAGTCATTTCAGAAATGACCTTCGATTTCGGTCCCGTCGATACCGAAGCAACACGGCACGCTGCCGAGATGACCATTCGCGAGAATGCGGAGTCGGTAGAGCGAAGCTTCAACGCAGCGCCTACACAGAAGCGTGTGATTCTTGGGCTCGAACTTTTCTATCTTGGCCGTTTCGAGCAGGCTGAAAAGGTACTGAGACGGGAAGCCGCGAGAGACCCTGGCCACTGGTCCGGCGCGCACCGATGGCTCGGTGAACTGTTGCTGGCCAGGGGCCGCCTCGACGAGGCCAGGGTTGTGGCTGAAACCATCAAGCACGACTATCTTGGAGGTGGCCTGCTGGCACGCATTCGACTGCTCACAGGAGACGCCCAGCTCGTCTATGACCAGGAGATGCAGGCGGAGCAGCCTGATCGGGAATTACTAGCCTTGGCTGCTCACGCACTCGGTCGGTTCGCCCAGAGAGACACGCTTTGCGCCGAATTGGAAGACTACCCGGTCTCGGTTATCCAGATCAAGGGCTGGTCGGGGCAAGCCGATGAGGTGTTCGATTGGCTTCATCACACAGTGGCAATCGGAAGTGCCTACGAAATTTTGAGGTTCGTGGTGCACTCGCCTTTCATGGCGCCAATCCGCAACGACCCGCGCTGGCCGTTGTTCCTCCGAACGGTCAACATGGCGCCCGACCAACTCGCGCAAATCCCTCTGCGCTTCGAACTACTGCCCCTGCCGTCTTCGACTCCCGCCCATGAAGGCGACAACAGTCTTGCGTAAGAGGTAATCCGGCGCACGGTGTTCACGCGCCGAGCGTGTGGTGTTGATGATGATCAAGCGGCGCGCTCCTTCAGGCTGCGCACAGTGCATCGGCAGGGCGCGCGAAGTCAAGAAAACGCGGTCTAAGCCGGCCGCGCGACTGCGCCCCCCCACGACAACCAATACCTAAGTCTCGCACTCGGCTGATCAGGGT
This sequence comes from Pseudomonadota bacterium, assembly GCA_040386635.1. Classification (GTDB taxonomy): domain Bacteria; phylum Pseudomonadota; class Gammaproteobacteria; order Burkholderiales; family Burkholderiaceae_C; genus Ramlibacter. Next base: position 14,073 of record JAZKFD010000041.1, read on the forward strand.
ATTGGAAGATACATGTCAAATTAAAACGCGCTCCAGACAGGCAGGGAATCAGAGCTTCTGAGTCCAGCCGACGTCCGCGGGCACAGGGAGAAAGCCGTGGATTCGCGACAGATTGGCGAAGCGCCATCCAAAACTACGAGCAGGCGATCAAGCGCGATCGACTACGACGTCAGCAATGAACTAGAGCTGTCCCATCGCCCCGGCACGGTAGCGATCCTGGACGACGAACCGCTGTTCGTTGCGATGCTCAAGGAGATGCTGGAGCGTTCATCTGGAGTTGAGCCTTTTGAAAACGCTCACCGCTGCTTGGCCTTCCTGCAACAAGACTCCGCGCGATGGAATGCCGACTTTGCAGCTCAACAACGCGTCGTCAATGATTGGCGCAGTGGCGCTGCACTTATCCCTTCGATCTTGAAGTATTGGGTATCTTCCCCTACCGCCCGGCGAACACTCACAAAGGTGCTGATCATCGATGACCATATGCCAGGGATGGATGGTCTTGAACTGTTGACCGGCCTTTCCGACTGGCACGGGACGCGCCTGCTCTTGCTGACCAACGAATTTGACGAAGGGTCCATCCGACTTGCCTTGGATAACGGAGTTATCGACAAGTACGTAGTAAAGAAAAGCTGGGACTTTCCAAAAGAGATTCGCTCTGGAGTTCGAGACCTTTATGCGCGCGAAGATGCGCGATGCCGACTGCTGTGGTCGGCGACTCTGCATCCCGAACAAGTGGAGCTGTTGGCGAGGCCGGACGTTGCCTCCGAGCTTGCGCAAAAACTCAAACATGATTTCGAGGAGTGGTTCGTTCTTGGACGACCGTTCGGTGTCATAGGACTCGATTACACGGGCAAGTCGTGCTGGCTGCCGCTTTCCACACGAGCTTCGCTCGCCGAACAAGCGGAAGCTGCGATCAAGACAGGCATGAATTCACAAGCCGCGGCAGAGATTTCAAGTGGCAAAAAGCTGGCAGCTGTCGAATTGGAACAGCTGATTGGCAAACAAGCATTGACTCTCATCGACACGTGGGCGCCAGGTAGGACGGGGGACCTCATCGTTGCCACCTCGCATATTGACCTGTCATTGGTCGCGGTCTCGGCGAGCTCGGGAGTCCCATGCGAATGAGAACGACGCAGAAATTCCTCAATGAACTATTTTCTCCTCTAGAGACGATCAAGGATCAGTCATTGCTGAAAGCCAGGCTCTTTGCCGGCGCCCTGGCCATCGGTCACCCTCTCTATTACTGGGCCTGGACGGTGCTGGATCCACAGCCGTACGAGAGTGCGGCCTGGCGGGCAACAGCCTCCATTCTCGGGTTGGTCGCCCTGGTTTTCACCATTCGTTCCGGCCCCAACGACCGGAGGGCCAGTTTTTGGTACGGCGTTGCAAGCGCCGGAGGAACCGTCGTGCTTGCCTCGTGGTTCTACGTGGCCAACGGAGGGAATTCGGTTTGGCTGGCTTCCCTCTGTGTCCTCACCTTCCTCTTTTTCACTATCACCGATTGGCGGTTCGCATTCTTCATTACTGCGGGCTCATTAGCCTTTGCTAGCGTGACGGTGCCCTACCTGGAAATTGGTGTATGGGCGCGCGGGGAGCCGCACAAAATCTTCGACACCGCTGCAAGCTTGATTATTGGTTTTACCCTTTCCACGGCAGTGCTGACTCGGTACTCAGACGTCAACATGCGCGGCGTACGAATGCGCAGCCAAATGCGCGCGCTTGCAATAACCGCTCACGAGATTCGAACCCCTATCGCGGGCATGCTGCTCTTGAGCGAAGCTCTCGAAGAGCGATTGAGAGAAATTCTGCAGCAAACCGGCCGCGAGGAGGTTCGCGAGGCACACGCCCTCACAAAAGATCTCGTAGCGACCTGTCGCGACTCCAACGAGCTGATTTCGACCTATTTAGCCAACGCGAATCCGTCCAAGCCATTTGCGAATTCCGCCGCCATAGCGCTGGCCTCCGTTGCTCAGGACGCGATCACTAGCGTGCAGCGGGCAAACGGTGGCCGAGGACCAACAATTGCCCTGCAGGTGTCGCAAGACTTTGTAGTGATGGGTGACCGTGTTGTGCTGCGACAGGTGTTGGTGAACCTGCTAAACAATGCCCGCAACGCAGTCCGTCGGCGCTACCAGGCATCGACAGCCGGTCACATTCGAGTTGATGTGGAATACATCAACGGTGGTCGCGTCACCGTCAACGACGATGGCATTGGCATCGCACGGGCTGACCTCGGCAAGATCTTCGAGGCGTTCTATACCGGCGATCCAGATCTTGGACACGGACTAGGGCTCACTTTTGTCGAAGCTGTGGCGAAAGCCCACAACGCTCGGCTCAGCGTGGAATCCGTTCAAGGTTCAGGAACGTCGTTCACGCTCGAATTCAGGGATGCAAAAACAACATGATCACTTCCTTTCCACTCCTTCTATTGCCCAGACGCGTGGCTTATGTGGATGACCAGGGTATCTACCTCGACGCTCTCCGGTCAAGTTTGACTCGATCTGGAGCAGGCGCGTCAACCGCGATTTCACGCGCCTTCATTGATTCACCGGAGACGGCGCTTACGACGATCCGCCAGGAGGTCAATTACTGGCATGCAGTCGAAGGCCTCTTGGCAGAGGCACGCAATGCCCGTGAGGAGCGGGGAGAAGCGAAGCTCTACGTAGAAAGGTATTTCAGAGACTGGAGGCGTTTCAGGCTGACTAGTGTGCTGTTCATCGACTACGCCATGCCAGGCATGAATGGCGTGCAACTGCTGGAGCAGCTTCAGAGCTGCCCCTCACGCAGAGTGCTGTTGACGGGCCAGGCTGACGAACAGGTCGCGATTCGCGCGTTTAACGCCGGCCAAATTCAGATGTTCATTCCAAAGAACAGCCCGAACCTTTTACAGACCGTCCGAGATGCCTTAGACAACCTGCACGAAAGCATGTGCGAGCACTTGGGTTACCTGATTCGATCGACGCTCTGCGAATGGCAATTGGATCTGTTGCACAACAGGGGTGTTCGTGAAGCACTCAAGCTCAAGCTCGGTGAGCTGGAATGGATCGAGTACATCGTGGTCGGACAACCCTTCGGCATGTTGGGCCTGTCTCATGGTGGTCCGCTGCAATGGCTGCAGATCGAGACGCACGAAACACTTCAAGGTCTGGCGCAAGGGCTTAGCGACACGGGTTGGGACGCGAGCGACGTTGAGCGGGTGCGCCAGGGAACCGACATTTCATGTGACGAGTTGCTAGAGCAGCTTGAAATTAGTGCCGAGTGGCAAGGCAGGTTGATCCCAACGGACGACATTTGCCAAGTCCCGCATTTAGTAGGCGCACTCTGCGACCTCCCTGCCAAAGTAGTCACGGCCAAACAGTATGGAATTGAGAACGTCTCAACCCCGGCCGAGCTGATGCGCTCCCTCATAAGAGACGTGCAAATGTCATATAGCGCGAAGGGCAGCGATCCGGACGGATACGGCGACGCATTAGCAATTTTCGGACAAACCGCCGAGATGTCTCGGCTACACCGCGAAATCGCCTCAGCGACCTTGAGTGATTTCAATGTCCTGCATGAAGATGTCAGGTCGGCATTGCTATCTGCGTTATCGAAAAGTGGTGGCAAAAGATGAACGGGAGGGACCGGCCTTTGCAGGACGCGATGGTCAATGAGGTACTGGATCCATGGCTGCAATCACTATCTGCCGTCCATGTGCGCGCGGTTTTTGTACTGGGTCCGGACTTTTCAACTGCTGACAACTCGCGAGAGGTGGTATCGGTATTGCCAGAGAGCTACCGAACGGCCGCACTTGCGATGGCACGTTCAGGCGCCTATGGCGCCCCATGGCGTAAGGCGAAGAGTCCACTGGTTGCATGGAAGAATTTCGGCGGTCAGCAGCCGGATGATGAAAGACTGTGGGTCGATCACTGCCTGGAAAGCGGCGCTCTATCTTTGGTTCGAGTCGATTTCCCGACATCACTAGACCACGGCTTTGAATGCGTCATCCTGCTTTCCAGCGAATTGGCGGACCCCGGGCAAGTGCACTCAATTGCATATTCCGCACAGGCGATTTGGCCACTCTTGAAAGAGCACGTAATCGCGCATCGGTTCGGCGTGAGTCTGCGCGAACAGGAGGTACTTGTGATGCTCGCCGAAGGACACACGGCCAAGGAAGCAGGAACGTTGCTTGGGTTGGCAGAGCGCACTGTCACATTCCACATCAGCAATGTCATGGGCAAGCTTCGAGCTCGGAATCAGCGGTCACTCATTCTTAGAGCGTGTTCGGTTGGCCTAGTCTGATCCGAAAGTGCACCTGTCAAATCCTACAGGTAGTAGTTAGGAGTTAACGGACTCGATCGTTACCTTACGTCTCGCTGCAGGAAATTCTTCCGCTGCAGTGAAAACGCAAGGAGTTTTTGGTGCAGCGAGATCGAATGCCGACGGCTTCAGCGCGTCGATTGCCCATAAGGCGTGATGAGGCAATTGCAAGCATCAGGATGTCGCTGAAGGCTGCATTGCTGGTGGCAACGCGAGTAGCCGAAGTGATCGAAAACGAAGGCTCCGACCGCGTCATACATGAAGTGCGCCAAATTAGTTGGCTTGGCGATGCGCTGGTGAGCCTTTCGGCTGAGCGTGGCCAGACATTCCAGTTCAATCCGATGCAGCAAATCTCGCTGCGAGGCGGCGAGATTTCCCTACTCGACATGCATGGACACGCCTTCACGATTGTATTGGTGTGTGACCTGCCCAGCTGTACTAGCTGCGAGGAGGACAAGCTCCAAACCTTCATCGCGCGCGGGCTTCTGGTTGACCTGGGTCAATTGAACCGTGCTTGAGCTTTTGGAAACTGAAGATTTTTAAGGCCTTTTTCGGTGACTAAAGGCTGCCGAACTTCTACCGAACGTTGGGGTCAGTTCATCACAAGGGGCGAGTCAGGTAGGCGGCCAGGACCTTTCGGCGACGAAACGCAGTAAAGTGGGCCAAGTGGCAGACTCGATTAGCCGGGCCGTCTAAAACCCACAACCGCTTGGAACGATGGATGAGCGAAGATGTCAACCCAGGGCCGAATCCAGGCACGACATCGGATCAGGCCGGTCCGGCGACCGCCGTTGAGCCGGGAATGGCCGTCGCTGACGAGCCCGTTGTACCCACCCCTTACTCATGGCATTCACGGGTATGGACGGGGCTCCACTCACGCTGGGCCCGTCTGCTCGGCATTGCGGCGGTTGGGCTCGGTACGTTCGCCGCTGTTGGACATTTTGTGGGCGGCCTGATCGGTTGGTGGCACGCCTACGAGATCACGTTCGGTTCGCCTCACAGCCCGAGTTCATCAGAATCGGCTAAATCGAAACCGGCCGGCAAGACACCTGCCGTCTCGATGGTTGTACTCCCCTTCGCAAACGAAGGCGAGCCTACTGACGCCTGGTTTACCGACGCCTTGACCGGTGACTTGACCACTGAATTAGGTCGAATTACAGGCAGCCTAGTGGTAGCACGCGAGACGGCGAATACCTACAAAGGTAAAGTCACTGACCCGCGCCAGGTAGCCCGGGAAATGGGAGTGAGGTACGTGGTCAGTGGCACCGCCCGGCGTGCCGGGGAGCGTGTGCGTCTTGGCCTTTCAATCGTCGACGGGGAAACCGGTAATCAGCGCTGGGCTCAGAATTTCGACGTCGATCGCACCGAATTGTCCCGTTCGTTCGACGACATTGCCCAGCAAATCGCCCGAGCCCTATGGATGGAAATCTATCGCTCAGCGGGCGAGCGGGCGTCCAAGCTGAAACCACACGAAGTCGAGGCCGATGACCTAGCGATGCAGGCCTGGGGTTTTTGGTTTCGTGGCATCACTCCAGAAAACGTGGCAGCGGCGCTTGAACTTTCTGAGCAAGCAGTCGCAAAGAATCCTTCCTCGATCCGCGGCTGGGGCGGCGTCAGCGTCATGAGCGGTGTGGGCCTGACGTTGGGATTCACTACGGACAGGGCCGCAGCGCGACGCCGGCTCCAGGAGGCGTCGACACGTTTACAGGAGCTGGACGCCAACGATTTCTTCGCCATCAATTCCAAAGCGCAGATTGCGAACGTTGATAGAGATTTCCAAACCATGCTTTTAGTTGCCGACAGCTTGGTCGAGCGCTTTCCGAGCGAACCCAGCGGCTATAACTCCCGGGCCAGCGCGCTGCTTGCCTTGGGGCGATTTGAAGATAGCATCGTTGCCGCCGAGCGTGCATTGCGCATCAGTAAGCTCGATCCTCGGGCGGGGTTCTGGCACTTTTTTATCGCGGCCAACCATTTCATGCTTGAGCGGTATACCGACGCCGCCGATAACGCGCGCCGTGCCATCGTTGCCAGTCCACGGCTACCTTTGGGAGAGGCAGTGTTGGCAGCCTCGCTGGTCCGAGGGGGCCAAAAGGAAGAAGGCCGTACCGTGTTACAGAACCATCTGTCACGCAATCCGGAGGTTGACCAGGCAAAGCTCAGGTCGCTCATGCGCAGTACGGAGCCGCGGTTCGTTGCAGGTCGCGGACGGATGATCGAAAGCCTGCGCGAGATCGGTTTACCCTGAGGCGAGAAGCTATATCTCGCGACTGGATGAAAAAACGAGTAAGCCGCCGCGCCGGCACAGCTAAGGCGCGTAAGCACTATTGAAAGTAGGCCATACGAAATGCTAAAAGCCCCTGATCCATTGCAGATCAAGGGCTTCGCATACTGGTGGCCTGGGGCGGAATCGAACCACCGACACGCGGATTTTCAATCCGCTGCT
>JAZKFD010000042.1:0-35579 GCA_040386635.1 Pseudomonadota bacterium
CGTAACTGGGGTCCACACCCTGAACCCCCGCGGCCTAGCTGCGGGGGTTCTTCTTTTTGTGGAGCTGCAGGCTGAGGGGCCTCGGCAATATTGCCCGCATGCGACGCACGGTCTCGATTCTTGGCAGAAGTGTGCGCGCGGGGGAGGCTGCTTCGCGTGTCAAGGCGCGACAACGGCAACCTCCAGATCGAGCGCCGATCTGCATGTCTCAGGGGGTCCATGGAGTTGCCTGGAAGACTGTCTACCAGTGTCAGCTATTTCGATAAGAATACTTATCTCAACAGCATTGATTGATGGGGGGACCGCTTCTTCACAGGTCGACGACCCGAGGCGGCACTTCCGCTGAATCAGCTCCGCCACTGGCCTTCACAGCCGCGGACAGATAGAGCTCATTGAGCCGCCGATCCATGCCGCCTTGCGAGAGGCGCAAACAATACGCCCAGTGTTGTTCAGGGATTCGGGCTCCGGCGTCCACGGCAACGACGAGGCGAAGGACTGCGAGCCGACCATGGCCGAAACGGATGCTGCGGTCCAGCAGCGCCAGCGCACTCTCGCTGCTCAACAAGCGATCGGCGCCTGTAGCCTCGGGGCGGGTGCCTTCGCGAAGCGCACGCTTATGCGAACGAACGGTGTTGCGTGTCATGATGACTCGGGCACCACTGTAGTCATTCGGTCGGATCCCCTCCATGTCCGTTTCGCGCACCGCAGTGAGCGGTTCGGACACTGATGCGCGGGGTCAATGATCCGCAGAGAGCTTTTGCCGCCGATACTCGCCGGGCTGGACGCCGTTCCAGCGTTTGAAGGCCCGGTGGAAAGCGCTAGCGTCCTGGAATCCGACGAGTGCGGCGATCTCGTCCACGCTCAGACCGCTATTACACAGGTGGTCTATTGCGACATCGCTACGCAGTTGGTCCTTGATGGCCTGATAACTGGTCCCCTCGCGCTCGAGCCGACGACGGAGCGTCGCCGGCGCGGTGGCAAGTTCGCCGGCGAGCGCGTCGAGCGTCGGCCAGCCGTCTGGATCGCGCACGCTGTCGCGCAGGCGGCGGCGCACCTGCGCGGTCCAGCTCTCCTCGTTGCGGTATTTGAGGAACACAGATTGCGGTGCTGTGCGCAGGAACTGCTGCAACGTCGCGGTGTTCTGCGCGACGGGTGCCGCCAACAAGCGACCCTCGAAGAACATGGTCGTCTGAGGGGCGTTGAATGTCACGTGCTCACAGAACATCAGCGAGTATTCGGAAGCGTGCGGCGGGCGACTGTGGGTGAATTCGACCCGCGTGAGCGGAATCCGCCGGCCCGCGAGCCAGCACATGAGTCCGTGCATCAAGACCATCAGGGTCTCGTCGGCGAAGCGACGGTCAGCTTCCCGTGGGATCCGATTCGTGATCCGAATGACCGCCTCCGCGCCTTCAAGCTCCAGGTCGGCGCGGACGTCGTCCAGGAACAGGGAGAACCCCCTCAGCATCCTCTTCAGCGCGCGGTCCAAGTCAGCGCAGGACAGCACGGCTTGGCAGATGAGGGCGAAGCTACCCACCTTCATCGATCGCCGGTCCAGCCCGAAGAACTCGTCGTCGAGTTCGCGTGCCACCGCTAGCCACAGCGCGGAGAACGCGGTCGCTGGTACGCGGGCATTTGCCTGGCCCAGCAGTTGGGGTGGTAAGCCGGCAGCGCGCAAGGCGCGCTCCATTGCTGCAGGGCCCAGGTGAGCCACGGCAGAGGTGACGAAGTGCATCGAAACCGTGTGCTTCTCGATCGTGTCGGTCATGGGCGGGGCGGGTGCACGCCGAATTATCCTGCCGCGGTGGCAAAAACGCTCAGCGGCTTTGCAGCGTCACGCCATGGCGGAAAGCGTTTCCCGGTCCTACAGTGGCAGTCAGGAGACCCCAATGACTGATCTTTCGGCCGAACACCGAGCTCTTGCCAACTACCGTCCGACGAACAAGGTGCGTTTCGTCACTGCGGCTAGCCTGTTTGACGGCCACGATGCGGCCATCAACATCATGCGCCGCATCCTGCAGTCGACGGGCGCGGAAGTGATTCACCTGGGACACAACCGTAGTGTGGACGAAGTCGTTACGGCTGCCTTGCAGGAAGACGTGCAGGGTATCGCCGTGAGTTCTTACCAGGGCGGCCACGTGGAGTACTTTAAGTACATGGTGGATCTCCTCAGACAGCGCGGTGGGTCGCACATCCAGGTGTTTGGCGGAGGCGGCGGCGTCATCGTACCGGCCGAGATCCGTGAACTGCACGACTACGGCGTGGCGCGCATCTACAGCCCCGAAGATGGGCAGAGAATGGGGCTGCAGGCCATGATCGGCGAAATGGTGATGCGCTGCGACAAAGACCTTTCGCAGCTTGCTCCTCAGGTGCTTGCCGACATCCAAGGCGGTGGCGAGGTCGCGTGGCGAGCCCTCGCCCAATTGATCACAGCGATCGAGAGCGGCTCACCCGAGCCTTCGCTGCTCCAGGCGATCCGGATGGAAGCCGACAATCGTTCCATCCCGGTGCTGGGCATCACGGGAACCGGAGGGGCCGGCAAATCTTCTCTTACGGATGAACTCGTGCGGCGCCTGCGGCTGGACCAGGAGGACCAGTTCCAGGTGGCCGTCATCTCGATCGACCCTTCGCGGCGCAAGAGCGGCGGCGCGCTGCTGGGCGACCGCATTCGCATGAACGCGATCAGCCCGTGGCAACGCGGCCAGCGAGTCTTCATGCGCTCGCTCGCAACGCGCGACTTCGGCACTGAGATCTCCGCGGCGCTGCCCGACGTGGTGGCGGCGTGCAAGGCCGCCGGATTCGATGTCGTGATCGTAGAGACCTCCGGCATCGGGCAAGGCGACGCGGCGATCGTGCCGCACGTGGATGTTCCGGTGTACGTCATGACGCCCGAGTTTGGGGCGGCCAGCCAGCTAGAGAAGATCGACATGCTCGACTTCGCCCAGTTCGTTGCGATCAACAAATTCGACCGCAAAGGCGCAGCCGACGCATTGCGCGACGTGAGCAAGCAGGTTCAGCGCAACAAAGAAGCATTTAAGCAGCGGCCGGACGAAATGCCGGTCTTCGGTACCATCGCCGCGCGCTTTAACGACGATGGCGTCACCGCGCTCTACCAGGCCTTGAAGCCGCGCCTGGAGGAACTGGGCCTGAAGCTGCGGGAAGGCAAGCTGCCAGCCGTTGAGGTGCGCAACAGCAGCAATCAGACGCCGGTCGTGCCGGCCGCGCGGACCCGATACCTTGCGGAAATCTCAGAGACCGTGCGCTCTTACAAGCGGCGCGCGCGGACACAGGCAAACATCGCGCGCGAGGTTCAGCATTTGCGCAGTTCGCGGCGGATGCTCGATACGGAAGGAGTCGATATCCACGCCTCTGCAGGCGAAGCGCTGGAGTCGCTGGCCGCGGAGCGTGAGCAGCGGATCGACGCCGACGCGCGCAAGCTGCTTGCACAATGGCCAGACCTGCAGAAAGCCTACGCAGGCAACGAATACGTAGTAAAGATCCGCGACAGGGAGATTCGCACCGCGCTGACCTACAAGTCTTTGTCTGGTACCGAGATTCGCAAGGTCGCCCTGCCGAACTACGAGGACCACGGCGAAATCGTCAGGTGGCTGATGCTGGAGAATGTTCCCGGCAGCTACCCGTATACCGCCGGCGTGTTTGCGTTCAAGCGCGAGAACGAGGACCCAACGCGCATGTTCGCCGGCGAGGGCGATGCGTTCCGCACGAACCGCCGCTTCAAGCTAGTGTCGGAGGGCATGCCAGCTAAGCGGCTGTCCACTGCCTTCGACTCAGTAACCCTGTACGGCAACGACCCGGACCTGCGCCCTGACATCTACGGCAAGGTCGGGAACTCCGGCGTGTCAATTGCCACGCTGGATGACATGAAGGTGCTGTACTCGGGCTTCGACCTGTGCAACCCGAGTACCTCGGTGTCGATGACGATCAACGGTCCGGCGCCGACGATCCTTGCGATGTTCATGAACACTGCGGTGGACCAGCAGGTTGAAAAGTTCAGGGCCGACAACGGCCGCGACCCGACGGACACCGAGGCTGCCAAGATCAAGGAATGGGCGCTGGCAAACGTGCGGGGCACTGTGCAGGCCGACATCCTGAAGGAAGACCAGGGCCAGAACACCTGCATCTTCTCCACGGAGTTCTCGCTGAAGGTGATGGGTGACATCCAGGAGTACTTCGTCCACCACAACGTGCGGAACTTCTATTCGGTCTCGATCTCGGGGTACCACATCGCCGAAGCGGGCGCGAACCCGATCAGCCAGCTCGCCTTCACGCTCTCGAATGGGTTCACTTTCGTCGAGGCCTACCTGGCACGCGGCATGCACGTGGACGACTTCGCGCCCAACCTTTCGTTTTTCTTCAGCAACGGCATGGACCCGGAGTACACCGTGATGGGTCGGGTGGCGCGCCGCATCTGGGCCGTGGCGATGAAGGAGAAGTACGGTGCAAACGAGCGCAGCCAGAAGCTCAAGTATCACATTCAGACCTCCGGGCGTTCGCTGCACGCGCAGGAAATCCAGTTCAACGACATTCGCACGACGCTGCAGGCGCTCATCGCGATCTACGACAACTGCAACTCGTTGCACACCAACGCGTTCGACGAAGCAATCACGACTCCCACCGAAGACTCAGTACGCCGCGCAATGGCGATCCAGCTGATCATCAACCGCGAATGGGGGTTGGCGAAGAACGAGAACCCCAACCAGGGCGCGTTCATCATCGACGAGCTCACCGAGCTGGTGGAAGAGGCCGTTTTACTGGAGTTTGAGCGGATCAGCGAGCGTGGTGGCGTGCTGGGCGCGATGGAAACCGGATACCAGCGCGGCCGCATCCAGGACGAGAGCATGCACTACGAGATGCTCAAGCACACGGGCGAATACCCGATCGTCGGCGTCAACACCTTCCGCAACCCGCACGGCGACACCGTGATGGAGAAGCTGGAGTTGGCGCGCTCGACCGAGGAGGAAAAGCAGGGCCAGCTCAAGCGCCTGCAGGACTTCCACGCGCGCAACGCGAAGGAAGCCCCAGACATGCTCAAGCGGCTGCAGGAGGCCGTAATCGACAACCGCAACGTTTTCGAAGTGCTGGTGGAAGCTGTCCGCGTATGTTCGCTGGGACAGGTCACCAGCGCCTTGTTCGAAGTCGGCGGGCAGTACCGCCGCAACATGTAGGGGCTGGCAATGGGCCACCGACTGAGCGCGATCGCCACCCGCACGGGCGACTCCGGGAGCACGGGTCTGGGCGACGGCACCCGGGTGAGCAAGTCCGACCCGCGAGTCGGCGCGATGGGCGATGTCGATGAGTTGAACAGCGCCATCGGCATGCTACTTGCGTTCGGCCATCCCGATGAACTGGATGCCGACACGCAGCTCGTGGATGTGCAGCAGGACCTTCTCGACCTCGGCGGGGAACTGAGCATCCCTGGCTACACGCTCCTGAAACCGGAGAGGGTTGCAGCCCTTGACGCTTGGCTCCAGGATTTGAACGCCCCATTGCCGCGTTTGCACGAGTTCGTGCGGCCCGGAGGGTCGGTCGGTGCGGCGCAAGCTCACATGTGCCGCACAATCTGTAGGCGCGCCGAGCGCTCCGTGATTTCCCTCGCCGAAGTGCAGACGGTGAGCCACACGGCAAGGCAATACCTGAATCGCCTGTCGGACCTGATGTTCGTCCTGGCTCGCGTGCTCAACCAGCATGCCGGCAAGGCGGAATCAATGTGGAATCGCGAACGGGCGGCCTGACGTCTCCCTTCACCAACAACTTGGGACCACTCAAATCATGAAAAGCCAGCATGTGGCGGTTATCGGCGCCGGCACCATGGGCAATGGCATCGCGCAGACTTGCGCGCAGGCCGGGCTCGACGTCACCATGGTCGACGTTTCCACTGCCGCCCTAGAGCGCGGGTTATCGACGATCAGTCGCAGCCTCGGCAAGCTGGTCGAGAAGGGTAAGCTGGAGGCGACCCAAGTGGAGGAAGCGCTGCGGCGGATCCGCACGACCACTTCCTACCAGGAACTCAAGGGCGCCGACCTGGTGATCGAAGCGGCGACGGAGAACCTGGAGCTGAAGCTGCGGATCCTGCGCGAGATCGAAGGAGTGGTGGAAGCGAATGCCGTTATCGCCACCAACACGTCGTCGATCTCCATCACCCAGCTGGCCGCGGTGCTGCAGCAGCCTGCGCGCTGCATCGGCATGCACTTCTTCAACCCGGTCCCGGTCATGGCCCTCCTCGAGGTGATCCGCGGGCTGCAGACTTCCGATGCGACCCATGAGCGAGCCGTGGCGTTCGCCCACGCCGTGGGCAAGACCTCGATCACAGTGAGGAACAGTCCTGGATTCGTGGTGAACCGCGTGCTCTGTCCCATGATCAACGAAGCGATCTTCGTGCTGAACGAGGGCTTGGCATCTGCCGAGGAGATCGATGACGGCATGAAGCTTGGCTGCAACCACCCCATCGGACCGCTTGCACTGGCAGATTTGATCGGCTTGGACACCATGCTCGCCGTGATGCGCGTGTTTCATGAAGGATTCGGCGATCCCAAGTACCGTCCTGCGCCGCTGCTCAAGGAAATGGTGGACGCGGGCCGCCTGGGCCGGAAGACGGGCCGTGGCTTCTACGACTACGCCAAGCGCTAAAGGAGCAAGAAGATGAGCGAATATGTGGCTCCGTTGCAGGACATGCAGTTCGTCCTGCGCGAGCTGGCAGGGATCGATGACGTCGCCTCCCTCCCGGGGCAGGAAGAGGTGAACGAGGAGCTGGCGACGGCGATTCTCGCGGAGGCAGGCAAGTTCGCCAGTGGCGTGCTGTCTCCATTGAACGTAGTGGGCGATCGCCAGGGCGCACGGTGGACCGACGGAGAAGTCGGCACCGCTCCCGGATGGAAGCATGCCTACAAGCAGTTCGTGGAAGGCGGCTGGAACGCATTGTCTTGCTCAACCGAGTTCGGCGGTCAAGGCCTTCCCCGCATCGTCTCGGCGCTGGTGGAGGAAATGTGGAACGGCGCGAACGTCGCCTTCGCACTGTGCCCCATGCTCACGCGCGGCGCCATCGAGGCGCTCGAACTCTGCGGCTCGGATGTACAAAAGGCGCTGTACTTGCCGCGGCTTGTCAGCGGTGAGTGGTCCGGCACGATGAACCTCACCGAGCCGCAGGCCGGCTCCGACCTGTCGGCGGTCCGCACACGAGCCTTGCCTCAATCAGACGGAAGCTACTTGCTGCACGGGCAGAAGATTTTCATTACCTACGGCGAGCACGACCTCACCCCGAACATCGTGCACTTGGTGCTTGCGCGCACGCCCGGCGCGCCGGAAGGCGTGAAAGGCATTTCCCTGTTCGTTGTGCCCAAGTTCCTCGTCACCGAGGACGGAAGTCCGGGCGCGCACAACGATGTGCGCTGCGTGTCCATCGAACACAAGCTTGGCATCCACGGCAGCCCGACTGCCGTCTTGGCGTTCGGAGACAACGAGGGCGCACGCGGCTGGCTGGTCGGCGATGAAAATCGAGGCCTCGAGTACATGTTCATCATGATGAACGCGGCGCGCTACTCGGTGGGCCTCGAGGGTGTCGGCCTTTGCGAGCGAGCGTACCAGCGCGCCCGCGACTTTGCCCGCGAACGCAAGCAGGGATCGGAGCTCGGCAGCGGGTCGCGAGACAAGGTGGCGATCGTTCGGCATCCGGATGTCCGCCGCATGCTGTTGCAGATGAAGACGCGCACGGAAGCTTTGCGTGCAGTCGCCTGCGCGGTAGCTTCCGCGACGGACATTGCGACGACGCATTCGGACGCCGCTGTCCGGCGCGAGAAACAGGCATTTGTCGACTTGATGATCCCTGTGGTCAAAGGCTGGAGCACTGAAACCTCGGTCTTCGTCACCTCACTCGGCGTCCAGATACACGGCGGCATGGGATACGTCGAGGAGACCGGTGCCGCGCAGCATTGGCGCGATTCGCGGATCACGCCGATTTACGAAGGCACGACCGGTATCCAGGCTGCAGATTTGGCAGGCCGCAAGATCGCACGTGACGGAGGAGAAGCTGCCACAAAGTTGACGCGTGAGATGGAGTTTGTTCAGCAGAAGCTCGAAAGCCTCCGCGTCCATGAGTTGGCCTCAATCGCGGCACAGCTCGGAGCCGGCATCGCGGCGCTGCGACGCTGCGTCGGATTCGTGGTGGAGCGGCACAGCAGCGATGCCAAGGCCATTGCGGCAGGGGCTGTTCCGTTGCTGGAGTTGTTCGGCATCGTGGCCGGGGGCTGGCAAATGGCGAGAGCTGCGCTGGTTGCGCACGAGCGGCTAGCTCAGGGCGGGGGCGACGCTGGCTACTTGAAAGCAAAGCTGTTGTCCGCCAAGTTCTATGCCGACCACGTGCTCACCCAGGCTGACGGGTTGGCCCGAACGGTCGTCACGGGCTCAGGCGCGATTCTCGATTACGAGGACGAGCAGTTTTGATTGGCGTGCGATCAGTTGGGCGATAGCGGCGTGCCGCGCGCAGAGGGCGCGACACGCAGTTCCGGCGGCACGTGGTGTCGCTGGGCTTGGCCGGGGAATTGGACCGCAATCATGAGCGATCGCTCCTCGAGCGCGGTGAACGTGGGCAGCGGGTCCGGTGGAGACCAATACACGCAACTGCCTGGCGGCAGGACTCGATTGCCCAAGCGGAAACTGCCGCGTATCACGCTGTGAAAGCGTCCTGCATCGCTGCGAGGCTCTGTGCAGGCGTATGCAGTATTTGCTTGGCCCGTGCAAGCCCAGGCACCTAGGCCATCCGTCCGAAACGGGATCAGCGTCTGCCACCCCCTTGCGCTTGCCTCGTCCGGCGCTGGTCCCCACTGCTGCTCCTTGAACAGGCCTCGCTCCATGTGGGCCCGTGCCTCCGGCAGGTACCAAGCGCCTTTGTCCGTCAAAACGCGAATCGTGAAGTAGTCCAGCCCGTCTTCGCCCGCGACGATGGGGCCGTAGCCGGACTGAGGCGACGTGTAATGCACGCTGCCTGGCGCGAGCGCGTGCTTGCCAAGAGTGCCGCTGCCTCGCAGCACGACCTGAAACTGATGCTGCATGTGGAAATGAACCGGAAGGGACCATCCCGGTGCCTGCCGTGCAACGAGTGCTTGCGGCCCCGGCTCTTCTCCTGGTGCAGTTTCAAACAGGTAGTCCGCCATCCCGCGGAACTGTCCCTCGTCGAAGCACCGACGCCTGCCCGCAGAAACCGCATCTGCAACTGTCACGGCAATCAACGTCATGCTCTTCTCCTTCTTTGCTATCAGCCGATGGTGCTGACGAGGGTGCCGAGCTTGTCGACGCGCATCTCGACGACGTCGCCAGCTTTGAGAACCACTCCTGCATCCAGGCCGCAGCCTCCGGGGAACGCGCCGCTGGTTACGATCTGCCCAGGACGCAGCGTCTGCGCGCGCGAGAGATAGGACACGAGATCGGCGAAGTCCCAAGCCATCTTCGATGTGTGGTACGAGGCGATCGTGCTGCCATTGACCACGAATGACATGCCGAGATCCTGCGGATCGCCGACCTCGTCGGCAGTGACCAGCCAAGGCCCGAGGACATTGCTGTGGTCTGCATCCTTTCCCTTGGTCGGTCCAAGTCCGAATGCCATTTCCTTGCGTTGGATTTCGCGGTAACTCACGTCGTTGAAGATCGTGTATCCCGCAATGGCCGTCCGAGCCTGCTCTGGCGTGAGGTCCTTGCCGCCTACCCCGATCACGGCGGCGAGCTCGCATTCGACATCGATCTCACTCGCATAGTCCGGCCTTCGAATGATCGTTCCGGGAGCTTCGACGGCATCCGGATTGGCCTTGTAGTACGCACGCATGTCGCTGCCGCGCTCCGGAAACTGAAGCATCGAGAACCCCTTGTCCCGGCTGTCCTCGATGTGGGCAGCCCAAGTGATGAAGCAGGCAATGCCCGGCGGCCGCGGGAGTGGCGCAAGAAGTCGGACCGCTTTCGACGAGTAGGCGATCGACAAACGCGCGCTGGTGTATTCCTTACCGCTTTCGAGGACATGCTCGAACGCCTCAGCGGCCCAGTCTAAGGCTGGTGAGCCCGAGCCGATCAGGGATGTCATCTCTGCAGGAACTTGCGCAGCGCCTACGCGCACGGCCGCATCCGGTGTCAGGGTGCGTTCCAGAAGCGAGATTCGCGCCGCCGTTGCGTCGATGATCGAGTCCCCATGCACGAGGCCGACCCGCCGGACATCGCCTAGCGCGGTGGAAACCTGAAACGTACATAGCTTCATAGGGCCTGTCTCATTTGACGCGTACATTGTACAATCTAGTTGTAGCAATTGGCAGGAGAGCAGCACCGTGGCAAAAGCCGTTTACATCATCGGGACGTACTCGACGCCCTTCCGCCGTTGGCCAGACAAGGGCTTCAAGCAACTCACGCGCGAGGCTTATCTCGGAGCTGCCCGGGACGCAGGCCTGGGTGATCCGCGGGTCATCGAGGCGGCGTGGTTCGGCAATTGCGTGATGCACTACTGGGGACAGCCGCTCGTGCGTGGCAATGTATCGTTCATTCCGCTGGTACGCGAAGGACTGTTTCGCGATCGAGCCCCTGTCGTGAACGTCGAAGGCGCCTGTGCGACCGGCAGCCTCGCCCTGTCGGGGGCGTACAAGGAAATCCGCGCAGGGGACGCCGAGGTCACCATCGCCGTTGGGGTGGAGAAGCTGTACGACGAGGCAAACCCTGCCGCCATCCTTCCCGAGTTCGGCAAGGGCGCCGACCAGCTCGATCCGCAGGAGTGGCTCGAACACTACAAGCAGATCGGTGAGCGGCTGGGCCAGCCGTTCGATCCCTCGCCCGATCGGTCCGTGGCGATGGATACCTACTCCATGCAAGCACGCCTGCATATGAAGCTTTACGGGACAACGCGCGAGCAGATCGCAGCAGCCTGTGCCAAGAGCCACACCTATGGCAGCCTGAATCCGTTGGCGCAGTACCGATTTGCGATGACTCCCCAGCAGGTGCTGGCGGACCGCATGGTATCCGACCCGCTGACGCGTGCGATGTGTGCTCCCGTGGGGGATGGCGCGGCTGCGGCAGTCTTGTGCTCGGAGCGCTTCCTCGCCAGCCTGCTGCCGGAGGTTCGCGAGCGGGCAGTAAAGATTCGCGCGCTCACGCTGTCGGGTGGAAAGTATCGCGGCGAACGCGAGCCCGGGCTCTCGAGGGCTGCCGCGGACCGGGCTTATGAACTCGCGGGCCTCGCGCCAGCTGACGTCGACGTTGCTGAGGTCCACGACGCGACTTCCTTCTGCGAGATCTACCAAACGGAAATGATGCGCTTTTGTCCCGAAGGAGAGGGGGGCCCCTTCGTCGCCTCCGGCGCGACGGCCATCGATGGAACGGTCGCCGTGAACACCTCCGGCGGGTTGGTATCAAAAGGTCACCCGATTGGGGCCACCGGCCTGTCCATGTGCCATGAGCTGGTGACGCAATTGCGCGGTGAGGCCGGTGAGCGCCAAGTCCGCGATGCGCGGATCGGTTTGCAACAAAACGGTGGCGGCATCATCGGCCTCGAGGAGGCCGTCAGCGCAGTTGCCATCTACGAGCGCGCTTAACAGCCGCTACTTCGTCTCGTCCCGCGGCGTCATAGTCTCGAACCCAGGCTCGAGCGGGACTCCCAGCGAGTTCGCGATGCGTGCAACGCCGGCGTAGAAGCCGGCGATCATTACCAGTTCCGCAACCTGCTCGTGCGGGAACTCAGCCTTTAGGGCGTTCATCGTTTCGGCAGTCGCGCCGACGCGGCAGGCAGTGTCCTCCGCAAGTGCCAATACGGCGCGCTCACGCTCGTCGAAAAGCCTACTCGATTGCCATTCGTCCAGTGCCTGCAGCTTCGCTTCGGACACTCCTTCGGAGAGAGCGGCCGCCCAGTGATGCCTCCACTCGTATTCCGATTGCGCCAACTGGCCGGACCGCACGATCATCAGTTCGCGGACATCGGCGGGTGAAACGGTCTTAAAGCGAAGCGCATGCGCGAAGTCCATCCACGGACCCAGCAAGCCTGGGGCCCAGCCGATCAGCCGATAGAGGTGGAGTACCGGGGCACCCTGCCAGCGCCGGCGAAGACGCTCGAAGACTTCCCGCACGCGGGGATCCTCCGGCTGCTCTGGTACGAAGGGCAGCCGGTTCACACCGACTCGCTCGGGTCGTCCAGTTCCGTCAAGCGGCGGACCCACTCGCGTCGCTCAGGGCCGAGCATCGCGGACATAACCTTGAAGTAGCTCTCGACGTCCTGCGGAGTGAGCAATTCATAGGCACGCTGAATGCGCTCACGCTGGCCGGCCGAGACAAACTCAAGCAGCTTATCGCCCTTGCGCGAGCAATACAGGCGCTTGACACGACCATCCTGCTCGGAAGCACGGCTCAGGATATAGCCCTCCTCGATCAACTGCTTCAGAGGACCTTGGATGTTCTGGTGCTTCACCCCAAGCACGGACAACAGTTCGCTCACCGTGATGCCAGGCGTGAAGTGAGCGAAGTACACGACACGGTGATGCACCCGCCCCATGGAACGTGTGGTCAGCCGCGCGTCCGCGTCTTCGCCCAGGCTCAGCTGCAGCATGAAGTGCAGCACGAGCCCTTTGTGAATGAGCCTCTTCAGTTCTGCAGCCGATGGCGGAGCATCGGGCGCAGGGCTGTCAAGCTTCGCTTGGCTTCGGGGACTGCTTGCCATGGGTCGGAGTTTACGGCAGGGCGACTACTCCAGCGAGAGGCCAAGCGACTTTGCGATGGGGCCCCAGGCCGCACGGTCCCGGGCGACGCGCTCGGAGAACGCCTTCGGCGATTCAACCAGCGGAGCGAATCCAGCTGCATTCATTGTCTTCATCACCGCTGGGTCGGCGGCCGCGGTCGTGAGGTGCTGGTTCATTCTCGCGAGGATCGTCGGCGGCGTTCCCGCAGGTGCATAGGCGCCGTAATAGACGGTCGGTGCGAAAGTGAAGCCGGCCTCACTCACGGTGGGCACGTTCGGAAGTGCATGGTACCTCTTGTCGGCCAGAACAGCCAACGGCTTGAGCTTGCCCTCGTTGATGTGTTGCGCGATCGGACCGTAAAACAGCAAGGTCGCGGCCGCATCGCCCGAGAGAGTTCCTTGCAGCATCTGCGGAACACCCGGATATGGAACGTTCGTGAGGCTCGCATTCATGGACTTGTTGAACTGGGCGAGCACCAGGTGCGCAGCGCTTCCCACACCCCACGTCGCGAAGTTCGCCTTCTGCTTGTTCGCCTGCGTCCAGGCTGCGAACTCTTTCAAGTTCGCGGCGGGAACGGAGCTGTTAGTGACGACCGCCAGCACCACGGTAGCGATGGGGGCGACGACGGCGAAGTCCTTCTCCGGATCGTAAGGCACCGTCTTGTAGATGTGCGGGTTGATCGCCATCACATCAGATACCGGCAGGCAGTATGTGTATCCGTCAGGCGCCGCGCTCTTGCACGCGGCGGCGCCGATCATCCCATTGGCGCCAGCGCGATTCTCGACGACCATGGGCTGTCCGGTTGCTCTCTGGAATGCCTCGGCCATTGCGCGGGCGAGGATGTCGCCGCCACCGCCGGCCGGGTAAGGAACGATCATCTTCACAGGACGCGCAGGAAAGCTGTCTTGCGCGGCGGCGAACTGACAGAAAGCGAGGCCCGCCGAGGCGAGCATGGCAATGAGGGCTTTTTTCATCGAATGGCTCCTGGCTGGTGACGGGTTACTGCTTCTGGGTTTGGGCTGCGCCGGTCGTTTCGACCAGGCGCTTCCACTTCGGCACTTCTGCGTCGATCTGGCGAGCGAACGCCGCGGTCGGCAGAAGATCGGGTTCCACGCCGGCGGCGACGAGCTTCGCCTGGAATTCAGGCTGCTGTGCGACCTTGACGAATGCGGCATTGAGTCTTTCGACGATGGCGTCAGGCACGCCTTTGCCGGCGAGAGTGCCGCCCCATGAGGTGAGCTCGAAACCAGGCAGTGCGGCCTCGGAGATGGTGGGCACATCGGGCATCGTGCGAGATCTCTGCAGGCCGCTGGTCCCCAGCAGTTTCAAGTTGCCCGATTTTCCGTGCGGCAGGGCCGTGGCGACGGCGGTGAACGTGATGTCGACGTGTCCAGCGATCACGTCCGTGAGCGCCTGACCCCCGCTCGTGTATGGCACGTGTTCGATCTGTGTCCCTGCCATCTGGTTGAAGAGGGAGAACGCCAGGTGGATCGTGCCTCCGATGCCGCTGGACGAGTAGCGCAGCTTTCGCGGGTTGGCCTTGGCGAACTCAATCACCTGCTTGACGTTCGAAAATGGCGAGTTCTTGCCGACGACCAGCACCAGCTGCGCGTTGCTGAGCTTTGTGACGGGACGGAAATCCTTGACAGTATCGAACGGCAGCGATGCGAAGACGAACTGATTGATGTAGTGCGCAGGCGCTGTGAAGAGCAGGGTATAGCCGTCTGCGGGGGCCTTGGCGACCAGGTCTGTTCCGATGACTCCCGACGCTCCCAACTTGTTTTCAACGACCACGGAAGTCTTGAGCTCTTCCGAGACACCTGCGGCCCCGTGCCGCGCGACGATGTCCAATGCCGTTCCCGGGGCGAACGGAACGATGAGCTTGATGGGCTTGTCCGGGTACGAGCCCTGTGCAAAGGCCTGCATCGGGAGGGCGGCCGCCGCAAAGGGCAGCGCGAGAAGGGAACGTCGTCTCATGGGGTATCTCCTGTGGGTCGCAACGCACTCAAGGCGGCGGCGGTTACACGACCAGAGGCTCGGATTCCACCATATACAGCAAGGAGCTTGTAGTAGTAATTTCCCGTAGACACTTGCCCAGTCTGTCAGATATACTACAACTAACCTGTACTAACCTAGCGCGGATGCACCCATGAGGCTGATCGACTACTTCCGGCGCGGCATGAGCAGTGCCCCCGACCGCACGGCATTCGTCGACTCGGACGGAAATGGCGCATACACCTACGCAGAAGTGGATGCGCTTGCCGGACAGATTGCAGCCGGCTTGCACGCGTCAGGCTGCACGGACACGAACATCGCTGTTTACAGCCCGAACGACCCGAAGGCGTTCTGCGCCATGATCGGAATCTTCCGCGCGGGCGCGCGCTGGGTGCCCATCAACATGCGCAACCCGGTTCACATCAACGCGGCGTTCCTGCGCACAACGAAGTGCTCCGTGCTCTTCTTCCATCCCTCACTCAACGCGCAAGTGGAGGAGCTTCGCGAGGCCGTGCCAACGCTGCAGCACTTCGTGTGCATCGAGGAGCCTGCCGAGGCGGGCGTCGGCGTGAGCCTGAAGGACTTCATTGCCAGGGGAACGGAGCCGGCACCGGAACCGCAGGATGACCCTGCCCGAGTGGAGACGGTGTTCCCCACCGGCGGCACAACCGGGTTGTCCAAGGCGGCCAGATGGACCCAGCGTACGTGGGATTCTGCGATCAAGGCATTCTGGACATGCCTGCCGACGGACCGGCCAGCCGTGCACCTGGTTGCAGCGCCCATGACGCATGGAGCTGGCGTGGTGGGGCTGATGATGATGGCTGAAGGCGCAACAAACGTCGTGTTGCCTTCCGCGAATGCGCTCGGAATCCTCGACGCCATTCAGCGACACAAAGTCACGCACTTCTACATCCCGCCGACTGTCCTTTACAGCATGCTCGCCCATCCGCGGGTGCGGGAATTCGACTACTCATCGCTGCGAGCAATCGTGCTTGCTGCTGCGCCTGTGGCGCCGGCGAAGTTCAAGGAGGCGATGGAAGTTTTTGGTCCAGTGGTTTGCCAGTCGTTTGGGCAGGCCGAGGCTCCCATGTTCCTCACGTTCCTGTCGACGAGAGACTTGCTCACGGCACCGGCTGGGAGCGACCGATGGTCGAGCTGCGGCCGCGCCACGATCGGTCAGCGAGTGGAGATCCTGTCGGACGACGGAGCGATCCTTCCTCCGGGCGAGCGGGGAGAAATCGTTGCCCGAGGCGACCTGGTCTTCGGCGGATACTACGAGAACCCGCAGGCGACGGAGGAAGTCTCGAAGTTCGGTTGGCACCACACCGGCGACGTCGGCTACAAGGACGAGAGCGGCTTCGTCTACATCGTCGACCGCAAGAAGGACATGATCGTCACCGGCGGCTTCAACGTCTTCAGTGCGGAGGTCGAACACGTGATCGCTGGGCATCCGTCGGTCGAGGACTGCGCAGTCATCGGCGTGCCGGACGACAAATGGGGCGAAGCGGTGAAGGCCGTGATCCAGCTCAAGCCATCGTCGCAAGCTACTGAAGACGAGATCATCCGGCTCGTGAAGTCCAAGCTCGGGTCTGTGCACGCTCCGAAGACAGTTGACTTTGTCGCGACGCTGCCGCGCAGTCCGAACGGCAAGGTGCTCAAGCGCGAAATCCGGGACAAGTTCTGGGAGGGCGCGCAGCGGCGCGTTGGGTAAACGCAATGGGCAACAGGCTGGAGGGCAAGGTCGCGATCGTTACCGGAGCGGGAACACGCGGCGACGGAATCGGCAACGGCAAGGCATGTGCGATCCTGTACGCGCGCGAGGGCGCGCGGGTGCTCGCGGCCGACCTCGATATGGACCTGGCCGCAGCGACAGCCGCGGCGATCCGCGAAGAGGGTGGGGATTGCGTTCCGTTCCGCGCGGACGTGTCGAAGTCGGACGACTGCCGCGCCATGGTGCAGGCCTGCATCGACAAATTCGGCAAGCTGGACGTGCTGCACAACAATGTCGGCATCACCAATTCGGGCGGGCCGGTGGAATACGGCGAGGATCAATGGGACCGCATGATGAACGTCAATGCGAAGAGCATGTTCCTTACCGCCAAATTCGCGCTCCCGCACATGGAGCGGCAGAACTCCGGCTCGATCGTCAACATCGGCTCGATCAACGGCGAACGAGCCATTCCGTTCCCGAAGTTCGCTTATGCGGCGTCGAAGGCCGCCATGATCGCCATGTCCCGCGAGATCGCCATCCAGTACGCCCCAGTCGGAATTCGCAGCAACGTTGTTCTTGTCGGCTTGATCCGTTCGCCCATCGTCGAGCAGAACAACGTGAAACTGTACGGCGGCGAGCTCGAGGAGATGTGGCGCAAGCGTGATGCGATGTCTCCCACGGGGAAGCAAGGAGAGGTCTGGGATGTGGCGAACGCGAGCCTGTTTTTCGCGTCGGACGAGTCACGCTACGTGAACGGGACGGTGTTGCCGGTGGATGGTGGGCTGATCAACATGGTGAAGCTCTAGAGCAACATTGCAGCGAATCTGATTTGTCGCCGCGCTTCAAGACAACACTTCGCGTCTCAGCCACGCGGCGAAGGCCTGAAGCGGGGGATGGTTCGAACGGTTCAACGGCCAAACCATGTAATAGCGCGACTCGCTTTCGACTTCACCGCGTGCAATTGCCGGCACCAGCTGCCCTCCGCTGAACTCCGGCTCCATCAAGAACCGGGGCAGCAGGGCGACGCCTAGTCCTGCAATAGCCGCTTGCGCCGCCATGGCGAACTGGTCGACCAACATGCCTTGCACGTCCTGCACTGGAATCTCCTTTGCCTGGAACCACTCCCTCCAGGCGTCGGGCCGGGTGGAGACGTGCAGTAGGGGAGCCGCGAGTAAGTCTGCCGGCCTCGCGAGCTTGTGCGCGTGCTTGAAGGCGGGGCTACACGCCGGAACCAATGTCTCCGACATGAGCGGTTCGAGTTCCGCTCCCGGCCACTCCCGTGGGCCAAAGTGGATGGCAGCGTCGAGCCCCTCGCTACGGAAATCGAAAGGCTCCAGGCGCGTGGTGAGATTAACCGTGACACCTGGGTGGGCCGCGAAGAATCCGGCCAGGCGCGGCGCCAGCCAACGCGTGCCGAAGGTCCGCAGCACAGCAAGCTGCAGGGTGCCCCCGCGCGGGTTGGCGCGAAAGCCAAGCGTGGCCTGCGAAATGCGCTCCAGTGCGCCGCGGATCTCTAGTGCGTATGCCTCACCTGCAGTAGTGAGCTTGACAGTTTGCCGCTCGCGGACGAACAGATCGGAGCCGAGCATTTCTTCTAGTCCGCGAATCTGCCGGCTGACGGCGCTCTGTGTCAGGTGCAACTCGGCAGCGGCACTTGTGAAGCTCTGCAGGCGCGCGGACGCCTCAAAGGCGCTCAGGGCGGGAGTGGGCGGAAGGAAGCGGCGCGAAATCGGCATGCAGGTCATTCTATTTTGTAATGAGTTGCCGCGAATTACTCGTTTGCGCCGCCCCTGCCAGCGCTGGGACAATCGCCCAAAGATTGCTGAACTCCCTTCCGGTAACTCATGAACCCCCTCTCCCAAGTTCCTGCCGACGAACTCCGCGCCCGTTTCTCGCAGGCCATGTCGGACATGTACCGTGAAGAAGTCCCGTTGTATGGCGACCTGATCGACATCGTCGCCAAATGCAATGACGATGACGCCGCGCAGGATGACCGTTTGCCGGTCGAGCGTCATGGCGCGATAAGGTTGGGCACACCGGAAGAGCTGGGCAATATGCGCCGTGTGCTGGCTGTGTTGGGGCTACAGCCCGTGGGCTACTACGACCTGTCAACGGCGGGTGTGCCAGTCCACTCCACCGCCTTCCGGCCAGTGGGTACCGACTCGCTGCGACGCAGTCCGTTCCGCCTCTTCACGTCCCTCCTGCGGCTGGAACTGATCGAGGACGCGCACTTGCGGGAGCAGGCCCGCGAGATCCTG
Organism: Pseudomonadota bacterium; assembly: GCA_040386635.1. GTDB lineage: Bacteria > Pseudomonadota > Gammaproteobacteria > Burkholderiales > Burkholderiaceae_C > Ramlibacter. The sequence goes on from JAZKFD010000042.1 coordinate 18,672, forward strand.
GCGCGACGCCAGATTTTCAGCGCCCGGTTGCTGGAGATTGTTGCCAGACATGAGGAACATGGGGCTCTGTCCCCCGCCGAGGCCGAAGAATTCCTTCAGCATGCCCTGGACGTGTTTCGCTGGCAGCGCACCGCGGCGGTTTCGCGCACCACCTACGACGCGCTGCACGATGCGCACCGCCTGCTGGCCGACGTGGTGTGCTTCAGAGGCCCGCACATCAACCATCTCACCCCGCGCACGACGGACATCGACAAGGTGCAGGCCCGGATGCTGCAGCACGGTATCGACGCCAAGGAGTCGATCGAGGGCCCGCCGGCGCGCAAGCATCCAATCCTGCTGCGGCAGACCAGTTTCAAGGCGCTTGAGGAGAGCGTCCACTTTTGCGACGACGCAGTCGGTTCCCACACAGCACGGTTCGGCGAAGTGGAACAGCGCGGGATGGCCCTGACCCGGAAAGGCCGCGCTTTGTACGACAGCCTGCTTGCGCAGGCGCGAGCAGGTATGCCCATTTCCGAGGTGTTCCAGCAGTTTCCGGATGACCTCGACGCCCTGCGCAAAGAAGGACTTGCCTTCTTCCGCTATTCAGTGCGCGAGGGTCAGATTCATGTGCAGCCCTTGGTGTACGAAGACTTTCTGCCGGTCAGCGCGGCCGGCATCTTTCAGTCCAACCTGGGTGAGGGCGGTGCAGTAGCCTACTCCGCAGCGTCTGCTCGCGACGCATTCGAGCAGGCGCTGGGTTGTGCCGTCATTGACGAGATGGCGTTGTACGCGAAGGAGTCCGCAGCTTCTTTATCAGCTTCACTTGCGAAGCTGCTCGGCCCTTCGGCGGTGCTCGCAGGCGACGACGCGGCTGCGTATGAGTCCGGCGCGCGTTACGGAGAGGGACGCGCCGCTTGCGTGGTAAGGCCCGCATCTGTCGAAGAGGTCCAGGCGGTTGTGCGCATCTGTGCCGCACAGTGCATCCGCGTAGTCGTCCAAGGAGCGAATACGGGTCTGACGGGCGCCAGCACGCCCGACACAACAGGCGAGCAAATCGTGCTGTCGATGGAGCGCTTGCGGGCAACTTGCGACGTGGACCCCGACTGCCGCACCGTAACGGTGGATGCAGGTTTGACGCTGGAGGAATTGAACGCAGCCCTGCTTCCGCATGACCTCTGGTTCCCGGTTGACCTCGGCGCCAATCCGCAGGTGGGAGGCATGATTGCTGCCAACACGGGCGGCACGCGCCTGATCCGATACGGGGACGTTCGGCACAACCTTCTAGCGGTGGAGGCTGTCCTGTTCCACCCGGCTGGCGAGCGCGTGCGCTTCGGCCGCGCTTTGCGCAAGGACAACACCGGTTTGGACCTCAAGCAGATCCTCGTAGGCGCCTCGGGCGCCACGGGCGTCATCACGCAAGCCGTGCTCGAGGTACAGCGACGACCGAGACAGACAGCAACGGCCATGGTAGCGCCGGCATCTGACGAGGCGGTTATGGTCTTGCTGCTCGCGCTCGAATCAGAACTGGGCGACTTCCTGGCCGCCTTTGAGGGCATTTCCTCCAGCGCTATCCATGCGGCATGCGACCACGTGCCGGGTTTGGCGCTCCCGTTCGAAGGCAACGTGCCCGAATTTTCGGTCCTCATCGAACTCGAGTCATCCGTGTCGCATGCGCTGACCGGATTGGACCTGCAGGACGTGCTCAATCGCTTTCTGGAGGACCGCTTCGATACGCTGGTTTCCGACGCGATCGTCGGTTCGACGCAAGAGCTCTGGCGCCTGCGCCACGCTGTCAGCGAGGCAACCCGGCGCATCGGCCTGCCGGTCACGTTCGACGTCTCCATCCCGCGGTCGCGATTGATGGCCTTTCGCCGTGCCGCCCGTGAGCTCGTCCGCAGCATGGCCCCGGAACTGGAGGTGTTCGACTTTGGCCATATCGCTGACGGCGGAATGCACTTCAACCTAGTGTGGCCGCACACCTGCCGCACTGCATTCGATGCTACGCGCGTCGAGTCGTTGAGGCAGCAGCTCTACCGTTTAGTGGTGGAGGAATTCGGCGGCAGTTTCAGCGCGGAGCATGGCATCGGGCCGCACAATCAATCCAGCTATGACCGCTTCACCAGCGCCGTGGAAAAGTGCCTTGCCGGGAAGATCCAGAGGCTTGTCGACCCCATGCGGCTTTGCGGCGTCGTCGACTTCGGAGCGGAGCGGATGTCGGAAGAAGCGGCACGCTCATGACGCAAGCGTCGTTCTCTGGTCCGTTCGCTGATCCTGCCGGCTCGCCAATCCGCGAGTTGTTCCGCTACCTGGGGCAGCCAGGCATGATCTCCTTCGCGGGCGGCTATCCGTCACCGCCGCTTCTCGACGGTGATGGCCTCGCTGAAGCATCCGCGCGCGCCTGGTCGGATCCCGCGGCATCGCTGCAGTACGGCCCGACCGAGGGCAGCATCGAGCTGCGAGAGGCATTGGCGAGGCTCTCGCGCGGCCGCGGCGTGATGTGCAATGCGGCCGATGTGCTTGTCACGACCGGATCGCAACAGGCCTTCGACATCCTCGTGCGGATCTTCGTGGAGCCCGGCGACGCGGTTGTGGTTGAAGCGCCGGCTTATCCAGCAGCCGTACAGGCGCTGCGCCTTGCGGGCGCGCGAATCCTGCAGGTTCCGGTGGACGTCAATGGACTGCAAGTGGATGCGCTCGCGGTATTGCTGCAAAGTTGCAGTGCCGGCAAGCGGCCGAAGCTGCTTTACACGGTGCCGACGTTCTCCAACCCGTCCGGGACGTTGTTGTCCGCCGCGCGGCGTAAGGCGCTGGTCGCATTGGCGCTCGAATACCGCTTCCTCATCATCGAAGACGACCCTTACGGGGAACTGTACTTCGGTGCTCCGCCGCCTGCATCGCTGCACGCCATTGGCCGGGAGCTGGCAGGCGAGTTGAATCCCGTGGTGTATCTGTCCAGTCTTTCGAAAACAGTCGCACCGTCACTGCGCATCGGATGGATGGTGGCAGACCCGGATGTGTTGCGCCGCAGTGTGGTCGCCAAGCAGACCATGGACCTGTGCACGTCGCCGCTGGCGCAACGCGTTGCATCAAGCTACCTTGCAATGGGCCGCTACGACAGCGCAGTCCTGCGAGCTCGAACCGAGTACGGCACGCGTATGCAGGCGATGGCCGCCGAGATTGACGCTCGGTTGCAGGACAAGCTGTCGTACATCCGGCCTGCGGGCGGCATGTTCATCTGGGCCACGGTGCTCTCGCAGGTCGACCCCAAGCGCCTGTTCCAAGCCTGCGTTGACGCCGATGTCCTATACGTTCCCGGTGGCTCGTTCTTTGCGACGCAACCGCAACTCAACACCATGCGGCTCTCCTATGCCGCCCCTGATGTCCCTTCCATCCGCGAGGGCGTTCATCGTCTCGCCCGCGCTTTCCAGAAGCTCACCGAGTAGATCCATCATGACCAAACTCAGCTCCACCGTTTCATCCCTGCTCGCCAGCCTCGACGTGGCCGAAAGCGCGTTCACGGGCGGCGCGCTGCAAGTGCGCTCGCCCATCGACGGCCAGGTGATCGGTAGCCCCGCCGCCATGCAGGCGAGCGAAGTCGACGCCGTGGTCAAGCGCGCGCAGGAAGCATTTCTCGCGTGGCGTACCGTGCCCGCGCCGCGCCGCGGCGAACTCGTTCGCCTGTTCGGGGAGGAGCTCCGCAAGGCGAAAGAGCCGTTAGGCAAGCTGGTGTCCATCGAGACCGGCAAGATGCTCTCCGAGGGCCTTGGTGAAGTGCAGGAGATGATCGACATTTGCGACTTCGCGGTCGGCCTGTCGCGCCAGCTCTACGGCCTGACCATCGCGTCGGAAAGGCCAGGCCACCGGATGATGGAGACGTGGCATCCGCTCGGTGTGGTGGGCGTCATCAGCGCGTTCAACTTCCCGGCCGCCGTGTGGGCGTGGAACTGTGCGCTTGCATTTGTGTGCGGCGACTCGGTGGTGTGGAAGCCCTCCGAGAAGACCCCGCTTACGGCCTTGGCCTGCCAGGCGATGTTCGAGCGCGCAACCAAGCGATTCGGCGACGCGCCAAAGGACTTGTCGCAAGTGATCGTCGGCGAGCGCGACACCGGTGAAGCGCTGGTGGACCATCCGCTGGTAGCACTCGTCTCGGCTACTGGCAGCACCCGCATGGGCCGGGCTGTCGGCCCGCGCGTGATGCAGCGCTTCGGCCGCGTGCTGCTGGAGCTGGGCGGCAACAACGCCGTCATCGTGGCGCCATCTGCTGACCTAGACCTCGCAATGCGCGGCATCGTGTTTGCCGCTGCAGGCACCGCAGGACAGCGCTGCACGACGACGCGCCGGCTCATCGCGCACCGCAGCGTGGTCAAGCCGCTCCTCGAAAAACTGAAAGCGGTCTACGCCAAACTCTCGATCGGAAATCCGCTGGAAGGCAACCTCGTGGGCCCGCTGATCGACCGCGCGTCGTTTGACGGCATGCAAGCCGCGCTGCGCGCCGCGCGCGAAGAGGGTGGGCTTGTCACCGGCGGCGAGCGCGCCTTAGCCAAGGAGTGTCCCGACGCCTACTACGTTTCGCCCGCGATCGTGGAGATGCCTTCGCAGACCGCGACTGTGTGCCACGAAACCTTCGCGCCGATCCTTTACGTGATGACGTACGACACGCTGGACGAAGCCATCGCGCTGCAGAACGCTGTGCCGCAAGGTCTCTCTTCGTCGATCTTCAGCAATGACGTGCGCGAGACCGAACTGTTCCTGTCGGCGGCCGGGTCAGACTGCGGCATTGCCAACGTGAACATCGGCACCTCGGGCGCCGAGATCGGTGGCGCTTTCGGAGGCGAGAAGGAGACCGGCGGAGGACGGGAGTCCGGCTCCGATGCTTGGCGCGCCTACATGCGCCGGGCCACCAACACGATCAACTATTCGCGTGAATTGCCCTTGGCGCAGGGTGTGCGCTTCGACGTCTAGCGGGCAAAGCGTTGCTCAGCTCTCCTCCCGGTATCCCGCGATGTGGCACAGTTCCTAGGTAAGAACCCTCGAACATCGATTCAAAAATGGAATGCTCTTCGGAAAATTATGAATTGGTAAGCATGAAGAGCCACTGACATACTCATTTCACCCCATCTCAACGGAGCACCTCCATGTCCAGCTTCACCCTTCGCGCTCTCGCGGTCATCGGCACGATGCTGATCGCCGCCACCCAGGCCACGGCCCAGACCAAGACGATCCGCATTGGCTGGATTCCTGCGGTGGGTCTCATTTGCCCCCTCTCGGCCATCGAAAACACGAAGAGCTCCGAATTCAAGACTGAATTGCTGAGCTTCAAGAACAGCAATGAAGTGCTGCTCGCAGTCAATACTGGCCAACTTGACATGGGAATCATCGGCTACTCTGTCGCCGCGACGGCCCTGACGAAAGGCGATGTGGCCGGCAAGTTCGTCGCGGGTGCCACGTCTGGCACCACGTCCATGGTCGTCGGCTCGAAGACCGGGATCACCAACTGGAAGGACCTGAAGGGCAAGACCGTGGGCGGCGTCCGTGGTTCCTCGGAATACACAGCCATGGAAAACGCCATCGCCGCGGCCGGCCTCAAGCTCGGCACGGATCCGAAATTCGTCAACTTCCAGTCGTCGACGGACATCATGATTGCCCTTCGCAACGGGGACATCGACGCCGCCGCGTCGTTCGAGCCCGCGATCGCCATCGCCGTCGCGGCAGGCTACGTCAAGCGCGTCCCCGAAATGACCCGCACGTTGTTCTCGTCGACGTACGGGATGTCGGTGGGCTGGATGGCAACGAACGACCTGCTGAAGACAAAGCAAGGCCAGGACGCCGTCGTCGCCGTGCTGAAGACGTACGTCAACGATTGCAAGCGCCTCAAGGCCAATCCCAGCCAGGCGATCGATCTCTACACGAAGTTCCAGACAGGCAATCGCGACGTCCTGACCGATGCCTTCAATTCGATTGCGCACGGCATGGTCTGGGAGATGCCGATGAAGGAGGTCCGCGTGATCCCCAAGTTCGTTCCGGGCGTCGATGCGCAGCAGGTTCCCGAGCTGACGCGCAAGTTCGTCTCCTTGTTCGACTACGGACCGCTGTCGGCTGCAACCGGGCAGGCGTCTGAACTGCTGGGCAACACGAAATGAGCACACCCATGGCACTAGACCATGCTGCCGCGCCGCGGCCTGCGCCCCGCGTCGCGCAACCTGCAGCGGCCGCAAAACCCGCGCGCAAATCCGCAGCGAGAATGCTGCTGCCGTTCATCGTGCCTGTTCTCTTCTGTGCCGCGTGGCAGGCAGTGGCCGTCAGCGGACTCCTGGGGAAGGGCATGTTCCCCAGTGTCACGGATTCACTTGCCGCGTTGGCCGACTGGATATTCGGTGGCAAGGGCAACGTATTTTCCGCGACCTGGCACACGGCAACTCTGGCGAGTCTCGTGCGTGTCCTCACTGGATTCCTGATCGGCGCGAGCGTGGCCATCGTCCTGGGATTGCTGGGTGGGGTTTCGCCGACCGTGCGCTCCATGTTCGATCCAAGCATCAATGCGATTCGTTCCGTTTCCATTACAGCCTGGGTGCCCATCGCCCTGATCGTGTTCGGCATCGGCTTCAAGCCGGCTGTGTTCCTCACGGCGCTGTGCACATTCTTCCCCGTGTACGTCAACGTCCTCGCCGGTGCGCGCTCGGTCGACCGCAATCTCGTGCAGGCCGCGAAAATGCTCGGTGCAACGCCCTCCCAGGTGACCTTGCGTGTCGTGCTGCCGTGGACGTTGCCGGCGATGGTGACCGGTCTGCGTGTGGCTGCAGCGCTCGCGTGGACCACCGTCGTGGTGTCCGAGATGCTTGGTGCCCAGTCAGGTATCGGCTACACGCTGATCTATTCGTACAACCAGTTCCAGTTCGACTATGTCGTGGCCGGAATGATCGCCGTCGGCTTCTGCGGTTTCATGACCGACAAGTTACTCGAACGCGGCCTTGAGCGCCGCCTCTCCTGGGTAGAAAAGCGGGCCGCCCGCTAACCGCAACTTCACGAAAAGAGAATCTCATGGGTTGGAAAGGCATTCTTCCTGCCGTCATCACGCCGTTTGGCCGGGACGAGCAGATCGACTTCCAGGCGTTCAATGAAAACATCGAACGCATGATCGACGCCGGCAACGCCGGCTTGGTGATCAACGCGGTTACGGGCGAGGGCCTGAGCATGACTGTGGCTGAGCGGGCGCAATGCGTGGCAGCTGCCTGCAAAGTGTCCGCTGGTCGCGTACCTGTTATTGCCACCGTGGGCAGCGTGTCGAACAGCGAAACGCTGGAAGACATCCGGAACGCCGAAGACGCTGGCGCAGCCGGCCTGATGATCATCGTGCCGTACTTTTACCGCCTGAGCCGCAAGGAGCGGATCGACTACTTCGTGCACATGAGCAAGGAGTCGTCGCTGCCCTTCATCATCTACAACACGACGTACACGTCTGGGCAGCTGGACATCGACGAGCTCGAAGCCATCGCCGAGAAGACTTCGAAATTCGTCGGCGTCAAGGAAGGCAACCAGCTCCAGGCGTCCGAGGCCGTGCGGAGGCTGTCGCCCCAGGTTTCTATCTATACGTCGCGGGACACCTACATCCACGAACTCGCCGCGGCCGGCGGCTCGGGTGCCGTCACGTACTCGTCGAACGTCGTGCCGGAGTTGCCTGTGCAGATCTGGCTTGCGAACCAGGCGGGGGACCATTCGCGCGCCTTGCGTCTGCAGAACGCGTTGAACCCCATCGCATTGGCGCTCGTGGTGAAGAGCTTCCCTTCCGCCATCAAAGCGTCCGTGAACGAACTCGGCTGGAACGCAGGGCGTGTCCGCAAGCCGCTGGAGAATCTGGCCGAGGAAGACATCGCGCGCCTGCGCCCCCTGCTGGCGGAGCTGGAAGCACTCTCCGCCCACTGAGAACGAGATGCGACCCCACAAGAGCGAACGCGGAACTGCAGCCGTCATGGGCGCGGGCCATGCCGTGAACGACGCACGCCAGGTCACGGTCATTGGCGCGGGCATCGTCGGCGCGTCGACCGCGCTGGAGTTGCAACGGGCTGGGTTCTCGGTTCGCCTGCTCGACGCCTGCGGCCCTGGTGAAGGTTGCTCCTATGGCAATGCCGGCGGCATCAGCCCGGGGTCGATCGTTCCTGCTGCCACGCCCGGGATGCTGAAGAAGATTCCCAAGTGGCTCATCGATCCGGATGGCCCGCTGGCCGTGCGCTGGGGATACTTTCCGCGCGCGCTGCCTTGGCTGGTCCGCTGGGTCCGCGAGGGCCGGCTGGATCGGCTGAAGCGCAATTCCGCCGCGCTTGTCGCGATGAACAGCGCACCGTGGGAAGGCTACCGCGAACTGCTGACGGCATCTCAGTTCGATGACTTGATGCGCGTGAGCGGACACCTGCTTGCGTGGCGTTCGGCGAAACCGGCAGACGGCATCGCGCGCGAACTGCGCGAGCGCGCGGGCGTTGCGATGTCAGTTCTCGACGAAGCCCAGCTGCGCGAACTCGAACCTGCGATCGCACCTGAGTACCGATCCGCGTTGCTGCTGCCGGGCAACGGATACACGGTCAACCCGGAGCGCCTGGTGAAGACCATCACGGCGAACCTCGTGGCGGCGGGTGGAACGTTCGTGCGCCGTCGCGTCCTGGGATTCGAAAATGGCGCAAGCGGGCCGCGCACGCTCTTTACCGACTGCGGCACGCTGACAACCGGAAAAGTTGTGTTGGCCGCGGGAGCCTGGTCCTCCGAGCTTGCAGGTCAACTTGGCATCCGTGTCCCTCTCGAGGCCGAGCGCGGATACCACATCATGCTGGACGCTCCGAACGTCAAGCTGAAGATTCCTGTGCTGGACGCCGAGCGCCGCTTCATGGTGACGCCGATGGAGCGCGGCCTGTGCGTTGCCGGGACCGTCGAGATCGCCGGTGTGGATGCGCCGGCGGACTACTCCCGCTCCAACAAGTTGTTCGAACAGGCACGCCGTCTCTTGCCAGGGCTGCCTTCGGAGGGCACGAGCAGCTGGATGGGAATGCGTCCTTCAATGCCGGACAGCCTGCCGGTCGTGGACCGCCATCCGGAACTGTCGGATGTGTTCTTTGCCTTCGGGCATGGCCACCTTGGCATGACCGCGGCTCCGCGCACGGCACGCCTGGTCGCAGACCTCGTGACGGGCAGGCCGCCCTGCATCGACCCGCTGCCCTATCGCGTGGGGAGGTTCTAATGGTGTCCGGAATCCTTTGCTCCACTGTGACCCCGTTCGGCGACAGCGATGCCATCGACATGGCGGCATACGCGCGCCACCTGAAGCATCTGCATCTGGCTGGATGCAAGGGCGTCGTCGTCAACTCCGTGACCGGCGAAGGCGCGACCTTGACTGCGGCCGAGCGCGCAGAGTGTGTTGCCGCCGCCCGCGATGTGGCCCGCAATGACTGGTGTGTGCTTGCATGCGTGGGCACGGGCGACCCGTCAGATTTGCTATCAGATGCCGCAGCGGCAGAGGCATCCGGTGCCGATGGCTTGTTCGTTGCTGCGCCGCCCGTCGATGACGTGTTCCAGCTGACGGCGGTCATGTCCGAAGTGCGACAAGCCTCCTCGTTGCCGACCATCCTCTACAACAAGCAATCATCGGCCCCTTGGACTCCGGCGCACCTCGCGATCATTGTTCGTGAAGTCCCTGGCGTCGTCGGCATCGCCGAGGGCAACTTTGCGCAGCTGGCACAGACGGTACGGCAGGTTGGCGCACAAGCCAAGGTCTACTGCACTCGAGATAGCTACATCGAGGCAGCCGCCGCGGCGGGTGCTGCCGGGGCAGTCAGCTTTGTCGCCAACGTAGATTCTGCGTCTGTCGTGGGTCTGTGGCGCGCGATCGAAAGCGGCGAACCGGATGCCGCGTCCTTCCTCCAAGGCCGAATTGCGGAACTCGTGAATGCATTGCTCGCACAAAACCTGACTGCCTCATTGAAGGCGGCCATGAATCAACTCCAGATGCGAGGCGGCCGCGTCCGGCCGCCCCTCTCCGAACTGGCCGCGTCCGACGTGGCCCAACTTGTGTCACTCCTCGGTGACCGACAAAAGGTGCACTCATGAACCCGAACCACAAGATCGACATCCAGGACGTTTCCGTCACCTTCGGCGGAGGTGACGGCAGCGCGGGTGTGCTTGCCCTCGACGGCATCACGGCGTATGCAGCGGAGCGTGAATTCGTTTCGCTTCTCGGTCCCAGCGGTTGTGGCAAGTCCACACTGTTGAACCTGGTTGCCGGTTTCCTGCAACCCACGACAGGAACGGTCACGGTGGATGGCAAGGACGTTCGGCAACCTGGCCCCGAGCGCGCAGTTGTCTTCCAGGACGCCAACCTGTTTCCCTGGCTCAGTGTCGCCAAGAACGTTGCTTTCGGACCCGCCGTGCGTGGCACGCAGGGCGAAAAGGAACTGAAGGAAAGGGTGGCTCACTACCTCGACCTGGTGGGTCTGGGGAAGTTTGCGGATCGACTGCCGCTGGAACTGTCGGGTGGCATGCGGCAGCGCGTGGCGCTCGCGAGGGTTCTCATCAATGAGCCTCGCGTCATGCTGATGGACGAGCCGTTCGGCGCGCTGGATGCACAGACTCGCATGGTCATGCAAGAGCTGCTGCTGAAGATTTGGGAAAGTCAGCGCATGACAGTCCTGTTCGTCACGCACGACATCGACGAGGCGCTGCTGCTGTCGGATCGCATTTACACGCTGTCATCCCACCCGGGCCGGATCATCGACGAGCTTGCCGTCCCCTTCGCCCGGCCGCGCACGTACGAACTGACGATGGAACCGGAATTCTCGCGTCTCGGCCGGCAACTGCTCGGGCAGTTGCACGATGAGGCCCAGCGCGTGGCGACCATGGCGTGATCGGAGGACGCTGAGTGACTGTTTACGCGCCAACCGCGGACCCATCCAGCATTCCCCGGACCGTGTTCACGGAGGGCGCGGGTGCGCCCCTGGGTGCGCCAGCCCTGGAGGGCGGACGCACTGCCGACATCGTAGTGGTAGGGGGCGGCATTGCCGGTGTATCTGCGGCGTTGCACGCGGCGGAGGCCGGGGCGAAAGTCATCCTCCTCGAGGCCAACAGCGTCGGCTGGGGTGCATCCGGCCGCAATGGAGGGCACGTCGCCGCAGCGTCCAAGTTGTCCCGGGACGAAGCGATCCGCATGTACGGGCCCAAGGTCGGCGAGCGCTTCAACATCGCGGCTGAGAATGGGCCGGACCTGGTGTTCGGTCTTGCCGACAAGTACGGCATCGATGCCGAGGTTCAGCGAACCGGAATGCTGATCGCTGCCCACTCCCAGTCCGCGGCTCGCACGCTGGAACAGCGCGCGCTGGAAATGCAATCACGTGGAAGGCCCGTCGAATACCTCGATCGGCGCGCGGCAGCGGCGGCGATTGGAAGCGACCTCTATCTCGGCGCCTTCAGGGATAGCCGGGGAGGCAGCATCAACCCGCTGGCGTACGTGCGCGGCTTGGCGCGCGCGGCACAAGCGGCGGGCGCGGAGATTCACGAGAACGCCCGGGCCTTGTCGGTGGTGAAGCACGGCGCAACTTGGAATGTCGCCACACAGCGCGGAATCGTGCAGACGTCGCATGTGATCGTGTGCACCAATGCGTACACCGACGACCTCTGGCCAGGCCTGAAGCGGTCAATAGTCCCGGCGCGGTCGTATCACGTCGCCACGGCGCCCCTGTCGCAGGAGTTGCGCGAAAAGATTCTTCCCGGGCGAGAAGTCATGACGGATTCGCGCCGGTTGTTGATTGGCCTACGCGTCAGCAAGGACGGCCGGCTGCATTTCAATGGCTACGGTCCGGCGCTCGGCCCGGATACGGGCATGGACATGGACAGCACCATTGCGAGGATCGAGGAAATCTACCCTCGCTTGAAGCCCGTACAAATCCAGGTGAAGTGGCATGGTTGGATGGCCATGTCGACCGCCAATACCTGGGAGGTCCACGAGTTGGCCAATGGTGTGGTTGCCGCCCTGGGTTGCAACGGACGCGGCGTGGCCATGGCCACGTTCATCGGTCGAGACTTGGCTGAACACGCCATGGGAAAGCCAGCGAGTGAGCTGATCGTGCCCTTCACTCCATTGCGGCAGCTTCCGCTGCATGCCATCCACGACCTTCCGGCGGGTGTGCTGGTGACGCTGCGCAAGTGGAAGGACAGCCTGGAGATGAATCGCTTGCGTCGTATCACCCGGCGGGCGTAGGCGCATCGGGAAAATTCGGGCTGTGTGGTCGCAACGGAGACTTGGAAAGCACCGCTCTGAGTTCCTGGACGAAGGCTTCGGCTGCCTTGGACAATGGACGTCGATTTGAGGTAATGAGGCCGATGGAGACCGGGATGCGCGGCTCCAGCGATCTCACCACCAAGGGACCTTTGTCGTCGGCGTCCCAAACCGAAAACTCATCGACCACACCTACGCCCCCCGTACGTTCGACGAGCTTACGCACCACCATGCTGTGATTTGCCGAGAGTGTCTTGCTGATGCGCACGCCCGCATCGGCGAACGCACGCGCGACCGCCGACCCGAAGGAAATGTTGCGCGGATAGGTAACGACGCGGCTGCCGCGGAGGTCGGACACATTGATCGAAGCCTTGCCGGCGAGGGCGTGCGAATTCGGTACAAGACACACCATCTCGCCTGCACCGATCAACCGGGCGTGAAGGTTGTCTTCCGCCTCGGGGTGGTGCACCAAGCCGAAGTCGTAAACCTCGTGACCCACCAGCGTGTGGATCTTTTCGGCGTCGACTACGTCGATCTGCAGTCCCACATTGGGGTGCAGCTCGGCAAACCGCGCGGCTGCCAGGGGCAGTAGCGAAATGCCGAAAGTAGAGAGAGTGGCAATGCGCAGGTACCCGCCCTCAAGCTGCGCGAGGTCGACGGATAGGCGCTCGATGAACTCGACGTTGTCCATCAATCGCACCACGTGGCCGTAGATGATCTCGGCCTCGGGCGTCGCGCGTAAGCGCCCGCCCATGCGCTTGAACAGCGGCACACCAACAGCGTCTTCAATCTGCTTGAGTAGTTTGCTGGCGTTTGGCTGGGTCGTCCCGAGCATTTCGGCGGCTTCCGTGACGGAGCCGGTCTTCATGAAGACCATCAGTGTCTCAAGCTGGCGAATTTTGATGCGATGCACGCGAGATGACCTCCTATGCAACGGAGTGTACTGCCGAGGGATTTTCATGATGAGCACGCGCCAGAGTCAGAAGCAGCGATGAACTGCCCAGGTCTGCACTACCAGGATGTCACCAGGTTCGTCGATACGACGGTGACCAGTCTTAGGTCCAATCGTCTCGGTCTTGTGCCGCCGGTTGGGTCTGAAGGCAATATGTCGATAACTCCCATTATCGACATGGCAGGGTATTCTTGCTAGACTCGCGTAGCTCCGGCACTGTGTCCGTGCCTATGCAACATGCCCGCCACCAAGCGCCCGCACAACCCGCCGTTTCCCAGTGCCGCCGAGATCGCCGCATTGCGCGCGCGCCTGCAGGGCGTGCCGGCAATCGATGTGGTGCACCATTACCTGGCAGAGCGCGTGCAGCGCGGCGGCTCGGCGCGCGAGATCCTGGGCGCGATCCGGCGCGACTTAGCTCAGTATGCGCGGGTGCGCGGCCGCGACGATCTGAGACAGGTGATCGCGCGCAGCGCCACCGGTGGCGCCAAGGCGTTGCCGCAGCTGGACCGTGCGCTGGAGCTGCTGCGCTCGCTGCCGCTGCCGCCACCGCAGATCACCGATGACGTGGAGCGCTGGCTGCCCGCGCGCGCCGCATGTGTGCTGAAAGAGCAGGGCATCGCGACGCTGGCGGAGTTGACCCTGCGCATCCCGCGCAGCCGCAGCTGGTGGAAGGCGATCCCGAACCTCGGGCCGACCTTGGCCGCGCAGGTCGAAAGCTTCTTCGCCGCCAATCCGGAAATCACCGAGTGCGCCCGCGCCTTAGTGCGGCGCGACGAACTAGGCGAGGTGCTGCCTCTGGAGCGCCAGGTGCCACGGATCCAGCTGGACGGTTCGTTGGGGCGCAACCGCGCACCGCGCGACACTTGCCTCCTCGCCGCCGACAATGACCTGCACGCGATTCAGGCGTGGCTCTCGTTGCACGAGGCGCCGACCACTCAGCGGGCCTACCGCAAGGAAGCCGAGCGCATGCTGCTGTGGGCGGTGGTGCAGCTGGGCAAGCCGCTGTCGTCGCTCACGACCGAGGATGCCATCGCCTACCGTGCGTTCCTGCGCGAACCGATGCCGCGTGCGCGCTGGGTCGGCCCGCACAGAAAACGCACCGATGCCAACTGGCGACCCTTTACCGGCAGCCTCACGCCACGCTCGGTGGCATACGCGCTCACCGTGGTGAAGTGCCTGTTCGGCTGGCTGGTCGACCAGCACTACCTGTTGGCCAATCCCTTCGCAGGTGTCAGGGTACGAGGTTCCGAGCGTGCACGCGCGATTGACGTTTCGCGGGGATTCGGCGAAGGGGAGTGGCTACTAGTCCGAACCATCGCCAACGATCTTGAGCGCCGGCATGGCTGGTCAGAGGAGGCGGCTCATCGCACAAGGTTTCTCCTGGACTTCAGCTATGCGACGGGCCTGCGTGCCGGCGAACTGGTGGCGCTGACGCTGGGGCGGATCGCGCCCGACGCCGCCGGGGACTGGTGGATCAAGGTGACAGGCAAGGGCGCCAAGGAGGCTCTGGTAGCTCTGCCGCCATTGGGACTCAAGGCGCTCGGCCGCTACTTGGATCGTCGACAGCTGCCGCTGAACCCGCGCCGCTGGGTGCCGGGCACGCCGGTGTTAGCTTCGCTCGAAGGCGAGAAACGGCTCAGTCCGACGCGACTCTGGGCCATCCTGCACCGCACGTTCGCAACGATCGCGATTGCCTGCGAGCAGCTGCCGAAGCCCGAGCGGGCGCTCGCGGCCAAGCTGCGCACCGCCAGTCCGCATTGGATGCGGCACACGCACGCCAGCCATGCGCTTGCAAGAGCTGCCGAGCTGCTGACCGTGCGCGACAATCTGCGCCATGCGTCTATCGCGACCACCTCGATCTACCTTCGCTCCGAGGAAGTTAAACGGGCACGGCAGCTAAACCAGGCGTTCGGGTGAGGCACGCCTCGGACGACTGGGCCCCCGATAGGTTCTGGGCAGAAACCGGCTTAGCCGCCTTGGCGACGACCGGGCATTTGCATCGGCGCCCTGCGGCGTGCTTCGAGGCTGGAAGTCGGCCCGCGCAAATTGCGCGCAACGACTCAAAAGGAAAAAGCCCGAGGTGCTTGCGCAACTCGGGCTCGTTCGTTGGTGGGGTCAGGTGGGGCCGCAGCTTTCGCCGAAGGCGCCGATCGGCATGACCCACGGGTCTATGAAGATCGGCTGCGTGAATTCACGACTCATGGCGATCGCGCGCCAGCGCTCTTCAAAGGCGTAGGGTGTTCCGCGGTTGGCCTGCGCTGTCACCGACCTTGTGCGATGAATCGTCACACCGAAGCGTTGCTCATAGCTCGCGATCACCGCAAAGCCAGCAGGATCGACCACGCGAATGGTCGCCCACGCGTTCGATGAATTGAACACACATTTCATGCAGCTTGCACGGCCCGCTCCAACGTAGTACGCAGGGTGAGCCATGCAGCGATGGCGAGCAATGATCTGCCACACCTGCTGCCTCGTCCAGCGGTGAACCGCCCGCCATGCATCGATATGCCTGGGTATCCGGCCGTGTCGGTTGTCTGCGCGATGCGGTTCGAACTCGGCGTACCGTGCTCGGTTGGCCGACTCCTCGGCGCGCTCGCCGGTGACGACCAGCGTCCTTCCTTTGCGAAAGCGCTCGTCGTGAATCAGCAGCCGGTCGGACACCGATATCTTGGCAGCCGAACTGCACCATCGTGTTATCAGGCTCGCCGAGACTTGTGGGAACTTGAGCCGGGTGCTCTGCTTGCAGCGATCGCTGGCCAGCGTCACCAGGTCGCCGTTCGCCTTGGTGTAGACGATCGGCGCGCTGCCGCAGTTCTCTCGCAACATCTCGCGTTCGATTCCGCCGGCGCGATGAGAAAAGAGCACAGGCACGCCGAAGGCCTTTCCCAACGCCACGATATAGCCGTGTGTGCAAGGCCAATCCATGAGCGTGGACTCGGGCTCCGCGTGGCGGCCGTCGACGTCGTGGTGATGCAACTCGATGCGGCCAAGCGGCGCACCGAGCTCGATCAGGTGAAGCAGACAGGCCAGTGAATCCTTGCCCGACATCATCACGAGTATGCGATCGTACTGATGCAGATCCGGCGTCGGGCTGGAAGCGACGTCCTCACCAGAGGGGTTGGCCACCGCGCTGGCGACCAGCCCCTCCAGAATGTCCAGGTCGTTCATGCCGGGACGGCAAGCCCGCTCTCGACGAACAGCGAGCAGAGCTCTCCGGCTTCCGCCGGCGGCAGCATCACAGTCTGCTCGAGGGGCAACAGCGTGTTCTGCGTGAACATGATGCACGTCGCGCCGCGCTTCAGGATGCAGGTGATGGTGCATCCGTCCTTGCCGCTGGCTGCCATGAAGCAGCGCCAGCCAGCACGGAGCATCTTGACGCCCCAGCCGGTTGAGGCCTTCGGTGTGTTCACGGTCAGGCGCACCGCCGCGGGGGAACCCGCTTGGTCAGGATAAAACATGAGGATCTCCTAGAAGGAGAAACCAGCCCCAAGGGGACTGATTCCCCCGAGGGTTTTTGAGCGCCTGGTGTCAGGCGAGGATGGCAACCGATTCGAAGTCGGTCGACAAGATGGACGCCGCCTTGAACAGCAAGCAGCTCGAGAGGATCACGCCCAGCGCATAGCCGAGCGTGTACGGAACGACACCGCTTTGGTGAGCGACGTCCCAGGCGAGGACCATTGCCAGCAGCCACTGGGCCACAGCAATCGCAAGGGACTCGATGACAAAG
>JAZKFD010000043.1:0-27325 GCA_040386635.1 Pseudomonadota bacterium
CGAAGAGCAGATCCGCAAGTTCGTGAGCCGCGACTACTGGGAAGTGCATGCGTCGTTCCTGGCTGAAGGCGGCGAGTACCCCGGCAAGTGGTTCGATCCGAAGTGGAAGAAGGACGCGGAAGACGCCGAGCTGCGCGCCGACCGCGTCTGGTCCGAGAAAGAGGCCCGTGCGATCGCGGATGCGGTGCGTGGCAAGGCCGCCACCGTCACCGAAGAATCAAAGCCCACCACGCAGGCTTCGCCGATGCTGTTCGACCTCACCTCGCTGCAACGCGAGGCCAACGGGCGATTTGGCTACTCGGCCAAGACCACGCTCGCGCTGGCGCAGAGTTTGTATGAACGACACAAGGCACTGACCTATCCGCGTACCGATTCGCGCCACCTGCCCGAGGATTACCTGGCCGTGGTGAAGAACACCATGGGCACGCTTGCGGCCAGTGGCATGAAGCACCTCGCACCGTTTGCGCAGCAGGCGATCGACCAGAACTACGTCAAGCCGACCAAGAAGATTTTCGACAACGCCAAGGTCAGCGATCACTTCGCCATCATCCCGACATTGCAGGCGCCCAGCGGTCTGTCGGACGCAGAACAGCGCCTGTATGACCTGGTGGTCCGGCGCTTCCTGTCGGTGTTCTTTCCGAGCGCCGAATACCTGGTCACGACGCGCATTTCGCAAGCCGTGGGTCACAGCTTTCGAACCGACGGCAAAGTGCTGGTCAAGCCGGGCTGGCTGGCCATCTGGGGCAAGGAAGCCGAAGCCGACAAGCCCGAGGGCGAGGACAGCAAGACGCTGGTACCGGTCAAGCCGGGGGAAATGGTGCGCGCGGAAACCGTCGAGCCGAAGGGCTTGAAAACCAGGCCACCCGCGCGCTATTCGGAAGCGACTCTGCTCGGCGCCATGGAAGGCGCGGGCAAGCAGGTCGAAGACGACGAATTGCGCGAGGCCATGCAGGAAAAAGGCCTGGGCACGCCAGCGACCCGTGCGGCCATCATCGAAGGCCTGCTGAACGAAAAGTACATGTACCGCGAAGGACGCGAGCTGATTCCGACGGCCAAGGCCTTCCAGCTCATGACCCTGCTGCGCGGCTTGGGTGTGGAAGAGCTTTCGCGCCCTGACCTGACCGGCGAATGGGAATACAAGCTCTCGCAGATGGAGCACGGCAAGCTGTCGCGCGATGCCTTCATGCTCGAAATCGCCGAGATGACCAAGCACATCGTCAAGAAGGCCAAGGAATACGATCGCGACACCGTGCCTGGCGACTACGTCACGCTGAAGACACCCTGCCCGAACTGCAACGGAATCGTGCGCGAGAACTATCGCCGCTACACCTGCACCGGCAAGTCGGGGACCGGGGAGGACGCTTGCGGCTTCTCGTTCGGCAAGACGCCCGCAGGTCGCACGTTCGAGATTGCGGAAGTCGAGGAGCTGCTTCGCGACAAGCATGTCGGGCCGCTCGAAGGCTTCCGCTCCAAGGCAGGCTGGCCGTTCACATCCGAGATCGTTTTGAAGTTCAACGAAGAAGAAAAAAACTGGAAGCTCGAGTTCGACTTCGGCAACGAGCAGGACCCGGCCGAGACCGGCGAGGTCATCGACTTCAGCGCGCAGCAGTCATTGGGCATCTGCCCCAAGTGCGGCGCACGCGTCTTCGAGTTCGGCAAGAACTACATTTGCGAGCGGACCGTTCCGACCACGGCGCAGGCGGTGCCGAGTTGCGACTTCAAGAGCGGGCAGGTCATCCTGCAGCAGCCGATTGCCCGCGAGCAGATGGAGAAATTGCTGGCGACCGGCAAGACCGACCTGATGGACAAGTTCGTCTCGATGCGCACGCGCCGCGCATTCAAGGCATTCCTGGCCTGGGACAAGGAGGCGGGCAAGGTGAACTTCGAGTTCGAGCCACGCACCAGCAAGTTTCCCCCGCGAAAGACCGCAGCCAAAGCCGCTCTCCCTGCCAGGGCTGCAGGCAAGGCGGCGGCCAAGGCCCCAGGGGGAGCGGCGGCCAAGCCGTCTGCGACTGCGAAAAAAGCTGCACCGGCAAAAAAGGCGGCCGCACCCAAGGCACCGAGGACAGGCACGCTGGTTGCCAGCGCGCAGCTGTCGGCGGTCATCGGAGACGGCCCCTTCGCCCGCACCGAAGTGATCAAGAAGCTGTGGGACTACATCAAGGCCAACAACCTGCAGGACGCAAAAGACAAGCGTTCCATCAACGCGGATGCCAAGCTTCTGCCGGTTTTCGGCAAACCGCAGGCGACCATGTTCGAGCTGGCCGGTATCGTGGGAAAGCACCTGAGCTAGATCGGGGTCGCCTCGGGAATCACCTTGAGTTCGCGCAGTCGGGACGTGAAGATCAGCACGGCCTGAAAGACGAAACCGCCGCCAGCCAGCGCCAGGCAGGCGGGCTCACCCCAGACCGACCCGACCCAGCCACCCAGCACCGCGCCGATGGGTCGCGCACCGGCATTTGCCGTCAGAAACACCGATGACACCCGGCCCATCATGGCGCCGGGGGTGACGTTCTGGCGCAGGGTGGTGGTGGTGATGGTCCAGATGATCGGACCGACCCCGAACAGGAAGAAGCCGAAGCCGGCCAGCCACCCGGCGGGCCAAAGCAAGGTGGCGACGATCGCGCCGATGGCAAAGACCGACACCGCAGGGCCAAGCTGGATCGCTCGTCCAAACGACATCGCGCCGACGACGCGCCGCGCCAGCAGCGCCCCCACCACCATGCCCGCGCCATAGCATCCCAGCGTCACGCCCACGACCTGCGCCGTCAGCCCGAGCGCGCGCACGGCGTAGGGGACATAGGCGGCCTGCAAGACGAACCAAGAAATGTTCCAGGCGATGCCGGTGACCATGATGGGCCGCAGGAAGGGATGGCGCCACACGAAATGCGCACCATCGCGAATCTCCAGCAGCGGATGACGAGCAGGTGCGGCCGGGCGCGGCGGCTCGTTCAGTCGCAGCAGCAACACCACGGCGGCGCACGACAGCACCGCCGCGACGACGAACGCAGCCGACGCGCCGGCCCAGGCGACCATGGCTCCGGCGATGGCCGGGCCGGCGGCGTAGGCCATGCTGCGAGCAAGCTCCAATCGGCCATTGGCTTGAGCCAGCATGTCGCGCGGCACCAGACCCGGAACCAGCGCAGGTGCGGCCACGCTGTACCCGACCGTGCCGACAGCACCGATGAAGCCCAGCACGCCGAGCCCCACGACGGACAACTGGCCCGTCCACACCATCGCCAGAAGCGCCAGCAGCGAGGCGGCGCGTGCGACCTCGCACCACACCATCAGCTTGCGCCGTGCGACGCGGTCGGCGATCACGCCTAGGGGAATCGCCAGCAGGAGAAACGGCAGGCTCTGCACAGCAGCCAGCATTCCAATCTCGCCGGCGCCTGCGCCCAGCAGCAACACCGCCACCAGCGGAACCGCAGCCAGGCTGAGCTGTTCAGCCGATTGCGCGCCCAGGTTCGACCAGGCCAGGCGATTGAATGCGACCGGAAGTGAGGACCGCATGCCTCAGGCCCACCCGGCCAGCTTCGTACGCGTCTCGGTCCAAAGCACGCGCAGGCGGGCTAACCGCGCCGCTGCGTCCTGCATGTTGCCTACGCCCGATTCCGATTCCAGACGCGCGGCTTCCTGCTGCATCGCAGCGGCACCGACATTGCTCGCCGCACCCTTGAGCGCATGTGCGGCTGTCGCCAGTGCCACGGCGTCACCGGCGACGATCGCCATGTCGATGGCGTCCAGCCGCCTGGGTGCATCACCTACGAACAATGCGACGACCTCCCGGGTCATTGTCAGATCCTCGTCATCGAACTCCTTGAATTCTTCCAGCCGCGCAGGATCGAGCAGCGGCACATCCGGATCCACCGCAGCGCAAGCCGAAGCCGTTGTAGCGACCAATTGCGCACCGGCGCCACCTTCGCCCGTCGTCCAGCGTTCCAGCGCCTGCGCGAGCGCGGCCACATGCAGGGGCTTGGTCAGGTAGTCATCCATGCCCGCCGCCTCGCAGCGCATGCGGTCCTCCGCCGAAGCGCCCGCGGTCAAGGCGATGATGGGAGGAGCGTCATCGCCCCAGGCAGCGTGAATCTGCCGCGTCGCGTCCAGGCCATCGAGATCGGGCATGTTCACATCCATCAACACGGCCGCGAACCTGCGCTTGGCGGCATGCGCATGGGCGATCGCTTCGACGGCTTCGCGGCCGTCGCTGGCCGTCATGTGCGCATAGCCAAGCTTCATCAGCATCGCGCAGGCGACTTTCAGGTTCACCGCATTGTCATCGGCCACCAAAATCGTGAGCCCCTTTCTGGCATCTGCAACGGCGGGCACGACCTGAGGCCCCGCACTGGCATGAGGGACCAGGCAGCGCACCAGCGTTTCGAACAGCTGGTTCTGACGGGCGGGCTTGAGCAGGCGCGCGGCAAAAAGCGATGCACTCTGGTCAGCAGCCGGCATGAATCCCGAACTGAGCAGAACGACCGGCACCCCGCGCCATGCCGCCCGTTCTTTTACCGCTCGCGCAAGAGCAACGCCATCCATCTCGGGCATGTGCATATCGGTGATGACGATGTCCGCCGGGTTGATCGCCCCGTCAATCCACGTCAGCGCCTGGCTTCCGGAGGACGCCTGTGTCACGTCAATTCCCCACATCTCCAGCTGACGCGTGAGGATGCGTACATTGGTCGCGTTGTCATCGACCACCAGGACGCGCTTTCCATCCAGCAGACCCGCGTCGCTCACGTTGAACGCTGGCGCGAGCTCGGTCGCTGGGGCAGCCACCGTGAACCAGAACGACGAGCCCTTCCCCAGTTCGCTTTCGACGCCGATCTCACCGCCCATCAGTTCCACCAGCCGCTTGCAGATCGCAAGGCCCAGGCCGGTGCCACCGTACTTGCGGGTAGTCGATGCGTCCACCTGCGTGAACGCCTGGAACAACTGGCCGACCCGCTCGGGCGGTATGCCGATGCCGCTATCGCTCACCCGAAATTCGATCACGCTTGCGCCGTGCCCGTTGTCCGCCTCGAGCTGCCGTGCGTGAACCGCCACTTCGCCGCTGGACGTGAACTTCACGGCGTTGTTGATCAGGTTGATGAGCACCTGGCGCAGGCGCGTCACATCACCCTTGATTGCCTCGGGCATCGCGCCGGCGCCCGCTACGTCGATGATGAGCTCCAGCCCCTTTTCGCGGGCGCGGGGCGCAGCGATGTCGCACGCTTCTTCGATGGCCCCCCGAATGCTGAGCGGCTCGATCTCCAGCTCGAGCTTGCCCGATTCGATCTTCGAAAAATCAAGTACGTCGTTGATGACGGCGAGCAACTGGTCGCTGGACAGGCGAATCGTCTGCAGGTAATCGCGCTGCTCCGCATCCAAGGGGGTTTCAGCCAGCAAGGTGCTCATGCCCACGACACCGTTGAGCGGTGTTCTGATCTCGTGGCTCATGGTGGCAAGAAAAGCCGCCTTGGCACGCGCGGCAGCCAGGGCCTCTTCGCGTGAGGCAGCAAGCTGCTCGGTGCGCTGCGCGACCCGGTCCTCCAGCGTCTCGTTGGCCTCCTGCAATGCAGCTGCATCGGACTCGACCTGCTGCCTGTAAGCCTGCAATTGCTGCGCGCTGTCATGCAGCACCCGGGACAGCTGGTGAACCTCGCCGATGCGGGTGGTCGCATCGATCGCCGGCACTTCACCGCGTCCCAGCTGCCCAGCGGCCAGGCTCAATCGCTGCAGCCGCCGTCCGATCAGGTGCGCCATCAGGACGCCGAGCAGCGCAGACAGCAAAACGAGTGCCCCGATGACGATGAGCGACACTTTCCATGCCCGCGAAATGTCTCCCGTGAAATCGCTTTCAGGGGCTGCCACCACCAGTGTCCAGCGCAGGCCCAGCGCTTCACCGAAAGGGCGCTGCATCATCAGCAACGCATCACCGGCAAGTGCAAGCCGCTGCAATTCGGTCGCGCCTGCCACCATGTCCTCGCGCCGCGCCGCACGTTCAGCCTCCAGTGCCGCAAACCCCTGGCGGATCACCGCATTGGCGCTGTCGCGAGGGCTGCGTCGAACCAGCTTGCCGGCGATCTCGCGCACCAGCGGGTCGCCCGCCGACCCTGCCACGAGGAGCCCGTATTCATCGACCACGAACGCGGCGCCTCGCGCGCTGATCCGCTGTGTCTGCAACAGCTGCGCCAGTTCCTGCAGATACAGGTCCACGCCGAACACGCCCGCCGCGCCGCTGTCGTCGTCGTACACCGGCTGCGACAGCGTGACGAACAGCTGCGATTTGCCAGGCGCCAGCTGTACTGCCGAAAAAACCCGGCCCTTGGCCGTCATGGCGGCCTGATACCAAGTGCGGGTGCGCGGCTCGAAGTTTGATGGCTGCACAGGCACGGGCTTGCTGCGGTCGCCGGGCCTCATCACGGCAAACGAGGTGCGCGGCCCTCCTTGACTGCCCCGGACGTGCAGCTGCATGCCCTGGGCGGTCTGCTCGATCGCCAGATACTCGCCGCGCCTGTTGCCCATGTACACGCTGGGCACGTGGGAAGACTGGCGCACCAGCGCAAACGCCATCGGCTCGAGCTCGGCCGGTGCGGCGAGCAATCGCCGCGCAAGCGCCAGCTGCTGCGGGTCCATGCGTTCGGGCACAAGGCCGTCCAGCGCAGCATGGGCTTGCCTCAGATGAATTTCGGTGCCCAGCTGCACTTTCGCAGCAACGTTGGAGAGAATGCCGCCGGCCAGTTCTTCGGCGGCCTGCAGGCTGCTGCGCGTCATGATCCAGGCGACCATGAGCGCCGGCACGATAGCCAGCGGCACGAGGCTGGCTGCCAGGATCCGGCGAAGCGAAAACTTCACTTGCGGGCGCTCCCCTGCATCGTCAGACCGCCAGGCCCAGCAGTTCCACGGCGTCAATGGGCGCTGCAAGGCCCGGCAAACTGACCAGGGCACGCCGGCCCGTCAGCACCGCGCCCGTGATGGGCCTGAGTGCGCCAGCGCTGATGACGATATGCCAGCCCTGTTCGCTCGCGGCTTTTTGCAGCTGGATGGTGGCGTTGACTGCATCGCCGACCGGCAGCAGTTGCGATGCCGTGCCGTGCAGCGGATCCTCCAACAGCGTGAGCGCCACGTCGCCGGAATGCAGCGCGACATTGAGATCGAAGGTCGCCAGGCCGCGATCTGGGTAACGTTTCTCCAGATATTCCTGTACGCCATGGGATGAATCGACCAGGCCCATCGCCGCACGTGCCGCACGCAGCGCGTGGCTTACCGTCTTGGTGTCGCTTTGCTCGGCAAAGACCGCGAGCAGGCCCTCGCCGACGAAGCGCATGTAGTGCGCACCAAAGAGATGAACCGTGTCGTTCGCATTGCCGTACAGCTTTCTGACGAGATCGGCCAGCTCCTGTGCGTCAAGCCGCTGGGCGACGGCAGCGTAATTGGGGATATCGACAAACAGCACGGTGGCGTTCTGGATCTGCTCGTCGCCCTCGCTGCCCATGGGCCAGCGCTCACTCAGTTCTGCAGCGAGCCGCTCTTCGTAGAGCCTGGCCAGCTCGTGCTTCTGGTCGACCAGCGCCTGCTGCACGGCGGCATCGACGGCCATGGCCTGGAGCGTCGCCTGCACCGACCGCTTGTTCAGCTGCGCAGAAACGGCTTCGCGCAGCTCGGCGGCCCTGAAGGGCTTGGTGATGTAGTCGTCGGCGCCGGTGGTCATTCCGATGCGCATGTGCGCGCGCTCTTGCAGTGAAGTGAGCAGGATGACCGGAATGGCCGCCGTGAGGGGATCCTTGCGCACGGCAGCGAGCATGTCGAAGCCATTCATCCTGGGCATCTGCACGTCGCTGATGATGAGGTCGGGCCGTCTCGATATGACCAGCGCCAGCCCGTCCTGCCCGTCTTCAGCGGTGAGCACCTCATGCCCGTCCTTGCGCAGGACCGAGGCTACGAGCATGCGTGTTCCGGCATCGTCTTCCATGACGACGATCAGGGCCATTGTGTCGACTTCCTTGTTATTTTGCGGTCGCTTGCCAGCCTTGCGTCCGCTCTGGCGGCAAGTTTACGCCGCTGGGGCGCTGCCGGTCAGGGATCAGCTTTCGGCTTCCAGGTAGTCGCATGTCAAATGCGCCAGCGCCCGCACCCCGATCAGCAACCCGCGCTCGTCGGCAAAGAACCTTGGCGAGTGATTGGAAAATGCCTTCGAAGGATCGATGCCCGGCTCGGTGACGCCCACGAAGAAAAACAACCCCGGGATCAGCTGCTGGAAGTAGGAAAAGTCCTCCGCGCCGGTGACCTTGGGCACCAGCTCCAGCGCGCCCGGACCGGCAACCCGCTGCAGGGTCGGCACCATCTGCGCGGTGAGTGCCGGATCATTCACGGTCACCGGATAGTTCTTCTGGATGACGCATGAGCAGCTCGCGCGCGAACCGCGGGCGACGGCATCGGCCAGGGTCGTCACACGTTCGTGGATCTCGTCGCGCATGCCTTCGTCAAAGCTGCGGATCGTGCCGCGCATCTCGACCTCGTTGGGAATGATGTTCTCGCGCACGCCCCCCCTGATCATGCCCACGGTGACCACCGCGGGTTCGCGCGCAATATCGATGCCGCGGCTGACCACCGTTTGCAGCCCCATGATGATTTGCGCCGAAGTGACGATCGGATCCACGCCCAGCCAGGGGGCCGCACCATGCGTCTGCTTGCCGTGCACCGTGATGCGGAAACGATCGGAGCTTGCCATCGTCGGGCCGGGACGATAACCCACGGTGCCCACGTTCAGGCGCGAGGTGACATGCAGGCCGAAGATCGCCTGGGGAACCGGGTTTTGCAACGCGCCTTCCAGGATCATCTGCTTGGCGCCACCTTCCTCGCCCTCGGGAGGCATTTCTTCGGCGGGCTGGAAGATGAACTTGACCGAACCGCGCAGTTCGGATCGCATGCCTGCGAGGATTTCGGCCACGCCCATCAGGATGGAAACGTGGCAGTCGTGGCCGCAGGCGTGCATGACGCCGACCTCCTCACCATTCCATTTCGTTCTTGCTTTCGATGCGAATGGCACATCGACTTCCTCGGTGACGGGCAAGCCGTCCATGTCGGCGCGCAGCGCGACCACGGGGCCCGGCAGCCCGCCCCTCAAAAGCCCGACAACGCCCGTATAAGCAACCTTCTCGCGAACTTCGTCGAAGCCCAGCGCCTTCAGGTGGGCCGCCACGATGCCGGCGGTGCGGAATTCGCGATTGCCCAACTCCGGGTGTAAGTGCAGGTCACGCCGCCACGCGATTACTCGCTGTTCGATGGCCTTTGCCGCGGCATCGATGCGATCGGCCAGCGAGTTGGGTTTCGGGTCTCTTGCGGACATGGAGGTTCCTTGGATATCGACGGAATTCAGCGCTGCCCATGCAGCTTCAAGATCGGCCAGCCGCGCGCCAGCGCCAGTTCCGTGAGCCGTGGATCGGGATCAACGGCCACCGGATCGTCCACTGCTTCGAGCAGGGGCAGGTCATTCATCGAATCACTGTAGGCAGCGCTGCGATAGTCATCCAGCGACTCACCGCGCCCGTCTAGCCATGCCTCGATCCGGTCCACCTTGCCACCGCGCATGTTGAGGGTGCCTTCGGGCCTGCCAGTGAAAATGCCGTCGCGGATTTCCGTTTCTGTCGCCAGCAGGTGATCGATTCCGAAATGCTCCGCCGTCAACTCCGTGAGGAAACGGTTGGTGGCCGTAGTCATTACCAGCACGTCGCCGGCGTTTCGATGACGCTCGACCAGTTGCCGTGCGGCAGCCGGTATGCGGGGAACCACAAGCGCCTGCAGGAACTCAAGACGCAGGGGCGCCCATTGCGCGGGGGAACGGCCCGCCAGCGTACTCACATAGAACTGTGCAAACTCTTCGACCCCGACGGTGCCCGACGTGTAGCGCGCCTCCATGTCGGCGTTGCGCGCGGAGAATGACGCGCGCTCCAGGATGCGTTTTTCCATCAGGAATTCGCACCACAGGACATCGCTGTCCCCGGACAGCAGCGTGTGATCCAGGTCAAAAAATGCGATGGTGCGCAGGCTCACGACTGAAGGTGCTTCACGAACGCAAGTGCCAGGCACGCGGCCGGGTGAAGGCCTGCAGGCCATAAGTCGACAGCGTGAGCCCGACACCCGAGTCGCCAAAGCCACTCCACGGCAGGCGCGGACTCACCCGGTCGCAGCAGTTCCAGTAGAGACTGCCCGCATTCACCCGGGACAGCACACGCTGGGCGCGCTCCGCATCCGGCGTGTACACGCCCGCAGTCAGCCCATAGCGGGTGTCGTTCATCAGGCGCACGGCTTCCTCGTCGCTCGATACCTTCTGGATGCCGATGAGCGGTCCGAAGCTTTCTTCCTGCATCAGTTCCATGTCGTGCGTGACATTGCTGAACACCGTGGCTTCGTACCAGTTGCCGGGGCCCTTTCCACGATGGCCGCCTGTATGCAGCGTGGCGCCCCGCGCCTTCGCATCCTGGACCTGCGAATCCAGCACGTCGAGTTGCGGCGCCCGGGTGATGGCCCCGATGTAGGTGTCCCCGTTCATCGGATCGCCCAATTTAAAACCCCTGACTGTCGCGACAAAAGCCGCCACGAAGGCGTCATGGATGCGCTCATGCACATAGATGCGCTCGACCGAACAGCAGCTCTGGCCGGTGTTGTACATGGCGCCATCGGCCAGCGATCCGGCCGCTGCTATCGGATCGGCATCGTCACAAACATAGGTGGGATCCTTGCCGCCGAGCTCGAGTTGCAACTTGATGAAGCGCGGCCCGATAGCTTTCGCGATACGCACGCCGGTGGCATGCGAGCCGGTGAAGAACAGGCCGTCAATCTTCTGCTCGAGAAGCGCCGCACCGACGTCACCCGCGCCCACCAGCGCAATGAAAACATCGTCCGGAACGCCCGCTTCATGCAGCAGGCGGGCAATCTCCAGCCCGGTCATCGTCGCGAACTCCGATGGCTTGTACAGGACGGCATTGCCCGTCAGCAAGGCCGGCACGATGACATTGCAGCCCACGAACCACGGATAGTTCCAGGCCGAGATATTGGCGACCACGCCCAGCGGCACATGCTCGATGCGCTCTTTCATGCCGCCTTCGTCGTACACCGTCTCTGTCGCCGTGACCGGCTCCACCATGCCGACAAAAAAATCGAGGCGCGCCAGGAGGCCATTGAGCTCGTTGCGCGACATGCTGATCGGCTTGCCCGTCTCGCGGGTCATCGTGACGGCGAGCTGCTCCAGGTCACGCACGATGAAGCTGCGAAAGCGGACGATGCAGGCCTTGCGCTCGGCCAGCGGACGCGCGGCCCAGGGGGCCTGCGCAGCGCGAGCCGAGCGCGCCTTGTCTGCAACGCTGACAGCGTCATCGGCGGGAAGCTCTGCGATTTTTTCGCCGGTAGCGGGGTTGTGGATGGCAAGCGTCGGCATCATGTCCTCGTGTTTTTCCTGGCGGCTGCGGCAGCGCTCAGGAAGTCAGCCAGCAGGGCTGCGTCATCAATCGTTTCAGAATCGGCCCGGTGAAATTCGGGGTGCCACTGTACGGCCGCGATATAGGACTTGCTGGCATCGCCGCGCCGGATCGCCTCGACCATGCCGTCCTCGTTGCTCACGGCTTCCACGACGAACCCGGCAGCCAGATCCTTGATGGCCTGGTGATGGATGCTGTTGACCTTAGCGCGCGAAAGACCGGGATACAGCTCGCCCAGACGCGACTCGCGCAGGATATCCACCGTGTGGAAATTGTTGTCGTAGGTCGTCGCATCGCGGTGCGTCAGCGCATGCGGCAATTGCGTGGCGATGTCCTGGTAGAGCGTGCCGCCATACGCGACGTTGAGCAGTTGCAGGCCGCGGCACACGCCAAACACCGGCTTGCCCGCCTTTTCGAAGGCGGCGACAAGATCGATCTCGTATTCATCGCGGATCCTGTCGCCCGACCACCTCTCCTGCAAGGGCGCTTCGCCATAGCTCTGGGGCGACACATCGGCCCCGCCGTGCAGCATGAGGCCATCGAGCCACTGCGCATAGTGGTGGAGCGTGACATCGCCGCGCTGGGTGGCGCCTGTCGGGCTCGGAATCATCACGGCCATGGCACCGGTTGACATGACCCAGTGCGCAATCGACTGCTCGACATACTGCAGCGTCTTGCCGGTAAAAAGCAGGCGCGCCGGGTCGGCATGCATGAAGCAGGCCGAGATGCCGATCTTGAGCCGATCGGCCTGGCCGCTCACATGGCCTCCTCGAACAGGCGCTGGAAGTCCCGGGCTGTCAATGGGCGTGGATTGGTCTGGTGGCAGATGTCGGCAACGGCGATTTCCACCAGGCGCGGGATCTGATCGGCCGTGACGCCATGCGCACTCAGCTTGCCGGTCAAGCCGATGCGGGCCTTGAGTGCGCGCAGCCACGGGACCAGCTGCGTGCCACCGCCCTGTACGCCACACACGTGCGCAAGCTCATCGAACTTGGCTGGCGCCGCCTCATGGTTCCATGCGAGCACCGTGTCGATCATCAGCGCATTGGCAAGGCCGTGGTGCAGGTCGCACACGGCGCCCAATGCATGCGCACACGAGTGAACCGCCCCCAGGTCTTTCTGGAACGCGATGGCCCCCATCATCGACGCCATCATCATGTCCCCGCGCGCCTCGATGTTCGAAGGCTCTTTCACCGCCTTTTCCAGCGAGCGTGCGGCGATCCGCGTGCCCTCCAGCGCGATCCCGTCACACAGCGGGTGATAGGCAGGGGACAGGTAGCTCTCGATGTTGTGCGTGAGGGCGTCGATGCCTGTGGCGGCGGTGACGTGCGGCGGCAAGCCCAGCGTGAGCTCGGGGTCCGCGAAGACGCAGCGTGCAAGCACTTTGGCACTGAAGATGATTTTCTTCAGGTGCGTGTCGTCTTCACTGATGACCGATGAGCGACCGACCTCCGAACCGGTTCCGGACGTCGTAGGCAGCGCCACGAAATACGGCAGTTCCCTGTCGATCGCCCGAACCTGCGGATGATCCCAGGCGTATTCGAGGATGTCGCCATCATGCGTCGCCGCCAGGCCGACGACCTTGGCGACGTCCAGTGCCGCCCCGCCACCGAATCCGATCACGCAGTCGGCGTTGTGCGCCTTGTACGCAGCCGCACCGGCCATCACCTGGCTGGCAACCGGGTTGCCAAAAACGCCTGCAAACACCGCCACATCCAGGCCCTCCAGATGGCTTTTGAACTCGGCGAGCACCGGCAAGGCGCCCAAGGCCCTGTCGGTCACGATCAGCGGGCGCTTGCAGCCCTTGTCGAGCAGGTGCCCGGCGACTTCCCTGCGAGCGCCTGCGCCGAAGCGGATGGGGGTGGGAAATGCAAATCCTTTGATGCTCATGATGCAGATGTGTTGAGTTCGAGGTGCATGGCGTTCTTGCCGAAAAAGCGGTTGGCACGTGCGAGTCGAGCTTCCCATATTTCCAGTGGCAGCGGCTCGCCTTCGTGGTAGCTGGAAGTAAAGGCTTCCGGGATTTCAGCAGCGTGGGTCTGTGCGGTCATGGTCTGCTGCGCCCGCCTGATCGCTAGATGATCTCGAAGTAGCGCTTCATTTCCCAATCGGTCACGCCGTCGAGCCACTGGCGCCACTCCCAGTCGCGCGTCGCAGCGAAGTGCTCCACGAAGGTATCGCCAAGCATCTCGCGCGCAATCTTCGAATTGCTGAAGTTGCGCGTGGTTTCGATCAGCGTGCGCGGGGCGCGGGGGATGTCGTCAGCGCCCTGATTGGTTCCGGTGATCGGCGGGGCGGTGAGCTTCAAGCCCTTCTCGACGCCATAAAGTCCCGCAGCGATGACAGCTGCCATCGCAAGGTAGGGATTCACATCGGCCCCGGGGCAACGCGTCTCCAGCCGCGTGCCTTTGGGGCTGCCCGCAATCACGCGAAAACTAGCGGTGCGGTTATCAATGCCCCACGTGGGCTTGACGGGCGCCCAGAATCCATCGACGAGCCGCTTGTAGCTGTTGATCGTGGGCCAGAACATGGGCGCGAACTCCATGAGGCACGCCACCTGTCCGGCCACATAGCTCTCGAAGAGCTTGCTCATCCTGCGCGGGCTCTTCGCGTCATAAAAAAGGTTGGTCTTGCCGTCCGTCAGGCTCTGGTGAATGTGACCGCTGCAGCCGGGCAACTGCGAATTCCATTTGGCCATGAAGCTCGGCATGAT
Source organism: Pseudomonadota bacterium (assembly GCA_040386635.1). GTDB lineage: Bacteria > Pseudomonadota > Gammaproteobacteria > Burkholderiales > Burkholderiaceae_C > Ramlibacter. The sequence goes on from JAZKFD010000043.1 coordinate 14,173, forward strand.
GCCAAAGCGCGCGCCGATTTCCTTGGTGCCCGTCTTGAACAGGATCGCACGGTCGGCCTGCTTCAGCGCTTCGGAAAACCCCAGCGCGGCTTCATAAACGCCGGGGCCGGTTTCGGTATGCAGTCCTTCGATGGGCACGTCGAACGCCTGCATCTCATCCATGATGGCGTTGAAAAACTCGCGGTTCTGGTTCACGCGCAGCAGCGAGTAGCCGAACATTCCCGGCGTCAATGTCTCAGGCCCCACGCCCTTCTTGGCCGCCCAGCTTTGCGGTGTCTCAAGAAAATTGAACCACTCGTATTCCATCCCGGTCATCACATCGAAGCCGAGCTTTTTGGCTCGCGCCAGCACGCGCTTGAGCGTCTGCCGCGGACACACGGCATAGGGCGTGCCGTCCGCGTTGATGAATTCGCCGAGGAAGAAGTCGATGCCGCCGTCCCAGGGAACGTTGCGGTGGGTGTCCAGGTCGATCCGCGCGAGGGCATCGGGAAAGCCGTGCTGCCATCCCGTGACCTGGGTGTTGTCGTACACGTTGTCGCTGGAGTCCCAGCCAAACACCACATCGCAAAACCCAAAGCCGCCACCGGGGCCCTGTTCGGCCGCACCTTCGAACTTCGTACTGTGCAAATATTTGCCTCGCAGCACGCCATCGATGTCGCTGCATGCGACCTTGATCTTGCGGGCGCCGGATTTCCTGATCGCGGCCAGCGCGGGGTGGACCTTGGTTGCCATCTTGTTGTCGTCCTCGGATCGATGAAAAGGATCAGATCGCCGGCTCACCCGATGCAATGCCCATGTCCTCCAGGGCCAGCGCCACCGCGCTCACGGCCTGCTCCATTTCGTTGGGACCGATCGCGCCGATACAGCCTACGCGAAAAGTTTCCACCTGTGTGAGCTTGCCGGGATAAAGGATGAAGCCGCGCGCCCGCGCCGCCTGGTAGAACGTCTTGAAGTCGTAGCGCGAGTCGCCCGGTGCATTGAAGGTGACGATGATCGGCGCCTGTATCGCGGGGTCGAGAAAGGGCATGAAACCCAGCCGGGACATCCCATCGATCAGTGTCTGGTAGTTGCGGGTATAGCGGGCCAGGCGTGCCGGCTGGCCGCCTTCGGCCTCGAACTGCTGCACAGCTTCCCACAGCGCGACCACCACATGGGTTGGCGGCGTGAAGCGCCATTGCCCCGTCTTTTCCATATAAACGTACTGGTCGTGCAAGTCCATCGCCAGCGATTGGCTCCGGCCGGCGGATTGCTCCAGGACCGACTTGCGCACGAAAACGAAACCCATGCCGGGGACGCCTTCGAGACATTTGCCACTGGCTGCAATGAGGGCATCGAAGCGCGTTGCCCTCGCATCAATTGGCAAGGCTCCGAATGAGCTCATCGCATCGACGATCAGGCCCCGGCCATGCCGGGCGCAGACTTCGGCCACTGCCTCCAGCGGGTTCCACACGCCGGCACCCGTCTCGCAATGGATCAGCACGACATGGGTGATGCCCGGGTCGGACTTGATCTTCTCTTCGAGCGCCACCGGCGAGACCTGCCCGGCTTCGTCGAAAGGCATGAGCGTGCAAGTGCGGCCCATCATGGTGGCGATCTTTCCGGCGCGCTTGCAGTACGCGCCGTTGTCCAGGACCAGCACATGGCCGTCCGCAGGCACCACGCAGGCAATCGCCGCCTCCACGCTGAACGTGCCGCTGCCTTGCAATGGCACGACGACATGCGTCTCCTGTGCGTGGATGACTTGCAGCAGGCTGGCCCGCAGCTTCGCCGTGATGTCATTGAAGTCGCTGTCCCACGAACCCCAGTCGCGCAGCATGGCCAGCTTGGTGCGCAACGTCGTCGTGAGAGGGCCGGGGGTGAGAAGGATCTTGTCGCGGTCCATGAATTGTCTCCGTCGTTCTTATCGTTCGGTGCTTCGCCAGGCCTGCGTGCGCCGGTTCACCCACCAGGCCAGCGCCATGAACACCAGCGTGGCAATCGTGGATGCGACGCCGATCAGCACAGCCATTGCCGCCGCCGCGCCCATCTCGCCGGCCTCGTCGAGGTTGAGGATGGCAATCGATGCCACCTTGGTCTCGGGCGAGTAGAGAAACACAACCGCTGAAATCGTCGTCATGGCATTGATGAAGAAGTAGCGCGCGATGTCCACTAGCGCTGGCGTGCAGATCGGCAGGGTGACCCGCCAGAAGGTCTTGAAAAAGGGCACCTTGAGCGAGGCGCTCACCGCCTCGAACTCCCCGTCCAGCGACTTGAGCGCCGTCACGGCAGTGAGGTGGCCGGTCGTATAAAAATGCACGATGGTGCAGATGGTCAGCAGCGCGACGGTGTGATAAAGCCCGTTGAGCGGATTGGAGGGTTCATTGAAAAAGAAGATGTAGCCCAGCCCGAGCACCAGGCCGGGCACTGCCATCGGCAGCATGGCGAGCAGACGCACGATGCCGCGCAATCCCTGCATGCCCGTTGTCTTTTCGAGCAGGTAGGCGCCGCAGAACACCAGCGCGGTTCCAAAGAAGGCCGTGCCCGCTGCCATCTTGAGGCTGTTGACAAAACCGACGCTCACTTCCGCATCGACCAGCCCCATCACGTAATGGCGCAGGCTCGGCGAAAGGTTGTACGGCCAGAAGCTTGCAAATGATGCGAAAACCGCCATGCCGAGCATGGCCAGCACGAGGAATGCGATGAAGCAGCAGTAGAGCGTCATCAGCGCGTCGTACCCGCGCGACGGCTTGGGTCGATAGGGCACGGCACGCGCAGTGAGCATCGCCGTCTGCCGGCGGCTCACGTAACCATCGACTGCGAAGGTGATCACTGCCGGCGCGAGCAGCAAGATGGCGACCACCGCACCCCTGGAGAAATCCTGCTGGCCGATCACGAGCTTGAACACGTCGGTTGCCAGGACGTTGAAGCTGCCGCCGATCACCTTGGGTATGCCGAAATCGGTGATCACCAGCGTGAAAGTAACGAGTGCCGCAGAGATAAGGCCGTACTTCGCACCGGGCAGCGTGATGGTGAAAAACTTGCGTGCACTGCTGGTGCCCATCGCGTCGGCCGCTTCGTAGAGGCGGGCGTCCGCCAGGCTGAGCGCGGTCACCAGGATCATCAAGGCATGGGGGAATACCGCGAAGCACTCGGCGATGACGATGCCGGCGGCGCCATAGATTTCTCCCCACCCGAACCATGCCGTCCAGCTCTTGAGCACGCCCTGGTTTCCGAACCAGTAGATGAGCGAAATCGCGGCGAGCAGCGAAGGCGCAAGCAGCGGTATGAGCGTGATCCCCCGAAACAGCGGCTTGAGCGGCATGCACGAACGCGTCAGCGCGTAGGCAAAACCGAAAGCCAGCGGAACCGCGATGACGGTGACTAGGCTTGAAACCCAGATGCTGTTCCACAGACTCGTCAGCAGCGCCGGGGTGCGCGCGTAGTCAATGAAATTTCGCAACCCGACAAATTCTTCCGACTTGCCCTGGAGCGCCTGCAGCAAGATGGTGAGCAGCGGCAGTGCGAGAAACGCCACGAGTAGCAGCGCCACCCCCAGCAGGGCCAGGTGGGCGATACGGTCGGTCCAGTGCGACGATTGCCTCACCGGGGCGGCAACCACTGCGGGCAGCACGGCGCTCATGCTCAAAACACCTTGATGCGTTCGGGCAGCAGTTTGAGCCGCAGCGGCGAGCCCACCTCCAGCGACTGCTCCGACAGGAAATTCAGCGAGAGGTACACGGTGAGCGGGTTCCCCGCGAGAGCAGGGGAGGTGACCTTGACGTGGCAGTAGGAGCCCAGGAACTCGATCTTTTCAATGCTCGCGTCGAACACATGCGGATCGCCGTCGTTGATCGGCCGCGCCAGCACGTCTTCGGGGCGCAGATAGATGCGCGCATCGCGATCCGCGCCGCCGCAGGGAATGCTGAGCGCGCCGAACTCGAGCGCCCCAGAGCGCACCCTGGCTGCAATGGTGTTCACCTTGCCGACAAAATCAGCGACGAAAGGCGATGCAGGTTCGCGGTAGATATCCAGGGGAGTGCCGACCTGTTCGATCGATCCGTGGTTCATCACGACGATGCGATCGGCCACCGACAGCGCCTCCTCCTGGTCGTGGGTCACCATGATGGTGGTCACCCCTACCTTTTGCTGAAGGGCGCGGATTTCCTGGCGCAGCCGCACGCGCTCCAGTGCATCGAGCGCCGACAGCGGCTCGTCCAGCAAGAGCAGGCCGGGAGACGTGGCCAACGCGCGCGCCAATGCAATGCGCTGCTGCTGGCCGCCCGAGAGTTGCGCGGGGTATTTGCCTTCGCTACCCGGCAGGCCGACGAGCTTGACCAGTTCGCTCACGCGTCTGGCGATCTCCGCGCGTGGCGTCCTGCGATTGACCAGCCCATAGGCCACGTTGTCGGCGACGCTCAGGTTGGGGAACAGCGCGTAGCTCTGGAACACGATGCCGTAGTCGCGCTCGGCGGGCGGCAGCCGCGAAATGTCGCGGCCGCCTTGCCACACCTGCCCGGCGGTCTGCACCTCCAGCCCCGCGATGATGCGCAGCAGCGTTGTCTTGCCGCAGCCCGACGGCCCGAGAAAACAGACGAACTCGCCTTTTCGGATACCAAGGCTGACGTCGTGCAGTGCAGTGAAAGCGCCGAACTCCTTGCGGATATGGCGCAGGTCGAGAAAGAGGTCGGTGGTCAAGTCCCGCAACGCCTTACCGCTTCTCCGACTTCGCGTTGTACCGCCGGGTCCACTCTTCCAGGATGCGCTCGCGGTTTTCGGCGGCCCAGCTGAAATCCATCTTCACCAGGCGTGCTTCGTAGTCCTTGGGCACATTGGCCAGCGGCGGCGCAATGCCCGGCTGCGCGGTGATCGCGAAGTTCTTGCCGTACAGCATCATCGCGTCCTTGCTCGAAGCCCAATCCGCCAGCTTCTTCGCGGCGTCGAGCTTCTTGGTCCCCTTGTGGATAGCAAAGGCTTCCAGGTCCCAGCCGAGACCCTCTTTCGGGAACACCAGGTCAATCGGCGCACCCTTGGCCTTGTTGGCGTTGCCGCGATATTCGAACGAAATGCCCATGACGTATTCACCAGCGGCAGCCATGTTGCAGGGCTTGGAGCCGGAGTGCGTGTACTGCGCAATATTCTCGTGCAGGCCGTCCATGTACTTCCAGCCGCCGCCCTTGCCCTTGTCGTCGCCAAAGAGCGTGAGCCAAGCGGTCACATCGAAGTAGCCCGTGCCGCTTGAGGCGGGATTGGGCATCACGATCTGGCCCTTGTACACGGGCTTGGTCAGGTCCTTCCAGGTTTCGGGCTTGGGAATGTTTTTCTTCTGCGCTTCAACCGTGTTGAAGCAGATGGTGGCCCCCCACACATCCATGCCAAACCAGGCCGGAACCTTCTTCTTGTCGCGGTACTGGCTCATGATCGCGTCGAGGTTGATCGGCGCGTAGGGCTCCAGCATGCCGTTCTTGTCGAGCAGGGCCAGGCTGGAGGCGGCCACGCCCATTACCGCGTCGGCCTGGGGATTGCCTTTTTCGGCCAGCAGCTTGGCGGTGATGACACCGGTGGAGTCACGCACCCACTTGATCTCGATATCGGGGTTGGACTTGTTGAAGCCCTCCTGATAGGCCTTGAGCTGGTCGGTTTCCAGCGCTGTGTAGACCAGCAGCTGGGTTTTCTGGGCAAAGGCCAGGCCGGCGCAGGCGGCGAGGCCGGCAAGCAGGACGGACTTCATCAGGAATCGGGTGCGCATGGGTGAACTCCTCAGGAACAAAAGGTTTCGATACTGCGGACCGCGGGTGACGCTTTCGTGACGCCCCGCCTTGGATGACATGACCGGCCCCTCGCCGATGAGATTCATTTGACGCCGGGTGTAAAACCTTGTCAATTGCTTTTTGCAGATTGTTGACAATCCACGCCATGCTGCTCTAATGCGGGGCATGAATGCCCTGCTGCACCCCACGATCGCGCTGCTCCAGAGCAGTTCGCTGACCACCGTGGTGCAGCACGAGATCGAGCGCGCCATTCTTCAGGGCGAGTACGCGCCCGGCAGCAAATTGATCGAGGCGGCCCTGGCGCAGAAGCTGGGTGTGTCGCGCGGTCCGGTGCGCGAGGCTTTTCGCATGCTCGAGGAAGCGGGACTGGTTCGAAACGAGAAAAATCGCGGCGTCTTTGTCCGCGACATTCCGATCGCCGAGGCCGTCGAGATCTTCGAGCTGCGCGCGACGATGGACCAGCTGGTAGGGCGGCGCCTGGCCAAACACATCACGCCTGCGCAGCTCAAGGAAATCCGGGCACTGGTCGATGCCATGGAAAAGGCGGTGAAGGCCGAAGACGCCTACAACTATCACCTGCTCAATCTCAAGTTCCACGACCGGCTGGTCGAGATGGCCGGCAACAGCAAGCTCACATCGATCTACCGGAAACTGATCAAGGAGCTGTCGCTGTTCCGGCGCCTGAATCTTGCCGACGGCTGGTTGATGCCCGTCTCGGCCGGGGAACACCGCGCCATCGTAAAAGCCATCGCTTCTGGCGACGCCGACCTCGCAGGCCAGGCCATGTTCGACCATGCCATGGACAGCAAGGAACGGACCATCGAAAACGACCTGCGCCGACAGTCGCGCGCCGATGGCGGCGGCGACCAACCTGCCAGCGCCCAACCTGCGAAAGCCCGCCGTGCTCACAGTCAATAAACGCCAATACAAGTTGCCGACCCGGCCGACGGTGATCGTCTGCGTCGATGGATGCGAACCAGACTACCTCGCCCAAGCCGTGGCGGCAGGCCGCATGCCCTGGCTCAAGCGCACGCTGGCCCAGGGCGCGGGACTCATCGCAGATTGCGTGATCCCCAGCTTCACCAACCCCAACAACCTGTCGATCGTGACGGGTGCGCCGCCCTCGGTCCACGGCATTTGCGGCAACTATCTCTTCGATACGGCGAGCGGCACCGAAGTGATGATGAACGACCCCAAGTGGTTGCGCGCACCGACGATTTTTGCCGCACTGGCTGATGCAGGAAAGTCGGTCACCATCATCACGGCCAAGGACAAACTCCGGCGGCTGCTCGGTCACGGCATGAAAGGCGGCATCTGCTTTTCGTCAGAGAAGTCCAGCGAGGTCACGATGGATGAAAACGGCATCGACGACATGCTGTCGATCGTGGGCCTGCCGGTGCCGAGTGTTTACAGCGCCGATCTTTCCGAGTTCGTGTTCGCAGCGGGCGTGAAGCTCATGCAACGCAATCGCCCCGATGTGATGTATCTGTCCACCACCGACTATGTCCAGCACAAGCACGCCCCCGGCACCGAGGGCGCCAACGATTTCTATTCGATGATGGACGGCTACCTGGGCCAGCTCGAAGAGCTGGGCTGCGTCATCGCGCTTACCGCCGATCACGGCATGAACGCCAAGGTGGCGATGGACGGCGCGCCCGACGTGATCTACCTGCAGGACTGGTGTGACAGGCATCTGGGCGCGGCGGCGGCGCGGGTGATTCTCCCGATCACCGACCCGTATGTCGTGCATCACGGGGCGCTCGGTTCGTTCGCCACGATCTATCTGCCCGATGGCGCGGATGTGGCGCAGGTGGTTTCGCAGTTGCAGGCGATAAAGGGAATGGAAGTCGTGCTGGACCGGGCCGCCGCCGCCGCCCGGTTCGAATTGCCGTCCGATCGCATCGGCGACATCGTGTGCGTGTCGGAGCGCTTCACGGTGATCGGCACGTCAGCGAGCCGTCACGACCTGTCGGGGCTGGACGTCCCCCTGCGATCGCACGGCGGCATCAGCGAGCAGCGCGTGCCGCTGATTCTGAACCGCAAGCTGCCGGGGCTCGATACGACGCGCAGGTTCCGCAATTTCGATGCATTCGAGCTGGCCTTGAACTATGCACAGTGACTTCATCGGCGAGCATCAACTCGACGCGATGCGCATTGCAGGCACAAAAGTGGGCGCAGGGCGTGACCGGGTCATCGAAGTTTTCAATCCGTTCACGAACGAGCGCATCGGCAGCGTCCCGAAAGCGACGCTCGATGAGGTGAAGTCCGCTTTTGACGCGGCGCATGCCTATCAGCCCAGGCTCACCCGCTACGAGCGCGCCGCGATTCTCAACAGGGCCGCGTCCATCATTCGGGAGCGGCTTGATGAGGTCTCGCAACTCATCACGGCGGAGTCGGGCCTGTGCGTGAAGGACTCGCTCTACGAAGCCGGCCGGGTGAGCGACGTGCTCTTGTTCGGCGCGAACGAAGTGCTCAAGGACGACGGCCAGATCTTCAGCTGCGACCTGACGCCGCACGGCAAGAAGCGCCGCGTGTACACGCAGCGCTCGCCGCTGCTGGGTGTGATCAGCGCCATCACGCCGTTCAACCATCCGATGAACCAGGTGGCGCACAAGGTCGTGCCGAGCATCGCCACCAACAACCGGATGGTGCTCAAGCCCTCCGAGAAGGTTCCGTTCTCCGCGATCTTACTTGCCGACATCCTCTACGAAGCAGGCCTGCCACCCGAGATGCTCAGCATCGTCACCGGCGACCCGCGGGAAATTGCCGATGAGCTGATCACGAACCGGCATGTCGATCTGGTGACATTCACCGGCGGCGTGGCGATCGGCAAGTACATTGCCTCGAAAGCGGGCTACCGGCGCGTGGTGCTGGAACTCGGCGGCAACGACCCGATCATCGTGATGGAAGACGCGGACCTCGATGAAGCTTCCACGCTTGCCGTCCAGGGCTCGTACAAGAATTCCGGCCAACGCTGCACGGCCGTCAAGCGGATACTGGTTCACGAGTCCGTTGCCGCCCGCTTCACCGACATGGTGGTCGACAAGACAAAGTCGTGGAAGTACGGCGACCCGCAAGACGCATCGAACGACATGGGCACGGTCATCGATGAGGCGGCGGCGCAGTCATTTGCAGCGCGCGTTGATGAAGCGGTCGCGCAAGGCGCTTCGCTGCTGGCCGGCAACAGACGCAGCGGCGCGCTTTATTCGCCAACCGTGCTCGGCGGCGTGCGCCCCGACATGACGGTGGTGCGCGAGGAAACCTTTGGTCCCGTCTCGCCCATCATCACCTTCAGCAACATCGAAGAAGCCATCTCGATTTCCAACGGCACCGCCTACGGCCTTTCGAGTTCGGTCTGCACCAATCGGCTGGACTACATCACGCGTTTCGTGAACGAACTGCACGTGGGATCGGTCAATGTGCGCGAGGTGCCCGGCTACCGGCTCGAGCTGACGCCTTTCGGCGGCATCAAGGACTCGGGCCTGGGCTATAAGGAGGGTGTGCAGGAGGCGATGAAGAGCTTCACCAATCTCAAGACTTATTCGTTGCCGTGGCACTGACGCTCTGCGACATCGAGAAGCTGTTCGCCGATCGTGGTGCCGAGCAGTACACGGGGGAGCCTGTCACGCAACTGGAGCATGCGTTGCAAAGCGCGCTGCTCGCCGATGAGGCGGGCGCGGGCGATGCGCTCGTCACCGCAGCCCTGCTTCACGACCTGGGGCATCTGCTCCACGATCTCGGCCCCTCGCCCACCGTGCAGGGCATAGACGACGTCCACCAGTATCGGGCCCTGCCTTTCCTGCGCGGGCTCTTCGGTGACGACGTCATCGAACCCATCCGGCTTCACGTCGATGCGAAACGCTATCTGTGTTCGGTGCGGCCGGGCTATCTGGCTGCGCTCTCCGACGACTCGAAGCGCTCGCTGGCCCTGCAGGGGGGCGTCTTCGACGAAGAACAGGCGCATGCCTTCATGTTGCAACGCGGCGCGGCAGACGCCGTGCGGCTTCGCATCTGGGACGATCTGGCCAAGGTGCCGGCGCTGCCCACACCGCCGCTTGCCCACTTTCTGGAACGGGCGCGCCGCTGCAAGCTGCAGGCCCAAGTCACTCGATGACACTGACCTGGCCGGTCGTTGCGGCCGTGCTGTTCGGAGCATTGCTGCACGCGAGCTGGAACGCCCTGGTCAAGTCCAGCAAGGACAAGGCACTGGACACGGCCGTGATCCACCTGATCGGCTCGCTCGTGGCGATTCCGGTCGTATTCATCGTCGGCCTGCCGCCCGTGGCTGCGTGGCCGTATGTGATCGCATCGACCGTGATCCATATCGGCTACTACATCGCGCTGACCGGGGCATACAAGCACGGCGAGCTGGGCCTGACCTATCCGCTCATGCGTGGTACAGCGCCTCTGCTGGTCGCGCTGACTGCCTCTTTCACGCTGGGTGAAACGCTGTCGCCCATGGCATGGGCGGGCATCCTGGGTATCAGCTGTGGCGTGCTGGCGCTGGGCCTGTCGCGCCATGCGCTGGAGTCGCCGCGTGCGGTGGCGTTTGCGCTGGCCAACGCCGTGGTGATCGCGATGTACACGGTCGTCGATGGATTGGGTGTTCGCGAGAGCGGCAACGCGCTGCAATACGTCATTGCGCTTTTTGCGCTGGACGGCTGGCCGTTTGCGCTGATGGTGTTCATGCGTCGCGGCGGACGTGTCGTCTGGCCCTATGCGCGCGCACGCTGGCCGGTGGGCCTGATGGGTGCATTGGCCTCATTTGGCTCTTACGGGATCGCACTGTGGGCGATGACGCGGGCACCGGTTGCGACGGTGGCTGCCCTGCGCGAGACGTCTGTGCTCTTTGCTGCATTGCTCGGCGCATGGTTTCTGAAGGAGCGGTTCACTGCGCGTCGCGCGGCGGCCACCGCCATCATCGTTGCAGGGGTGATGGCCCTTCGAACCGCTTAAGGCCTGCATACGGGAGGTTTCTCATGGCACTGCCCTCATCGGCTCAGGTTGTGATCGTCGGCGGCGGTATCGCCGGCTGCTCGACTGCCTATCACCTCGCCAGACTGGGTATAGCCGATGTCCTGCTGCTCGAACAGGGCAAGCTGACCAGCGGCACCACCTGGCACGCGGCCGGCCTCGTCGGTCAGATGCGGCCCAACCGCACGATGACGCAGATGAGCAAGTACGGCATCGAGCTGTACGCGACGCTCGAATCCGAGACGGGTCTCGCAACGGGCTGGAAGCAGTGCGGCAGCGTCAATGTCGCCAAAACGCCCGAGCGCATGAAGGTGCTTCGCAAGCAGCTTGCGATGGCGCGCAGTTTTGGCGTCGAGTGCCACGAGATCACGCCTGAAGAAGCGCGTGAAAAATATCCGATCCTGCGTATCGACGATCTGCAGGGGGCACTGTGGCTACCCGGAGATGGCAAGGCCAATCCGGCGGATCTTTGCATGTCGCTTGCCAGAGGTGCGCGCAATCGCGGCGTGAAGATCCTCGAAGACATCGGGGTGACCGGCGTTGTCATTGATCAGGGTCGTGTGTCGGGTGTGGAAACCACACAAGGCATCGTGAGGTGCGAGACGCTGGTGAATTGCGCGGGGCAGTGGGCGCGCCAGTTCGGCACGCTCGCAGGCGTGAACGTTCCGCTCTTTTCGGCAGAGCACTTCTACATCGTGACGGGCCAGATCCCAGGCGTCCATCCGATGCTGCCGGTGATGCGCGATCCTGACGGGTATATCTACTACAAGGAAGAAGTGGGCGGACTGGTGATGGGCGGCTTCGAGCCGCATGCCAAGCCCTGGAAGATGGACCCGATCCCGAACGACTTCCAGTTCCAGTTGCTGGGTGAAGACTGGGATCAGTTCGAAATCCTGATGACCAACGCCATGCACCGCACGCCATGCCTGGAGACGGCACCAATCAAGATGCTGCTGAACGGGCCGGAGAGCTTCACGCCCGATGGCAATTTCATACTGGGAGAAGCGCCAGAGCTGCGCAATTACTTCGTGTGCGCCGGATTCAATTCGGCGGGAATCGCCAACAGCGGCGGCGCCGGGCGGCTGATCGCCGAATGGATCGTCGGCGGCGAGCCGAGCACCGATATATGGGACGTGGATATCCGTCGCTTTGGCAGCTTTACCGGCAATCGAAAGGCACTGGCCGAACGGACGGCGGAGACGCTGGGATTGCACTACGCGATGCGCTGGCCGCGGCAGGAACTGGAAACGGCGCGGCCGCTGCGCACGTCGCCCCTCTACGACCTGCTCAAGGAAAAAGGCGCCGAGTTTGGCAGCAAGAACGGGTGGGAGCGGGTCAACTATTTCAAGGATGAGGCGGGGCAGGCGGCATACCCGCATACCCTCAATACGCCAGGGTGGTTGGGCAAGGTCATCGAAGAACAACGCGCCACCCGCGAAGCGGTCGCCATCTACGACCAGAGTTCGTTTTCCAAGCTGCTGCTGCAGGGTCGCGACGCGCTTGCCTTGCTGCAACGCCTGTGCGCCAATGAAATGGACGTGCCGGTCAATCGCATGGTCTATACCCCCATGCTCAACGAGCGCGGCGGCATCGAAAGCGATCTCACCGTCATCCGGCAGGCGCGGGATCGATTCCTGGTCATCACAGGCTCGGCGCAGGCCACGCGCGACGCAGACTGGATCAACCGGCACATCGCTGGCGAAGCGCACGTCGTGCTCACCGACGTATCGAACATGTATGGCGTGCTCGGGCTCATGGGTCCCCGGGCGCGCGAACTGCTGGCACGCGTCAGCCCCGACGATCTTTCGCCGGAGGCGCTCAAGTTCTCGTGGACGAAAGAAATCGACCTCGGGCTCGCGCGCGTTCGTGCTGCGCGCATGGCCTATGTCGGCGGTCCGGGATTCGAGTTGTATGTGCCGGTGGAGATGTGTCGCCACGTGTATCTCGCGCTGTTCGCCGCAGGCCGCGACCTCGGTTTGCGCGACGCGGGTTACTACGCGCTCGACGCGCTGCGCATCGAGCAGGGACGACGCGCATGGGGCGCGGAACTTGGCCCCGACGAATCGCCATGGGAAGCGGGCCTGGGCTTCAGCGTGAAGCCGGACAAGCCCTCACCCTTCATCGGCCAGTCCGCGCTGCGCAAGAGCCAGGGATTGCCCCTGCGCAAGAAGCTGGTGACCTTGTTACTGCCGCCCGGCGTGTTCGCGTGGGGGGGCGAGACCATCCTCGTGGACGGAGCGCCAGCGGGCGAAATATCATCGGCCGGCTACAGCCTTCTGGCAGGCGCGTGCGTCGCACTGGGCTATGTGCGCGGGGCCGCCGCCAGCATCTCGCACGACGCAAGCCCTGCACAGATCGAACTCTGGGGCGACACAGTAGAGGTGACGTTGCACGATCGCTGGCCCCGGGCTTAACATGTGCGTTCATCCTTG
>JAZKFD010000044.1:0-16503 GCA_040386635.1 Pseudomonadota bacterium
GGCATGCGTCTGAACCTGGCGGAAATCACGGTCAAGACCCACCTCACCGCCATCTTCCGGTTGCTGGGTGTGGTCAACCGCACTCAGGCCGTGGTTGCCATTCGCAGGCTGGGGATCGACTACGGAGGAGGGCGCAACACATCTTCACCGAGCATCAGCGCTGCCTGAAGAGCCAGTACGCTGGTGCTGCGGGCAAGGTATTCTTGCCCGCTCCAGAACAAAGGCAGCTGTCATGGCCCTCTACCGGATTCGAGGAAAGTCTCCCGCAGTTTCACCGAGCGCATTTGTCGCCAGCGAAGCAACGCTGGTGGGCGATGTGAGCGTCGGCGATCACGCCAGCGTGTGGTTCGGCGCCATCGCGCGTGGCGACAACGAGCCGATCCAGATCGGCGCGTCGAGCAACATCCAGGAAGGCGCAGTTCTGCACGCCGACCCCGGGTATCCACTCACGATTGGCGAAGGTGTGACAGTGGGGCATCAGGCGATGCTGCACGGCTGCACGATCGGCAGCGGCTCTCTCGTGGGAATACAGGCTGTGGTAATGAACGGTGCGGTGATCGGCGCCAACAGCATTGTGGGCGCCGGCGCCGTTGTCACCGAGCGCAAGGTGTTTCCCGAGCGATCGATGATCCTGGGCGCGCCCGGAAAACTCGTGCGCGCGCTCACTGATGAAGAGGTTGCTGGCATTGCCGCTGCGGCGCAAACCTACGTGAGCCGTACTGACGAGTTCAAGCTTGAACTCGAGCGGGTCGGGTAGCGCAGCGAGCCGCCAGCCGGCACGTCTCATACGGACCGCCTGGCGCCCCACGGCAGCTTGGAGCCTTGTGGCTGGACCTGCGCCAGGATTTCCAGCACTGCGGCCTCCAGGGCAACAACGGGTTCACTCGCCCCGACCCTGCCTGTAGCCGATCGCCTGACCCAATCCGCGAGCAGAAGTACACGACAGGCGGGCGTCAGACTGACTGGTCGCACGGCGTTGTCTCGCACGAACCGGTCGATGATGGTTCGAAATTGCTCGAACCGCTGCAGCCCGTTGCGATCCGAGGTAAAGCTCCAGTAGGCAATCAGAAACTCGACATCCGCGCCGTTGCTCATGCGGGTGAAGTAGTCCCTGAGCATCTGACGCTCCAGGGGCTTGACCAGCGAGTCCGGAATGGCGAGCTGAACACGCCGGGGAGCCGACCGGTCAGCGCGTATGCGACCAACGAGTCCCGCGACGAATCGTGCTGCATCGCATACAAACAGCGTGACCGAACGCCTGGGCGCCGAGCGAACCACTTGGGGCGCATGGATGATCGCCTGCGTCTGGTGCGCGTATGAGCGCCGGGTTGAAGGCGGCATGGTCGTCCTCTTGATGTGAATGGCTGCTTGCTCAATTCAGCATATTCACTACATCGGACTGAAATAAGATACATAAGTATCCAAAACAAGCCACGGTTCAAGAGTCAGGGGACGACGCCCCGGTGCAGCTAGGACGTGATCGCGGCCAGCTGGATAGGAAGGGAGACAGGGACTTCACGCGCTTCAACCTCTCCACTTGCAAGCCAGTTGCTCATGTCGCCGCTCTCGTCGGACAGCCGGGCACTGCCGAAGCCCGAAAGCCTGGTGTCCATGAGATGGCTGGGGACGACATGTCCCAGTGCCCGGAACATGTTGTCCACGCGTCCGGGAAACTTGCGGTCCCACTCGGTCAGCATGTCCTTCATTGCGCGGCGCTGCAGATTGGGTTGCGAGCCGCACAGGTCACACGGGATGATCGGGAATTCCATCGCTTCCGAATAAGCCTTGATGTCGCGCTCCTTGCAATACGCCAGCGGCCTGATGACCACGTTGCGGCCATCATCGGAGAGCAGCTTGGGCGGCATCGCCTTGAGGGTGCCGCCGTGGAACATGTTGAGCAGGAGCGTCTCCAGGATGTCTTCGCGGTGGTGACCGAGGGCGATCTTGGTCGCTCCGATTTCCTGAGCCGTGTTGTACAGAATTCCGCGCCGCAACCGGGAACAGAGCGAACAAGTGGTTTTGCCCTCGGGGATCTTGTCCTTGACGATGGAATAGGTGTCCTGTTCGATGATTCGAAAGGAAACACCCAAGCGCGTCAGGTACTCGGGAAGGATATGGGCCGGGAAATTCGGTTGCTTCTGGTCGAGGTTGACGGCGATCACCTCGAAATCGATGGGCGCGACTTCACGCAGATAGAGCAGCGAATCCAGCATCGTGTAGCTGTCGGCGCCGCCCGAAAGGCAGGCCATCACCACGTCGCCCTGTTCGATCATCTTGTAGTGCACGACTGCCTCGCCGGCCTGCCGCCGGATGCGCTTGCGCAGCTTGTTGAACTCGATTTCTTTCATGGGGCGTGTCCGGTGTTTGAGGAATTGTAGACAGCGCGACACAATGAGCGTTTTCACAGGTCGCATCGCGGGAACACTCAAAAGCCACCCGCGTCTTAAATGATCATGAAACACTTCGCCTTCAAACTGCTGGGCCTGGCCGCAATGGCTGGCGCCCTGACCGGCTGCGCCACCACCTTTGTCGTTGACAGCAACGTGCAGGCGTTTTCCACCTTGCAGAGCTTGCCGTCGTCACCGACGTACCGTTTCGAACGGCTGCCCTCGCAGCAAGAGCCCGGCCAGGCTGAGTTCGAGGCGCTTGCGGACGGGGCGCTGCACAAGGCGGGCCTGCGCCGCGATGACGCCAATGCCCGATACACCGTACAGCTGACCGGTCGCACCCAGCGCATCGCGTCGCCATGGGCGGACCCTTGGGACTCGATGTGGGGCGGCGGTTTTGGCTGGGGAAGGCGCGGTCATTTCGGTCTCATGGGACGCATGGAGTCACCCTGGTTTCACCGTGAAGTGGCTGTGGTGGTGCGCGAGCTTTCGACCAACAAGGTCGTGTTCGAGAGCCGATCGGTCCACGACGGTCCCTGGACGGACAGCAGGAGTGTTTTTCCAGCCATGTTCGAAGCGGCGCTGCAGGGCTTCCCCCAGCCGCCGACAGGACCGCGCAGGGTCGATGTGACGGTGGGGGCGCCGGGGCCCGCGGGCAAATAGCAGAGCTGAACATTTGGGCACTGTTTTTAGACTCGCAAAATCTTTAGCACCTTCTAGAATGAAGAAGGATGGAAGCGACCCGAATCATTGCCGTGCGCCACGGGGAAACCGCGTGGAACGTTGACTCGCGCATCCAGGGACAAAAAGACATCGGGTTGAACGACACCGGCCGCTGGCAGGCCCGGCGCGTCGGTGAAGCGCTGGCGAGCGAAGACATATCGGCCGTGTATTCCAGCGATCTCGGTCGCGCCCAGCAGACCGCCCAATCCATTGCCGAAGTCGCGGGCATTCCCGTGGTTCCCGACGAGGGCCTGCGTGAGCGCGGCTTTGGCATGTTCGAAGGCAAGACCTTCTCGGAAATCCACGAGAGCTGGCCCGATCACGCGCACAACTGGCGCAAGCGCATCCCGGAATGGGAGCCGCCCGAGGGCGGTGAATCGCTGCTCAAGCTGCGTGAGCGCGTCATGAAAACCATGCAGGCCCTGGCGCAGCGGCACCCCGGCGAACAGATCGTGGTGGTCGCCCATGGCGGAGTGCTGGATACTCTCTACCGGATCGCGACAGGCCAGGAAGTCAATTCGCCGAGGACCTGGGAGCTTCCCAACGGGGCAATCAACCGCCTGTTGTGGACTCCCGAGGGATTCACCCTGGTCGGCTGGTCCGATACCCAGCACCTGGACGATGAAGCTTCCGACGAAAACACCAGTTTCTGATTCGCTGCTGGCCCTGGTGGGCCAGAGCGTCCACGCCATCGACACACCTTCGCTGGTCATCGACCTCGATGCGATGAAGCGAAACCTCGCCCGCATGGCGGAATTCGCGCGCAAGCACGATGTCCGCTGGCGGGCGCACGCGAAGATGCACAAAAGCGCCGCAATTGCCAGGCTTCAGATGCAGGCCGGCGCCGTCGGCGTCTGCGTGCAAAAGACCGCCGAGGCCGAGGCGATGGTGGCGGGCGGCGTCAATGACATCTACATCAGCAATGAAGTGATAGCGCCCCACAAGCTGGCCCGCGTGGCAGCGCTCGCGCACCGGCTTGCGGCAGAAAATGGCAAGCTGGCAATAGCCGTGGACAGCATTGAAGGGGTGGTGCGCCTGGCGACAGCGATGAATGAAGCACGTGTCCAGCAAGCCAATGGCCCAGGCGCGATCATCGATGTTTTCGTTGAGATAGATGTCGGCCAGGGACGCTGCGGCGTCAAGCCCGGACAGGCGGCCGTGCCTCTGGTTCACGAAATTCGCAAGCACCCGGCGCTGCGGTTTGCGGGCCTGCAGGCCTACCATGGGAAGGCGCAGCATTTTCGCGGTGCCCGCGAGCGGCGCGATGCAATTGCGGTGGTGGTCGATGATGTCGTGCATACCCGAAAGCTGATCGAGGCCGAAGGCATTCCGGTCGAACTGGTGACCGGCGCCGGCACGGGCAGCATGGTGTGCGAAGCCGCCAGCGGTGTGTATGGCGAGTTGCAGGCCGGCTCGTTCCTGTTCATGGACGCCGACTACGCCCAAAACGAACGCGACCCCGCCCAGCCCAACTTCGAGCACGCCCTCTTCGTGAAAACGCAGGTGATCAGCACCTGCGAGACCCATGCGGTTTGCGACGCCGGCCATAAGAGCCATGCCATCGATTCAGGCTTGCCGCGCGTGCACGCCTTCGATTCGGAAGCGGCGCTCGAGTATGCCAATGGGGGTGATGAACACGGCATCCTTCGCACGGCCGGCGCGGGCACTCGGCTTCCGGCGCTGGGCCGGTTCCTCTGGCTCATTCCGGGTCATTGCGACCCGACGGTAAACCTGCACGACGTGATGATTGGCGTAACGGGCGGTCTGCGCAGCGGTACGGTGGAACGCATCATCAGGGTTGACGCTCGGGGCGCACTGACCTGAACGCGGGACAATCGGGCCATGAGTCCGAGCCAGATCATCGTCCTTGTCACGCCGGTTTTTTTCGGGCTGATCGCCATTGAATTCGCGTGGGGCTGGTACCGCAAGCGCAACACCTATCGTCTCAACGACGCGGTCAACAGCATCAGCCTGGGAATGCTGAGCCAGATCAGTGCGGTCTTCACGCGGCTTTTTCGCGTGGGCATCTACACGGCGATCTATGGCGCGGTTTCCATCTGGCATAACGAGTCCTTCTGGACGGCCTGGTATGGCTGGCTGCTCGCGCTGGTTTTCTACGACTTCTGCTACTACTGGCTGCACCGCGCCGGCCACGAGATGGCGATATTCTGGGCGGCGCACGTTGTGCATCACCAGAGCCAGGACTACAACCTCTCCACCGCACTCAGGCAGACCAGCTCGGGCGCGCTTTTCGGCTGGATCTTTTATGTCCCCATGGCGATCGCGGGTGTGCCACCCCTTGTTTTCGGTGTGGTCGCACTCATCGACCTGCTCTACCAGTTCTGGGTCCATACCGAGCATGTGCCCAGGCTCGGGTGGTTCGACCGGTGGTTCTGCTCGCCCTCGAACCACCGCGTGCATCACGCGGTCAATGACAGGTATCTCGATCGCAACTACGGCGGGGTGCTGATCATCTGGGATCGAATCTTCGGCAGTTTCAGGGAAGAGGGCGAGAAGTGCGTGTACGGCACGCGCAGCCCCCTGAACAGCTGGGATCCGCTGTGGTCGAACGCCGAGGTGTACTGGGCCCTGGCAAACGACTCCTGGCATGCGCGTAGCTGGAAAGACAAGCTGCTGGTCTGGATCAAACCGCCCGGCTGGCGCCCCGCGGACGTCATGGCCCGGTATCCCCGGCCGCCGTTCGAGATCTTGAAGGTCGAGCGGTTTCATCCGCCGATGACCCGGGGCGTGCTCTGGTTCGGCGCGCTCCAGTTCACCCTGCTGCTTCAGGGCGTGGCTCTATTTCTGTGGCATGCGGACACCATGCCGCTTTCGCAGTCGGCGGTCTGGCTGGCGGGGCTGGCGGCCGCCTTGTGGGTGGTGGGGGCAGTGATGCAGGGGCGAGTGACGATCATGCAGGCCCTTCTCATCGAAGCGTGCGCACTCGCGACCGTGACCAGCGCGCAGGGCCTCGTCGAATGGCACCGCCTCTTCAAGCCCCTCGCAATGCTGCTGGCGATTGCATGTGTGGCCGGGCGCATGAGCGTCCTCAAGTCCAGCGACCGCTTTGCGCAACTGCTTGTCGCAGGCTTGGCGTTCTCGCTGGCGGGCGATTGCTTCCTGATGTTCCCTGGCTATTTCATCCCGGGACTGGTCGCATTTCTTGTGGCCCACCTTTGCTACATTGCACTGTTCAAGCGGGGTGTGCCGTGGTTTCCCGACAAGCGCGCCTTGCTGATGACGCTGGGCCTGGGCGGCGCGATGTATGCGTTTCTTTTCAACGGGCTGAGCCCCGTCTTGAAGATCGCAGTTGCTGCCTATGTCGTCGTCATCGCGCTGATGGCGGCGCAGGCCATCGGACGGGCCATTGTGCTGCGGGACAAGGCGTCGATCGCGGTCGCCGTGGGCGCGTCTTTTTTCATGGTGAGCGATTCACTGCTGGCGATCAACAGGTTTGCCTTTGCTTTTCCGATGGCGCAGTTTTTCGTGCTGGCGACCTACTATGCGGCGCAGGTGCTGATTGCGTTCAACTCCAGGCCCGCTGCAAAAGTGGCTCTGCGCGAGGACTACTCGCCAAAGAGCTCGCCCGCTGATTTCGGCGGCGCCACGCCCAGGTGACGGAACGCCGCCAGCGTCGCAATGCGCCCACGCGGCGTGCGCTGCAGGTAGCCTTGCTGGATCAGGTAAGGCTCGATCACATCTTCAATGGTGTCTCGCTCCTCGCCGATGCTGGCTGCGATGTTGTCCAGACCCACCGGTCCGCCGTCAAATCTGTGGATCACCGCCTCCAGGAGCTTGCGGTCCATCAGGTCAAAGCCCTGCGGATCGACATCAAGCATCGCAAGCGCTTTTTGCGCGATCTCCTGCGAAATGTGACCCGTACCCTTCACGTCCGCATAGTCACGCACACGACGCAGCAGGCGATTGGCGATACGGGGTGTCCCCCGTGAACGTCGGGCAATCTCGATCCCACCCGCCTCGTCCATCGGCGCCTTGAGAAGGCCGGCGCTTCGTGTGACGATGCGCGCGAGCTCTTCAGCCGTATAGAACTCCAGTCGGGCGACGATGCCGAAGCGGTCGCGCAGCGGGTTGGTAAGCATGCCGGCGCGCGTGGTTGCACCCACCAGCGTGAAGGGTTGCAGATCAAGCTTGATGGAGCGCGCTGCCGGCCCCTCGCCGATCATGATGTCGATCTGGTAATCCTCCAGCGCGGGATACAGAATCTCCTCTACCACCGGCGACAGGCGATGGATCTCGTCGATGAAAAGCACATCGTTCTTTTCGAGGTTCGTCAGCAGCGCGGCGAGATCCTTGGGCTTTTCCAGCACCGGTCCCGAGGTCTGGCGCAGGTTGACGCCCAGCTCATGCGCGATGATGTGCGACAGCGTGGTCTTGCCCAACCCGGGCGGCCCGAACAGCAGCACATGGTCCATGGCTTCGCCGCGCATCCTTGCAGCGCCGACAAAGATTTCCAGCTGCGCGCGAATCTTGGACTGGCCGACATATTCATCGAGCAGCTTCGGACGCAAGGCACGTTCAACGGCCTCTTCATTTGGCGAGGCGGGTGCGGCCGACACCACCCGACTGGATGGCGGCATCTGGAAGTCGTCGGTCTGAATGCTCATGTCAGTGCACCTGCATCGCTTATCGGGCCAATGCCTTCAAGGCCAGCTTGATGCCTTCGCTCACGCCGACATCCTTGGGCAGGGCCTTGAGCGACGCAGCGGCTTCCTTGTCGCTGTAGCCCAGCGCAACCAAGGCCTGCAAAATATCCGTCTGTGCGTCGCTCGTGGTGAACGTGGAGCCGGCGTCGATGTCGGCGCCGAACTTGCCCTTGAGTTCGAGCAGCAGGCGCTCGGCCGTTTTCTTGCCAATGCCGGGGACCTTGACCAGGCGTGCCGCGTCCTGCGCCGTAACGGCCTGTGCAATATCGCCCACGCTCATGCCCGACAGCACAGATAGCGCCGTGCGGGGACCCACGCCAGAAATCCTGATCAGCTGGCGGAACGCTTCGCGCTCGCCCGCTGAGCCGAATCCGTACAGGATCTGCGCGTCTTCGCGCACGACAAAGTGCGTGAGCAAGCTCACCTTCTCGCCCACGTTGGGGAGGTTGTAGAAGGTGCTCATTGGCACATCGACCTCATAGCCGACCCCATTGCAGTCCAGCAGGAGGTGCGGCGGGTTCTTCTCGGCCAGCAGGCCCTGCAGGCGTCCGATCAATTGAGGCTCTCAGTCATGGATGCCTGGATGGTAGCGGATGCCCCTGGCAGGGCCGGCTCCTGAAACACGCGATAAAGCGCACAGATGGCAGCAGCAGCAATCAGGATCGAGGCGAACCACAGCCGCGCGGTTCGGTTTGCGCCGACAATCGTCCCATTGACTCCACCACCGCCCTGAAAGCCCATCCCTTGATTTTGCGACATTCGTTCAGCCCGCCCAACAACAGCCGCCTGGCGCATCTTTGCGGGCCGACAGACGAGCATTTGCGCACCATCGAGATGGCCTTGCAGGTGAAGATCGCCCACCGCCACGAGCAGTTCAGGGTCGAAGGACACAAGGCCAATGCGCAGCGTGCGCTCGAGGTGTTGCAGGCCATGTACGAAATGGCAGGCCGGCCGATTGCGGCTGACAAGGTTCAGTTGATGGTTGCGGGTGACGAAGCGGTGCAGGATGACGGCTCCCAGGTTCTGCACACACGGCGCACCGACCTGAAGGCACGCACGCCAACCCAAAGCGTGTACCTGGACAACATCGCCAGGCACGACATCACCCTGGCCATCGGGCCGGCCGGCACTGGCAAGACCTATCTGGCAGTCGCTGCCGCCGTGGATGCGCTGGAGCGCAGTGCGGTGCAGCGCATCGTCTTGACGCGCCCTGCGGTGGAAGCCGGCGAGAAGCTCGGGTTCCTGCCGGGTGACCTGACGCAGAAGGTCGATCCGTATCTGCGCCCGCTTTACGACGCGCTATATGAATTGATGGGGTTTGAGCGCGTCACGAAGGCGTTCGAGCGCCAGGCGCTCGAAGTTGCGCCGCTTGCCTTCATGCGGGGCCGCACGCTCAACAATGCGTTCGTGATCCTGGACGAAGCGCAGAACACGACCCCCGAACAGATGAAGATGTTCCTGACCCGCATCGGTTTCGGCTCGAAGTGCGTCGTGACGGGCGATGTCAGCCAGATCGACCTGCCCAAGGGCCAGCTTTCCGGGCTGGTCGAAGCCGAGCACATCCTCAAGCGTGTGAAGGGGATTGCGCACACGCGGTTCACCAGCGCCGATGTCGTGCGGCATCCCCTGGTGGCGCGCATCGTCGATGCGTACGACAAGGCACGCAAGACCTGAAGATGCACCTCAAGCTCGACCTGGTACTGCAGTTCGGCCGGTTTCCGAACTCGGCTTCCCATCGCGCGGTGCTTCGCAAGGCGAAGGTCATGTCCTGGATGGAACCGGCGCTCAGACATCCCGGGGAGATCGCGGTCCGCATCGTGGGCCAGGAGGAGGGCCGCGCGCTCAACCTGCAGTACAGGGGCCGCGACTACGCCACCAACGTTTTGACGTTCGAGTACGCCCATGATGCGTGGGTGGAGGCGGACCTGGTGCTATGCGGGCCGGTGATCGAACGCGAAGCGGCCGAACAGGGCAAAACGCTCGAAGCACACTATGCCCACATGTTGGTGCACGGCACATTGCACGCCCAGGGGTTCGACCATGAGGCCGGCGAACGCGCGGCACTCGAAATGGAAGCCCTGGAGATCTTCCTGCTCGGTTCGCTGGGTTTTCCGAATCCCTACTGAGTTCTAGGCGATCCGGAGCGGAATCGTCACGGGTCCGTCGTTGACCAGGTGGACCTTCATGTCGGCGGCGAACCGCCCGGTCTCCACGACCGGGTGCGCCGCCCGGGCCTGCTCCACGAAAGCGTCATAGAGCCGCCTGCCCTCTTCGGGCACGGCGGCGTTCGTGAAACTCGGGCGATTGCCGCCGGAGGCGTCTGCTGCCAGCGTGAACTGGCTCACGATCAGCAGGCCGCCGCCCACATCCTGGACGCTGCGGTTCATCTTGCCAGCCTCGTCACTGAAGATACGCAGCTTCAATATCTTGGACAGAAGTTTGGGGCCCTGCAGTTCGGTGTCACCACGTTCAGCGCAGACGAACACCAGCAGTCCGGCACCAATCTGCCCTATGCATTCATCGCCAACGACGACGCGGGCCTGGCTGACCCGCTGGATAAGGGCAATCAAGGGGTCAACACGTCAATCGAGCGTCACCCGGGCAAACTTGCGCTTGCCAACCTGTACCACATAGCTTCCAGCGTCCAGTTTGAGGCCCTTGTCGCTGACGACGGCTGAGTCCACCCGCACCCCGCCGCCTTCGATCAGCCGGCTGGCCTCGCTGCCCGATGGTGCCAGGCCGGCCTGCTTGAGGAGTTGCGCAATGCCCATCGGCGCGCCAGTGAGGCTGACCTGCGCAATTTCATCGGGGACGCCGCCCTTGCTGCGATTGGCGAAGTCCTGCTCTGCCGCATCCGCCGCCTGGGCGCTGTGGAACCGCGCGGTGATCTCGCGCGCGAGCATCACCTTGGCCTCCTTGGGGTTGCGGCCGCCTTCCACCTGGGCCTTCAATCCCGCG
This sequence comes from Pseudomonadota bacterium, assembly GCA_040386635.1. Classification (GTDB taxonomy): domain Bacteria; phylum Pseudomonadota; class Gammaproteobacteria; order Burkholderiales; family Burkholderiaceae_C; genus Ramlibacter. Next base: position 10,733 of record JAZKFD010000044.1, read on the forward strand.
ATCTCCGATTCGCTGCGAAAACTCAGCAATGTGTACCAGCGCCACATCAGGTCGTCGGAGATCGAAAGCACCTTGGCGAACATGGTGTTCGCGTCTTCGGTGATGCCGATGTAGTTGTTCTTGCTCTTGGACATCTTCTCGACGCCATCAAGACCTTCCAGCAGCGGCATGGTGAGAATGCACTGCGGCTCCTGGCCATATTCCTGCTGCAGATGGCGCCCCATCAGCAGGTTGAACTTCTGGTCGGTGCCGCCCAGTTCGAGGTCACTCCTGAGGGCGACCGAGTCATAGCCCTGCATGAGGGGGTAGAGAAACTCATGGACGCTGATGGCCGTGCCATCCTTGAAGCGGTCATGGAAATCGTTGCGCTCCATCATCCGGGCGACGGTGTACTTCGCGGCAAGCTGGATCATGCCGCGCGCGCCCAGGGGATCGCTCCACTCGCTGTTATAGCGAACTTCCGCCTTATCGACGTCCAGCACCACGCGCAATTGATCGAAATAGGTCTTGGCGTTCGCCTCGATCTGTTCGCGGGTCAGGGGGGGGCGCGTGCTGTTGCGCCCGGACGGATCGCCAATCGTGGTGGTGAAATCGCCGATCAGGGGAATGACGGTATGGCCCAGTTGTTGCAACTGGCGCATCTTGTTGAACACAACCGTGTGGCCCAGGTGAATGTCTGGGGCGGTGGGATCAAGTCCGAACTTGATGCGCAGTGGCGTGCCGGTCGCCTCGGAGCGGGCGAGCTTGTTGAGCCAGTCATCTTCCGGTATCAGCTCTTGCGTGCCCCGTAGCGTGATTGCCAAAGCTTCGCGGACATGGTCCGTCAACGGGAATTTTGTAACAGGCGCTTGATTCATAAGGGTTTTTCCGCTCAGCTGTAGGACGGCGCCTATATACTCCGTCCAGCTTTCGCGATTCCCCGATTCTATCGGGGCGTCTCCCAGCAAATCCCCCAACAGCAGGAACGACAGTTTGAAAATCGGATTCATTGCCGCTGGTGAAAAACTCTTGTCTCGCGCAGCACATGCGCTTGAACATCACCCCCGACAGGTCACTGCCGCCCTTGCGGCATTGATGCTCTGCGCGGGCGGTGGCGCATACGCCGTTGCCTCCGACGAACCGGAAGTCCAGCCCGTGGTACGTGAAGTGCTCGAGTCCGTGGTCGCCCTGCCCGTTTCCGACCAGCTGAAGACGCTGGATCTGCACGCTTTCAATCTCTATCGCACCGAAACCACCCGCGCCACGGATACAGCGGAGTCCCTGCTTGCGCGTGCGGGTGTGGCGGACGCGGGGGCACTGAGCTTCCTGCGATCCCATGACGCCTTCCGCACGCGGGTTCTGGGCGCCTCGGGTCGCAATGTCACCATAGAGGTCAACGATTCTCACGAGCTTCAGAAACTGACGGCGCGTTGGGCGACCGGCGAGGACACCACCTTCAAGCGCCTGACCGTCGAGAAGTCTGGAACGGGGCAGTTTGTTTCGCGCATCGAGATGGCGCCCATGGTCCCCGCCGCACGCATGGCCAGTGCGACCGTCCGCACCTCTCTCTTCGCCGCAGCCGACGAAGCGGCCATTCCCGACAGCATCATCGCTCAGCTGGTCGAAATCTTCGGCAGCGACATCGACTTCCACCGCTCTCTGAAAAGCGGTGATCGCCTGAATGTCGTTTATGAAGCGCTCGAGGCCGACGGTGAGCCGCTGCGCACCGGGCGCATCCTGTCGGCCGAATTCGTTAACAAGGGCAAGTCGCATCAAGCGATGTGGTTCCAGGAGGCTGGCCGCAAAGGAAGCTACTACACCCTGGACGGCAAGAGCCTCGAAACCTCGTTCCTGGCTTCGCCGATGGAGTTCTCCCGCGTGACCAGCGGTTTTGCCATGCGCATGCACCCCATCCACAACACGTGGAAGGCTCATTTGGGCGTGGACTACGGCGCGGCGACCGGAACCCCGGTGCGTACCGTAGGCGATGGAGTCGTCGAATTCGCCGGCCAGCAAAACGGCTTTGGCAACGTCATCATCGTCAAGCACAACGCGAGCGCCCAGACCCTTTACGCCCACCTGAGCCGGATCGACGTACGCCTGGGCCAGAAGGTCAATATCGGCGATCGCATCGGCGCGGTCGGTGCTACCGGCTGGGCGACCGGCCCGCACCTGCACTTTGAATTCCGGGTTGACGGCGCACAGCAGGACCCGATTCAGATGGCTAGGCACAGTGCTTCTGTTCCGCTGTCGGCAGCCGCGCGTCCGGAGTTCGAGCGCCTCGCCCGCTCCATGGGCGCTCAACTCGCAGCCGCAGGATCGACGACTGCTGTGGCTCGCGCCAACTGACGAGCCGCTGGGCTCCCAGCCAGCGGCTACCATCGCCGCATGTCGGATCTCTTCATCGGACTCATGTCCGGCACATCACTCGACGGCGTGGATGGCGTCCTCGCCGATTTCTCCTGCACGCCACCTGCTGTCGCCCACCACACGACTGCCCCGTTCTCGGCGGCGCTGCACGACGAACTGCTTTCGCTGAATTCGGCGGGCGACAACGAACTGCATCGTGCGGCGCTGGCGGCCAATGCAGTGATGCGCGTTTATGCAGGCGTCGTCCGCGAGTTGCTGCGTTCCGCCGGCATGGAACCAGGTTCGGTGGCAGCGATAGGCGCGCACGGACAGACCGTGCGCCACCGGCCGCAAGAGTTCGACGGGACCGGCTATACCTTGCAGCTGGCCAACCCCTCGCTCCTGGCTGAGCTGACCGGAATTGAGGTAGTCGCGGATTTTCGATCTCGCGACGTCGCGGCGGGCGGCCAGGGTGCGCCACTGGCGCCTTTTTTCCACCAGTCCTGGTTCGGCGGTCAGGGCGTGGCAACTGCCGTACTTAATATTGGCGGGATTTCAAATGTGACTTTGCTGCGCCCTGATGGCACGGTCAAAGGCTTTGATTGCGGTCCGGGCAACGCCCTGATGGATTTTCTTGCCGTCAAACACCTGTCACAACCCTACGACGCGCTCGGAGCGTGGGCCGCCTCCGGACGGGTGGACGAGCACCTGCTCGATTCAATGCTGCAGGATCCCTATTTCGCCAAGTCCCCTCCCAAGAGCACGGGACGCGATCTCTTTAACATCCAGTGGCTGGACAACATCACGCGGGGGCATGCGATTGCGCCGGCCGATCTGCAGGCCACCCTGGCCGAATTGACCGCGCGCGCCTGCGCCAATGACCTGATGAGGGAGCAGAGCAGCACAGCGGAACTCGTGGTCTGTGGCGGCGGTGCACTCAACGATCACCTGATGCGCAGGCTCCAGGCGCGTCTACCAGCAATTCGTGTCGTGTCGAGCGCCGAACGGGGGTTGCCGCCGTTGCAGGTCGAGGCTGCCGCCTTCGCGTGGCTGGCTCGCAAGTGCCTGCGGCGCGAGAAGCTGGCGCTGGAAAGCACAACGGGCGCCCGAGGCGCCCGTGTGTTGGGTTGCATCTATCCGCGGTGAGGCGGCAGTCGGTGCCAGCGGTAAAGGACCGCAGCCCAGGCCCTGAAAGTCAGGCCGAAAAGCTGGAGCCGCACCCGCAGGTGCTGTTGGCATTCGGATTCTTGATCACGAACTGCGCGCCCTGAAGATCTTCCTTGTAGTCGATTTCGGCGCCGTTCAGGTACTGATAGCTCATCGCGTCAATCAGCAATGAGACGCCATTCTTGGTCATCACGGTGTCGTCTTCATTCGTGATTTCGTCGAAGGTGAAACCGTACTGGAAGCCAGAACAGCCGCCGCCCTGGACAAAAACCCGCAACTTGAGCTCCGGGTTTCCCTCTTCGGCGATCAGGTCCGCCACCTTGGCCGCAGCGCTGTCGGTGAAGACCAACGGTGGGGGCATCTCTTCTTCAATATGTTCAGCTACTGCGCTCATGGGAATACTCCGGTGCGATCACTAACCAGCAATAGTACAGCGATCTGGTCAGGAATACAGGTCAGGCGGACTTTGTCGCCAGCTTGAGTAAGGGCTTTTCGTCCCCCTCCAGCGGCGCCAGCAAGCCGGAGATGATGGCCCCACGGTGCATTTCAAGCTCACGGTAGTGAACTTCGCCCTTGGTGATATTGGCTTTCGGCTGGAGCTCGAGCAGCTCGAAGGCGTATACCGGCCCGCGCACGGTTCCGTTGATGATGACGTGGTCAGCGCGTATCTCGCCCTCCACGACGGCCTGCTCGGAGATCACGAGAATGCTCGGTTCCTCCGAGGTGGCGCTGATATTGCCAAAAACTTCACCGTCGATTCGCAGCCCTTCGGTGAACTGCAGGTTTCCGTCAATTCGGCTGCCTTGCGCGATCAGGCTCTTGATGGGGGGCTGGGCTTTCTTTCCAAACATCGTTTTGTTCCAGACAACGGTTGTTACAACTTGACGCTCTGCACCGCGCGCGTGGACGCGCCTTCAATGACTCTTGCCGATACGTTTTTTACCACGGCTTGCTCGGGCAATACGATCATTCCCTCGACGCGCCGGTATTGCCTGAATTGCAAAGGTTGCGCGCCTCCCGGGATTTCCATGGTCCAGGGCTTGCCGTTGAGCAAGCCGGAGACATTGATATCGAGCTTGCCCTTGAACTCGGCGGCGCTCCTGGCCGGTTGCATGACCAGGATCTGCCACTTGAGTTGGGTGCCGGCGAGCACCTCCGCATGAAGCCCGCGGATGGCCAACCCCTCCGTGCCGCTGCTCGGAAGCAGCCGTTCAAAAAACCCCAGATCGTCACGCAGCGCGCGATTTTCCAGCTCCAGTGCCCGGATCTGGGCCGTGAGCCGCTCCTGCGTGGTTTTTTCCGCAGTGATGAGACTCTGCGAGGTATTGAGGACTGACTGGGCCTTGTCGCGTTCTTCGCGCAGCTTGGCAGCATCTCCTCGCAGGCGCTGCAGTTCCTCGCGGGCTCCGGTTTCCAGACCCGCGATGCTCTTGCCGAATTCGAACGCCCAGAGACTGATTGCCGCACAAAAGCCGAGCACGATGGCCACCCCTGCCCACCGCAGCGGCCAGGGCATTGCGCTGCGCACCGCCATCCGCGGAGCACTGATGGTGAGCCGGCGGCGCAGCAGCTTGAATCTCATCTCAGCAGTATAGGTTTGGCAAGGCCCAAGAAAAAAGCCGCGACAAGCGAACTTGTGCGGCTTTGTGTCGGGGGCAAATCCCCGAAGTGTGGATTAGCGCTTGCTGAACTGCTTGCGGCGGCGTGCAGAGTGCAGACCGACCTTCTTGCGTTCCACTTCGCGCGCGTCACGCGTCACGAAACCGGCTTGCGACAGTGCGGGCTTGAGCGCTGCGTCGTAGTCGATCAGGGCGCGCGTAATGCCATGGCGCGTCGCGCCAGCCTGGCCGGACTCGCCACCGCCGTGAACGTTGACCTTGATGTCGAACGTTTCAACGTGGTTCGTCAGGAAAAGGGGCTGCTTCACGATCATGATCGACGTCTGGCGACCGAAGAACTCTTCGATGTCCTTGTCGTTGACGGTGATCTTGCCGGTGCCTTTTTTCATGAAGACGCGGGCGACGCTGGACTTGCGGCGGCCAGTGCCATTGTTCCAATCACCGATCATTTTCTCGCTCCGATCTGGGCATCAGGAAGTTCCAGCACTTTGGGCTGCTGGGCGCTGTGGGGGTGCTCTGCACCGCCATACACCTTGAGTTTCTTGATCATGGCGTAACCGAGGGGACCCTTGGGCAGCATGCCCTTGACGGCCTTCTCGAGCGCGCGGCCGGGGTGCTTGGCCTGCATGTCGCGGAACGTGGTGGCAGTGATACCGC
>JAZKFD010000045.1:0-5853 GCA_040386635.1 Pseudomonadota bacterium
GCGTGGTGCGGATGTCGTTGAACTGGATCTCCTGCGCGTGCAGGCTGCGGCCCGACGTCTGGATGTGGTACTTGAGTTTCTGCGAACGTTCGTTCGCCCCGTACTTCTCTTTCATCGCCACGGCCCAGATGCGGCGCGCGACCCGGCCCATCACGGTGTACTCGGGGTCCATGCCGTTGGAAAAGAAGAACGACAGGTTGGGCGCGAAGTCGTCGATGTGCATGCCTCGCGCGAGATAGGCCTCGACAAAGGTAAAACCGTTGGACAGCGTGAAGGCGAGCTGCGAGATCGGGTTCGCGCCGGCTTCGGCGATGTGATAGCCGGAGATCGACACCGAGTAGAAGTTGCGTACGTTGTGGTGCACGAAGTACTCGGCGATGTCGCCCATCACCTTGAGCGAGAACTCGGTGGAAAAGATGCAGGTGTTCTGACCCTGGTCTTCCTTCAGGATGTCGGCCTGGACCGTGCCGCGCACATTGGCCAGCACCCACTCGCGAATCTTGGCGGCTTCGGTGTCGGTGGGCTCGCGGCCGTTGTCGGTCTTGAACTTCTCCAGGTTCTGGTCGATGGCGGTGTTCATGAACATCGCCAGGATCGTGGGCGCCGGGCCGTTGATCGTCATCGACACCGACGTGCTCGGGTTGCACAGGTCGAACCCCGAATACAACACCTTCATGTCTTCGAGCGTCGCGATCGACACACCCGAATTGCCGACCTTTCCGTAAATGTCGGGACGCGGATCGGGGTCGTTGCCGTAGAGCGTCACCGAATCGAAAGCGGTCGAGAGTCGCTTGGCCGGCATGCCCGAGCTCAGCAGCTTGAACCGCGTGTTGGTGCGAAATGCATCGCCTTCGCCCGCAAACATGCGCGTCGGGTCTTCGCCTTCGCGCTTGAACGCAAAGGTGCCGGCCGTGTACGGGTAGCTGCCGGGCACGTTGTCCAGCATCAGCCACTTGAGCACTTCGCCGTGGTCCTCGTAGGTGGGCAGGCTCACCTTGCGGATCACGGTGCCGGAAAGCGACCGGGTCGTGAGGGCGGTGCGCAGTTCCTTGTCGCGGATCTTCACGACGTACTCGTCTCCGGCATAGGCCTTTTGCATGTCGGGCCACTGCTTCAGGAGCTGCAGCGCATCGCGGTCCATGAGCGACAGGCGTTTGCCCGCCAGGTCGAGGCTTGCTTCCGCGGCCGGGGCGCGATCCGGCTTGTCGATCTTGAGCATGCGCGCCGCTTCTTTCAGCTGCTGGATTTCGCGGGCGAGGCGTGCCTGCTCGCGTGACCGTTTCTTGTAGGCGCGGACGGTGTCGCTGATTTCGGCGAGGTAACGCGTGCGGGCTGCGGGAATGACGGGCGTCTGGTTCGTGCTGTGCCGCACTTCGACGCGCGGCAGCGTGCCATCCGCGAGCTTCAGGCCGAGTTCCGCCAGGCGGGGCTTAAGCGCCTGATACAGCGCCGTGACGCCATCGTCGTTGAACCGTGCGGCCATGGTGCCGAAGACCGGCATCTCATCCGGGCTCTTGCCCCATGCTTCCTTGTTGCGCTGAACCTGCTTGGCCACGTCGCGCAGTGCATCAGCTGCGCCTTTGCGGTCGAACTTGTTGATCGCCACGAACTCGGCAAAGTCAAGCATGTCGATCTTTTCGAGCTGGCTGGCCGCGCCGAACTCGGGCGTCATGACGTACACCGGCACATCGACCAGTGGCACGATCGCGGCGTCGCCCTGGCCGATGCCGGATGTTTCGACAATGATGAGGTCAAAGCCCGCTGCCTTGCAGGCCGAGACCACATCGGGCAAGGCCGCGGAAATTTCGCTGCCGAAGTCGCGCGTAGCGAGCGAGCGCATGAACACACGCTGTCTGGCATTGCTAGACCATGGCGAGATCGCATTCATGCGAATCCGGTCCCCTAGCAGGGCCCCGCCGCTTTTCCGGCGAGAAGGATCAATCGAAATCACCGCGATGCGCAGCGAATCATCCTGATCCAGTCGCAGCCTGCGGATCAACTCGTCGGTGAGCGACGACTTGCCCGCGCCGCCCGTGCCGGTGATGCCGATGACCGGAATCTTCTTCGTCGCAGCTTCCTGGTGCACCGCCTTCACCAATGCGGGATCGGCCCTGCCACTCTCCAGTGCCGTGATGAGTTGGGCCAGCGCGCGCCAGTTCATCTCACCGTGGCCCTGGATGTCCGGGGCGCTTCGGGGCGCGTAGCCGGTGATGTCCTTGTCGCACCGCATCACCATCTCGCCGATCATCCCGGCCAGGCCCATGCGCTGGCCGTCTTCGGGGCTGTAGATGCGCGTCACGCCGTAATCGTGCAACTCGCGGATCTCGGGCGGCACGATCACGCCCCCACCGCCGCCGAACACCTGGATGTGTCCGCCGCCGCGCTGCCTGAGCAGATCGACCATGTACTTGAAATATTCGACATGCCCGCCCTGGTAGGAGCTGATCGCAATGCCTTGCACGTCCTCCTGCAGCGCGGCAGTGACGACTTCATCGACGCTGCGGTTGTGGCCCAGGTGGATCACCTCGGCGCCCATTCCCTGCAGGATGCGCCGCATGATATTGATCGCGGCGTCGTGGCCGTCGAACAGGCTTGCAGCAGTGACGAAACGCACCTTGTGCGTGGGGCGGTAGTTCGCGAGCGCCTTGAATTCGGCGGACAGGTCGGTCATGGGCGGTGTCTCCAGCAGTCCGCCAGCTTAGTTGACGTTTACGTAAACGTCAACGGCTCACAGCCGTTCGCCCTGAGCTTGTCGAAGGGCCTGTCACACCACGCGGGTGTGCGCCAGCGCAGGGTCCAGCGGCGGATACTGGAGTTTGAGCGCTTTTAACGCGTCGCGCACCACCGTCGCAACCATCAGGTTGCGATGCGTCTTGGAATCGGCCGGAACCACGATCCACGGGGCGTGCGCCGTGCTGGTCGCGCCCAGCAGCCATTCGTAAGCCGTCTGGTAAGCATCCCACTGCTTTCGTACCTCGAGGTCACGCGGCATGAACTTCCAGCCTTTGGCTGGATCGTCAATGCGCTCCTGCAGTCGCTCACGCTGCTCATCGGGGCTGATGTGCAGCATGAATTTCAGCAGCAAGGTGCCGGTCTCGGCCAGCAGCCGCTCGAACTCGTTGATGTGTGCGTATCGCTGCTCCACCGCCTGCTTGGTGAGCTGCCCCTCGACCAGCGGAACCAGCACGTCTTCGTAGTGGCTGCGATTGAAGATCATGAGCTCGCCGGCCGCCGGCACGCGCTGATGAATCCGCCACAGGAAGTCATGTGCGCGTTCTTCGGCAGTCGGCGCCTTCCAGCTCATCGTGTGCACGCCCAGTGGGCTGACCTTGCCAAAGACACCCCGGATCGTGCCGTCCTTGCCCGAGGCATCCATGCCCTGCAGCACCACCAGCACCTTGAAGCGCCGGTCGGCAAAAAGCATGTCCTGCAACTGGTCGATCTCGCTCGCCAGTGCCTCTACCGCCTTCTTGTCGCCCGCCTTGTTGCCCGCTGAAAACGGCTTGGCACCGGGATCGCAGTTCGCAAGCGGCCAGGGCTTGCCACTGGCGCTTTCGACGCGCCAGCCGGACAGCGGATCTTTCAGGTTTGCAGGCATCAGCGGCTATACAGCACTTGCGGCAGCCACAGGCCGATCTCGGGGAACACGTAGAGCAGCACGATCGCGATGACCTGTATGCCCATGAAAGGCAGCATCCCCAGGAAGATCTGGTTGAGCGACACATGCGGCGGACTCACTCCTTTCAGATAAAACGCCGCCATTGCAACAGGCGGGCTCAGGAAGGCCGTCTGCAGGTTCAGCGCCACCAGCAGGCCAAAGAACAGGGGGTCAACGCCGAAGTTATCGAGCAGCGGAATGAAGATCGGCATGAAGATCACGATGATCTCGGTCCACTCCAGCGGCCAGCCCAGCACGAAGATGATGACTTGCGACAGGATCAGGAACTGCGTCTTGCTCAGGTTCATCGAGAGCACCCAGCGCTCCACCAGCTCCTGACCGCCCAGCAGCGCGAAGGCGGCCGAAAAGATCGCCGATCCCACGAACAGCCAGCACACCATCGCCGAGGTCTTGGCGGTGAGGAAGACGCTTTCCTTGACCACGGTGAACGTGAGCTGCCGGTACGCGATCGCCAGGACAAAGCCCCCGAGCGCACCGACGGCCGCGGCCTCCGTGGGGGTGGCCAGGCCCATCACGATGGAGCCCAACACCGCCATGATCAGCACGAGCAGCGGAAAGAAGCTCGTCAGCAGCATCTTGAAAACTTCAAGCCGGGTGAAGCTCAGCAGGGCGTAGAACACTGCCAGCGCGCCGGCGGCGATTCCCAGGCTCAGCCAGTAAGACGTGGGTGCAGGCACCTTGGCCACTGCCTCGGGGGCAGCTGGGGCTGAGGCGGGAGCAGGCGCGGCCGGGGTGGCTGCGACAGACGGGATCGAAGCGGCAGCGGCAGGCGGTTCCTGCACGCCACCGGCAGCGGGTGGCTCCGCGAGCCCGCCTGCGCCAGCCGCCGGGCTTGCGCTTGAAGCGTCGGCAGGCGGCTCCTGCAATCCGCCTTCGGCAGGCGGCTCTGCCAGGCCACCGGAGGACGGTGGCTCAGCCAGCCCGCCCTCTCGCACCGGCGAGGCCGCCTCGCCGATACGCGTCATCGTCGAGACTTCCTCGATGACCGGGGTCGTCACTGACTTGTAGCTCCACAGCGCAACCAGCACGAAAAGCACCGCCGGCAGCATGACGATTGCGAGCTGCTTGAGCACATACGAGGTCGGAACATCCGCATTGCGGCTGCCCTTGAGCGCACCCAGCAGCACAGGGAGTGCGCGCGACGCATGCGACGGCGCGATCTTCTCGCTCATGGGTGGCAGGGGAACGAAACGGTCGGCCATCGAAAGCGGAGGTGCCATCGACGGCTTGATCTTCGCAACGATGATCACGTAGAGGATGTACAGGCCTGCGAGCATCAGTCCCGGAAAGAACGCGCCCGCATAGAGCTGGACCACCGAAACACCCGCCGTCGCGCCGTAGACGATCAGAAGCACGGACGGCGGAATCAGGATTCCCAGGCAACCGCCCGCGGTGATCACACCTGCCGACAACTGGACGCTATAGCCGGACTTGAGCATGGTGGGCAGCGCCAGCAGGCCCATGAGTGTCACCACGGCACCGACGATTCCGGTCGCGGTGGCGAAGACGGCGCAGGTGACCAGCGTTGCGACGGCCAGCGCACCGGGCAGCCTGACCAGCGCCAGGTGCAGACTTCGAAACAGCTTTTCGATCAGGTTGGCGCGCTCGACCAGGTAACCCATGAAGACAAACAGCGGTATCGAGATGAGCACATCGTTGCTCATGGTCTTGAATGCCGCCTGCACCATCAGGTTGAGCGTGTTGGCCATGTTGCCGTCGTAGGCCGCCAGCGTGAAGATCATGCCCATGCCCATGAGCGTGAACGCCGTAGGAAAGCCAAGCATGATCGCCACGACGACCAGCGAAAGCATCAGCAGGCCGATGTGGCCGCTTTCGATCTTGGGCACGCTCACCAGCATGTATACCGCTGCCAGGCTGATGATTCCCATCAGCGTGAAGCCGAACCAGAGTTCCTTGCGGATTTTCATGACTTGGCGCCCTCGGGGTGTACGTACTTGTCCAGTGCTGCAATGTCTTCGTCCTTGACGTGGACCATCGCCTTGAGCTTTTCAACGTCAACTTCCTCGACGTCCTGTTCGCGGGAAGGCCAGTAGCCCTGCCGGATGCAGATGACGCAGCGCGCGATTTCGACAATGCCCTGCAACAGCAGGACCGCGCCAGCAAACGGAATGAAGAATTTGAAGGGGTACACCGGAATGGGGTCCGCGTTGAAG